>NZ_JBFTHT010000024.1:0-59393 GCF_056394385.1 Arthrobacter sp. 10N44_2 | reverse complement strand
GGTTGCGGTGCGAGCCGCTCGGCTGAGCGCCCGGATGTGAGCCGGCGTGCGGAGCTGGACGCTTTTCTGGGCTGGCTGCTGGGCACCGGCAACCAGGCAGGGGCTGCCTCGCTCGGCACGGCCCGGTCGTTCCGGCGCCGCACTGCGTGCAAAGCGTGCCGAAAACGTGCCGGAGCGATTCCAGACTTCATCGTGACAGCCGTCGCAGAAGTGCCCGCATAGAAACCAATATGAACGGAGATCAGAACGAGCTCAATTTGTGGCTCACACGCAAGCAGACTGCCGACTACCTCGGCCTCAGTGTCGGGACTTTGGCTAATTGGGCCAGCATGGACATTGGACCTGGTTACACGCGGATGGGCGGCGGACGCGTCCTCTATCGGGTGGGAGACGTTGAATCCTGGTTGGGCGCCCAGCAACAGAAAGCGTCCGTCTGATGGGCCGCCCGATGGCAGCAGCGTGGGAGCTCGGAAAAATTACCACGGTGGAAATTCAGCCTAAGAGGTGGGAAGCCCGAGGGAGATGTCGTGATGCGTCTGGTGAGGGACACCAGGTGCGACGTACGGGCCGAACTAAAGGGGCTGCGGAGGCTTCGCTAAAAGGTGCTGTGAGGGCCGAGCGGGAAAAGCGCCAGCCCGATCCAAGTGACGACGCGGTGGTGGAGTTGACGGTGGCTGATCTGGTCTCCGCATGGCTCGACACGTACAAACCGGCTCCCGTGGAGGTCGACGTTGAAACTCAGACAGGCAGGACCCCTACTGATGGTCTGAGGATGCAGACGTGGCTCAAGTACCAGAGCAATGCCCGTGACCATATCGTCCCTCGTCTTGGGAAATTCAGTGTCGAAGGGATCCGAACGCCGGACTGTGAGATCGCCCTGCATGGCATCTATAACAAGATAGAGGGAACCGGCTACCGAACCGCGGAGCTGGCCAAGCAGCTCTTTCAACAGATCATGGACTATGCAGTTCGCCAAGGGCACCGTCCAGACAACCCTGTGCGAAGTGTAAGCAGGATCCCGCGTCCGCGGCTCGACAAGAAAGGAGTAGTGAGTCCGGAGATCGCGTCCGCGGTGCACATCTCCGCTCTGGGTCGGATGCCACAGCCAGGCGTAGGAGGGCCCAAACCCACAAGCCGTTTGGCAGACATCATGCTGCTGCTGGCCGGGACAGGCCTACGTATCGGAGAGGTTCTCGCGATCAGATGGCAGGACCTAGATTTGTCGGCGCCGGCGCCGACACTGAACGTCACAGGAACACTTGTGGAGCCGAAGAAACAGTTCTTCCGACAAGATCTGCCGAAAAACCACGCCAGCGTACGAACAATTCACCTCCCGGATTGGGCCGTCGAGATGCTCCTGCGACGGAAAGCGAATGCGAGTCCGACACGTACGGACGCTGTTTTCTCCACGAGGAACGGGACATTTGTCACACCGTCCAATGTCCGCACCGAACTCAAAAGGGCAATGGCAAAGAGCGGAATCGCTGAGCGAATCACACCTCACGCATTTCGTCGGACTGTGGCAACGGCAGTGGCTGAGCACGTAAACGACGAGACCGCAGCCGCCCAGCTTGGCCATGCCTCGGTAGAAGTGACCAGAGCGCACTATATTGTGCGCCCAAGATTGTCCCTGACTACTCCAAATTTTTGGAGAACATGGCTTCTCGGACAAAAGATGTGGAATGAGTTCAGCTCTGAGGTCAGCAGCCTCCACGCATCCTTAGCAGTAGGCATCTGAGCGGGCAGGGTGGCGGGGCAGAATGCAGGGTCAGCCAGGGGAACTGTGGTCGCATCATACGGCACGGGAACCGACGCGGAATGGGACCTAATGATCTCCCGGGCGCGACCGATGGAGCCTTCAGTTGCCACAGGTTCGGTTAGGCAACTTCCTCTACAGGTTGGCTAGTAACACGACTCCCTTACCCAGTCCTTGTCGCCCTTGCCCTTCGAATATGTGCAGTACCTGTGGGAATCCTTGTTCGGGTAGTTGCGGTTTTCGTGCAACCTGTTCGTTTCCGGGACATACCACCGGCTAATGACGTAGTAGTACATCTCGTCGTTCGGGTTCCTCCGAGGTTGCTGCTCCTCGTGCTTCGCGACGAAAAACACCAGGTCAGACAATTCCTCGGGAGCAAGCTTTACATCGTCCGATTCGGACAGCTTCCAGGAGGCGATGAAATCCTTCAGCTGACTGCTGAGATCACGTTGATGCCCGGTTTGCTGTTGCTTGCTCATCGTAGGTCCCACACTTTCTCCGTTAGGTGGATTGGGGTGCACCCGCCGGGCCCGGGGAAGGGATATTACGCCCCCGTCCCCCCACTTTCCATACGCCAACGCTTGTCCGCGAAGGGGACGGGGCCTCGGCCGCCCGACATCTTCTGAAGGACTACTGCGTCCATGCCCTTGTCATCGAGGGATCTGAATAGTGCGAGGAAGGTCCCGCACTGGCTCACGTACTCTGCAGTTCCACGGGCCTCTTCGACGGTCAGCACCAGAATCCGTAACCCGCCCGTCGCTCACGATCCCGAGACTAGGAACTGGGCCACCCTCCACGGGGAATGCCTGGATGTCCGGCAGGGGTCAGACAATTCACCAGCCTCGCGTGAACCCTAGCGCTCGAGGAATTCCCAGCCGGCATGTTTGAACCCGATCTCCATCCAGCCGTCCTCACAGTCGGTGACGTCGCGGGCCTCAAGTAGGTAGAAGAAGTGCGCCGCATCAAGGTCGGCCTCGTGCCAGCCCAAGGCCTCGGAGTGCTTGGCCACGATCTCCTGCAGCTTCACCTGGTCGGGCTGCTCGTAGACGAGGTGCTCGCCCTCACGGTCAAATAGCTGGCCGGCCACGACGCCGGAAATCCCTCCCCAGTCACTCCCATCGTTGGTTGCTTCAACCTTGGCCCAATCGAGCATGGACGCCGTCGGCCACTGGCTCCTGATCTCTGCGACCAGGGCCTGTGCGGCGACCGGGTTGATGTTGTGCTGGTGGGCCATGGTCATCCTTTGGGTTCGGGAATATTTCCGGCCATCATCGCATGCCGCGCGGCGGCGGCACTGCAAGAATGTCGCCATGACCGAACCTGTCCTGCCGGCGGCTGCCGAGCTGAGTGTCCATGATCTGTTCCGTTCCCACGGGAAGGCCCTGGTGGAATTGAAACGCCGTGGGGTCATCCGGTCACGGAGTCTGGTCGGGGAGGTGGGCGAGTACCTCGCGGCCGCAATGTATGGCGGGGCGCTGGCCGCTCCGGTCACCGCCGGTTATGACCTGGTCGACCCGGCCGGGCGCCGCATCCAGGTGAAGGCCCGTCCTTCGACAGCGACTCCTCCACCAGGAGGTTCAACGGGATGAGCGCCAGCGGCTTCGACGTCGTGCTGTTCCTGGTCATGGACCCGACCACGTTCGAACTGACCCTGGCCCGTGAGGTCAAGGCCGCCCGCGTGGAAGAGCTGCTGGCGGCCTACCGGGGAATCCGCTACCCGCACATCGAAGCCGAAGGCGTTGACCTACTGGACCAGGCTCTCTCTGCGTATCACGCCTGACCAGTACGCGGCAGCTTCGTTCTCGTTCAGGTCCACAGCCATGGCGGTGTCCGCCAGCGCCTCCCAGGCGTCCGCGGAGTCGGCGTTGCCCTCTTCGATGAGCTCGTCTTCGGTGGCGTAGTTGGCCTTGTCGACCTGGACTTCCCACGGGTAGTCGTTGTCGACGACGAATTCGGGGTTGGCAAGGTGCTTCATCTGGTTGCGGACGGCGAATCCGACGAGCTCGGGGTGGTGGGCGGCCCGGTCATCGTTCATGTTCGGCAGCAGGGCCCGGAACGCCGCGTGGCTTCCGATCACGGTCCGCTCGGCTCCCCCTGAAGTAGAAGTGCGGTGGCCGGATCTCCCTCAGACAATCCGCACGGATGGTCCTTAGGGTGGATGCGGGCAACTCCCGCTGAAGATGCCATGGCGCTTGGGGGAGGCGCCGGGTGGGCGGGCGGCGGTGCCATATTCGTTGGCGGCCGAGGCGAAGATACCGGCCCTTTGCATGAAAAGAATGGGTTCGTGTCGGTGCCGCCGGCGCGCGCAAGCCGGTAAATGCGCTGTTCCATGCTGGATGCCATTCGTAGTTTTCGGATGTCAGCCTGTGCAACCCGAGGCCCCGGATAAAGGCCGATAGATTCGTCGGCAATCCGCAGCCAGATCGCCCGTATCGCGGGAAGCCGGGTTCGCTGCCCCCGGGGCGACTTCTGTCAGTGGAAAATGGGGGTTCGAGGGCGAATGTCTGCGCGGCGCAGCCTGGTCCGGATGGGTCCGGGTTCTGTGGTTGTCTGGCTGGGGTAGGCCGCTGGCGCGTCATGTGGTGCCGGGGCAGTTGGTGGGAGATCAAGACTTGTTGAGCTGGCGGGGTCCAAGGACGGCATGTCGCCGTGGTTGTGTGGCTGGGTTTTGGCCTGCGGCCGGCGAGGAGTGCGTGGCTGGCTGATGCTGTCGGGTCCAGTCTGTGTCTGGTTGGGTGATGCCGCTGGCGCGTCATGAGTGCTGAGCTGCTTGAGGGGATCATCAGGCCGTACGCCGCGGGCCAGTCCAAAGACGTCGGGCAGCTTTTCGTCGGACGCCGCCAGCCACAAGGGAAGGACCTGCCCTCGAAGACCAGGAGTAGCAGCAGCCGCGTAGCAGGTGGCCGAATGAGTTCAACGATGTGGGTGTGCGTAACGATGCGCCGGGTCCTCGAATCGAGTTCCAAGCCGTGAACCTTCCAGGTCATCGTTACGCACGCCTTGGGTGCCGGGAGGTTTACTGCGGGTCGCACCACTGAGCCATCCTGCCTTCAATGAGCGCAGCGTTCTCGTCGGCCGCAGGCCCAACCCCAGACAATCAGCAAGCAGACAACGAGAAGCCGCCCGCGACGCAACCCGCTCCCCGCAGGGGAAGCCAGCCACACGCAGAGCCAGACGTCAAGGGAACCGGACCGGGAACCAAGGTGACGCAGTCACCCGACAAACGCACCGCACATCCGGAAGGCAGACACCCAGGTCAACGAGACCAGCCAACGGCTGATGAGTGGCACCCGCCCGCCGGCCGCAGGCCATCACTCCGGTGAACGCGACGTTAGATCATGACGCGGCACGAAAAGCACCCCAATCCGGAGCGCAGCGCAGGCAGCCAGGAGGCAGTCCGCAGCCCGCAGCCGTGTCGTTGGCCGTTCAGGGAGCGGAGGGTTTTCATTCGGAGAGTGCCGGGTGTGGTGCAGTGAGCGGTTGAGTGAACGCAGCGAAGCGGAGTGGGCGAAGACCGGGAACGGGAACCAAGGCGAGGACGCCGCCAGCGGCGGCAGGTGTCGTGTGGGTTTTCAAGAAGAGAGCGTGAGGTTGGCCGGGCGCGCAGCGCCAGGGAAGAGGGTGAAGGTTTCAGTGATGGAGCCGAAGGTTGTGGGAGGCCGCCGCCAGGCGGCAGGGAATCACAGAGAGAAGCAGAGGGGTTTCGAATAGCGAGAAGAGGTGGTCAACGAGAAGGGATTCGGAGAGGAATCGATCAGGGAAGAGAGCGCAGCGATCAGGTCAACGATGGCCGCGCAGCGGACATCCGGGAAACAGGAAGCTGACGCAGAGAGGAACGAATAGTTAGCTGGGGGGGGCGCGCCAGCACCGACCCTTCTTTTAAATGCCTTCCCTCGACCCGGCTCAAACTTTTTCGACAGCCAACATCAACCGCCAGCCCACTTCGACCGTCACAAAGCCCCACGGCTTCGGCTATCGCCGCACCGGTCAACGACGCTACGCGGCTCGGGGGCGCGCCCCGCCGACCGGCAGCGGATCCAGGCCGCGGTCGGGGAGATCGTCACGATGGGCATGGAGTCGCTCTTTACGGGCACGAACGGCGGACTCATTGGCATCGGACGATCCGACCCGGCCCGGGAATTCCGCGACTTCATCCTCGGCGCCGTCGCCACCGCCGGCGGCCGCAACACGCACGAGACCCCACTGCCGGCGTGGACGCATCTCTCCCCGGCTATCCGTGGATTGTGCTGTCTCCGACGGCAGCCTACGAACCGACACGCTGCGGGGGCGGATTCCCTCCTGACCTGCACCTACGCATGAATACTGAGGTGGGGGGCGGTGGGTATTGGACTGGTTCCTCATGCATTGACGGACAAGCCACACTCACCGAGAAGAAAGATGGACCATGATCGAGGCACACGGCCTGACCAAGAAATACGGAAAGCGCACCGCCGTGGACGGCGTGACGTTCACCGTCCAACCCGGGCAGGTCACCGGCTTCCTGGGCCCGAACGGCGCCGGCAAGTCCACGACCATGCGGCTCATCCTGGGACTGGACCGGCCAACCTCCGGCAGCGTCCTCGTCAACGGCCGCCCGTACGCAGAGCACGCGGCACCGCTGAAAGAAGTCGGCGCCTTGTTGGACGCCAAGGCCCTCCACCCGGCGCGCAGTGCCGTCAAGCACCTGTCCGTCCTGGCCGCCACGCACGGCATCCGCCGCAGCCGGGTTGATGAGGTCATGGCGATGACCGGAATCACCGAGACCGCCCGGAAGCGCGTCAAGGGCTTCTCCCTCGGCATGGGCCAGCGGCTCGGTATCGCCGCTGCCCTGCTGGGCGACCCCAGAACCGTGATCTTCGACGAGCCGGTGAACGGGCTCGACCCCGAAGGTGTCCAGTGGGTGCGCACCCTGTCCCGTCACCTCGCCTCCGAAGGCCGGGCTGTGTTCCTGTCCTCGCACCTGATGAGTGAGATGTCCCAGACCGCCGACCACCTGATCGTCATCGGCCGGGGCCGGATTATGGCCGATGCTCCTGTCGCAGAGATCCTCGCCCACGGGCAGGACCGCACATTGGTCCGCAGCGACCAGGCGCATCAGCTCCAGGCCGGACTGACCGCCGCCGGGATCGCCTTCCGTGAACTGGAACCTGGCCTGCTGGAAGTCTCCGGCGCCGAGCCCCGCCAGATCGCCTGGATCGCCCGCGAGCACGACGCCCTGATCCACGAGCTGACCCCGGTCCGCGCCTCACTCGAAGAGGCCTACATGGAATTGACCCGAGACGACGTTGAATACCGCTCCGCCGCACTGGCCGGGGCAGGAGAGGGAACCCGATGACCACCGCATTCACCAGCCGCCGCGCCGCGGCAGCCGCGCGCAAGGACATGGGCTCCGGGTTGACCTTCCTTCGGGCCGTGCACGCCGAATGGATCAAACTGACCTCCCTGCGCTCCAGCTACATCATCCTCACCATCGCGTTCCTGGGCATGGCCGGAATCAGCCTGCTCAGCACCCTGTCCGTGGTCGACATGGCCAATGGCTACGTCGCCTACGGCACCGACCCTGCGGGCAGCGAAGCCCAACTGGGCACGGTGGAGGAGTTCGGCGTCATGGCCCGCGGCGTGGCGTTCAACGGCATCGTCATCGGCCAGTTCCTGATCGCCTCCCTGGCCGTCATGCAGATCGGATCCGAATACGGCACCCGCATGATCACAACGACCCTCACCGCGGTGCCCCGCAGGATCACAGCCGTGCTGGCCAAGACCCTCGTGGTCGCCGGAACGTCCTTTGTCGTTGGCGTCGCCGCGGCACTCGTCGCCTACGCCATCGCCCAGCCGATCCTGGAGCCCCACGGGCTCAGCTACCCGCTCATTGCTGACGGGGTGATCCGGGGCATCGTCAGCACCGGCGCTTACCTCGCCCTGATCGCCGTCCTCGGCCTGGGTATCGGGACTCTGCTGCGCAACAGCGCCGGCGGGATCGTGGCCACCTTGGGAGTGCTCATCGTCCTTCCGATCATCGTGGCGATACTTTCCAGCGTGAACGAGTCCTTCAGGGATCTCGGGCTCTACCTGCCCACGTCCGCCGGCAACGACATGGTCGCAATCCGCACCGCACAAGACCACCTGACACAGGCACAGGGGGGCCTCGTCGTCCTCGCCTGGGCGGCAGTGTTCCTGGCCGGCGCGCTCGTGACCGTGAAGCGCCGGGACGCCTAACCCTACAAGGCGTCAGCCGCTGGCTTCCTAGCCGAGCGGTGGCTTGGCTATTGTCGAGCAGGTCACCGAGGAGTTGTACCCGTGCTCGTCCTTGTAGGCGACCGGGTAGCCATCTACCTCGATGCGGCACGCCACGATTCCTGCGAACCCGAGATTGGTGCTGCCCGTGCTTCCCTCATTAGTCACAGTCATGGATACGGCCGACCCGGGCGGCAGGCGGTAAGCGACGCCCTCCGTGCCCTTGGTGTTCATTAGCGGGAGCTCGCTGCGCCATGTCTGGGAGCCTTCGGGAGTCGTCCAGTTCACCGTGGCGCGCGCCGCATTGCCGGGGGCGAGGAAGTACACGAGGACCATCTCGGGCTCCTTAGGCTCACTCGCCCGGATGTTTGCCGACACTGCCTGACTGACCACGCCGACCGACAGGACGGTCACGCCGGTTCCAATCAAGAGCCACTGTTTGCCTGTGGGCATTGCCAGTCCTCCCGTGGGTCCTCTGAGACAGGACGCCTGCTATTCGGTCATGCGCAGCATACCGTGGCCTGCGCTTCAGGCCGATGCGTTCGACATCGAGCTACGAAGGGAGCTGCTCGCCCGCGGTGTCAGGCCCGGCGTTCCTATAATCGTCCAATAAGTCAGGGCCCGTGGATATGCTCGAGGACATGATCCTGGAGCTGCGGAATGATGACGTCGGGCGGTTCGCCGTCCACACGGCCACGGGCTCCGAATATCTCCTCGACCTGGACAAGCGGACGCTCAGACGGACAATTGGCGCGGCGGCGCCCCTTGTGGATTTCCTCGTCGCGGGGTTCAGCGTCCTGCGACGCGACGGTGAAACGCTACCTCTGCTGCTCCTTGAGCGACTGAAAGTCGGCTACCCCGGCAGCTTCTTCCTGCAGATTCGCGATGATCATATTCCAACCAGCAGAACCACAAGCCTTGTGGTCCGGATCGTTCCACTCGACGCGGTCGAGTCAGGAACCGAGAGAATCTGATCGGATGCCGGTGGGCACGAGTCGGGCATCGAGCACTCCGCCGCCCGCAATACTTACTAAACGGTGATAAAGCCTCCCCGGCATCCCGCAAGTGTGATTCTTGGGTCTCTGCGGTCTGACTGACGATCGAGACTCGCGAATATCCTACGAGTGCCATCGGTCTCTCCCTGTTCGACGCCGTGGATGGAGGCTACTGGCAAAACACGACCCAAGTTGAGAGATAGATTGTGCGAGCTTTTTGAGAGTCGGTGAGAGGTCTGACAACCCGGGGCGGGCCGGCTCGCACAAAGGATCGAGATACTGAGAGAACATAAAGGCCGCCTTCGCGGACAATCCGGAGGCGGCCAATTACCTCGAAACGACGATCCGGGACCCGGATGACGGCTCGCGGTACGTCCTGATTTTCGCCAAGTCCCAAACCCAGACCCCGCAGGAGCTGCGGACCCTTGCCGAGAAGAACCTGGCCACGGCCGGGCAGCACGCCCCCGCCGCCAATGTCGCCGCCATGCAGCGACTGCTGCGGGCGCCCGCCGACCAGAACACGTTCGAGGCAGGAGTGAAGGGGGCCCTGGACGCGATGCGACAGGTCAACTTCGGCAACGCGGAACTGTAACGCTGCAGGTCAGGGGGCCGTGGTGGCTGGACGATCCGGCGCTTCCACTGGATATACTCGCGCTTGGGGGCGCCATTGACGGTGTAAGTCGGAAGCGTTCAGCAGTCCATCTCTCTCTGCCATAACCACCGACAGGAGGTGCGGGAAACCGTGCCAGCAATGAAGCACCCGGCTCTGGCCCGCTCAACGACCGCAGCAGTTGCCGTCGCCCTTGCCGCGGCGATCTCGGCGGGCACCCTTATCGTGGCGGTCCCGGCCTCCGCGGCTGTCTCCCAGGCCGCCTTGACCTCATCCGAGAAGCAGGCCCGACAGAGGATCACCGACGTGTTCAATGCAATGAACGCGCTGCGGGCCGCCAAGGGCCTGAAACCGGTGAGGATCGGAGTGGACGCCTCTGCGGTCCTTCAAGAGGCCGTCACCGCCCCCGAATACAAGGACCAGGATTCAATTCAGTACAACAAGCGGATCCGCGGCCACACGAACATGTCCTCGGAAATCAGTGGACTGGACGATCGCGGCCAGTGGGCCAACAACCGCCTCCTCACCGACCCGGCGACGAACATCGTGGGAATTTATCCCTCCGAATACGCTATGTTTACGACCGCGTATGCGTACCCCGCCGTGCCGTCCCAAACGTTCGACACCGCCGCGGCCTACTTCGCGTACCTGGACCTTCCGCAGCTTCAGGGCCCCGTGCCGAAGGTCCTCGGCGCCCAGACGTGGGGCAGCACTCTCACCGTCGATCCGGGCACCTGGCCGGCGGGGACCAAGCTGGCTTACCGGTGGTTCCACACCAACAGCTGGGGCTACACGTACCCTGTGGACGATTACGGCGCGGGGACCTCCGCCGGCAAGACCTACGCCATTGGCGACAATGACAATGACAAGAAGCTCTCGGTCCGGGTGACCGCTACGCTGTCCGGGCGCCGTGCCGCCGTGCTGTTCTCGGATCTAACTGCTGAGGTCAAGCGGGCGGCAGCCGTCGTCAACACGAAGGCACCCTCATTGTCAGGCATCTTCGAAATCGGGCAGAAGATCACCGTGAACCCTGGCATCTGGGAACCCGGGACCACGTTGACTTTCCAGTGGGGTCGTGAAGGCAAACCGCTCCCGGATACGGCCAGCGCACGGACGCAAGTGATGAACGGCGACGGACAGATTTTCGTTCTGGTGACAGGATCCAAGCCAGGAAAACGAAGCACGACGGTCGCCACCGAAATCAAGACGATCGAGGACCTCAACTTTTCCAAGCCCTGGCAGGTCCTGGGCAACCCGACCGAGGAACGCGACGGCGGGGCCGAAGTCGGCGAGATGCTATTCGCCCAATTCGAAGGTGACTGGAAGAGCGGAACGGCCCTCACCCGGCGCTGGACCCGCGACGGCAAGCCGATCCCCGGCGCCACCGGGACCAGCTACACCCTGACGGGCGCTGACATAGGTGCCAGAATTACCCTCACGGTCACCGGCACCCGTGCCGGCAGCGTACCGAGGACCGTTGCAGCTAAGAACCCCAGCGAGCCGATCCTGGCGCGACGCCCGGCGGTCGTCAACAGCGCCAAGCCGATCATCACTGGGACGGGCCTCGTGGGCGAACCGCTGACGGTGAAGCCTGGTACCTGGACGCCCGGGACCCGGTTCGCCTACCAGTGGTTCATCACCAAGTACCATGGCCGCAGCGGGACGGTCCTACCAATCGAGGGTGCCACTTCCTCGACTTACGTGCCCACCGCCTCGGACGACGGCGGAGAGATAAGCCTCAGGATGATCGGGTTGAAGAACGGCTACGACCGGCTGAGACTGGGCTTTGTGGGGACGGCTGAGCAGGGCGTCGTCAAGGTCCACAAGGATCTCGTGATGCCACCGGCGGTCTACGGTAACTTCGCGGTCGGAAACACCCTCACGTCGAAGGTGTGGAAGAGCGGCGCTACCCTGAAGTACCAGTGGAAGCGTGCAGGCGCGGCCATCCCTGGCGCGACCGGGACAACCTACAAGATGACTGTCCACGACACCGGAAAAACGATCACGCTGACTGTCACCGGGTCCCTGACTGGACACCGGACCATGTCATCCACTTCAGATCCGACAGGTCCGGTGCGCTACGAAGCCACACAGTACATGAAGATGCCCACTTTCTCCTGGCCGACGAACGGGTTCCCCCCGGTGGTCGGCCAGACGATCCGCATGACCAGCCGCGGCACCTGGACGGCCGGCGCGAAGCTGACCTTCCAGTGGACCCGCAACGGTGTCCCGATCAAGGGCGCGACCGGTTCCAGCTACAAGCTGCGTTCGTCCGACGTGGGAAAGCTCGTTCGCCCCAACGTCACCGGCCAGGCGCCAGACCGAGCGAAGGTAGTCTTCGAAGGCGCCGAGATGCCCGTGCGGGCACGCTAACCGGCACCTTGCCGGCGAGGACGAAGGGCACCCCGCGGGGGGGCCTTCTGGTGTGCGGGGTCCGGTCAGCCGAACGCGCGGGTGATCGGGTGTCCGAAGGAGCCGTAGGCGGAGACCCACGAGAACCCGATGATGGCCCCGAAGAGCAGCAGCCAGATGGGGGAGGGGATCATGGGGCCCGTGTCGAAATTCAGCCGCCACCCATCACAAAAGCTATGCTCAAAATTCACTGCCGCTGCACGTAAGCGGCAACATCACTGGGGGAACCATGAAGAAGTCATTTGCCCTGCTCGCGGGCACATTGCCGCTGGCCGTAATCCTGTCCGGCTGCGCCCAGATCGAGGAGTCGATCGGGAACGCTACCGGCAACCACTCCAACTCAAAAAACCTGACTGTGGACGGAAAAGTCGACGGCGCTGACGGCTCGTACTCGACCATCGCTCCCAGCAACGAGTTCCTGGACAAGATCCGCAAAGAATCGTTGCCAGACGGGAAGATGTCCGTCGACATCGCGAACTCCGACACCGGCGAAAAATTGTCGGTTGATCCCACCATGCTTCGGCTGACGGCGGCCGGCTACTTCTTCAATGAGTTCATCGACTCGACGGCCCTCGAGGGAGGAGCAC
Source organism: Arthrobacter sp. 10N44_2 (assembly GCF_056394385.1). Classification (NCBI taxonomy): domain Bacteria; kingdom Bacillati; phylum Actinomycetota; class Actinomycetes; order Micrococcales; family Micrococcaceae; genus Arthrobacter; species Arthrobacter sp. 10N44_2. The sequence continues at coordinate 46,799 of NZ_JBFTHT010000024.1, read as the reverse complement.
CGACCCTCGCAGCGTGGAAGACGAAGAAGCTCACGGACGGCACCCTCGCGCCCGTAGCGACCACAAAAGAGTGGCTGGACAACCCCAAGGGAGTCCTTCCCGTGCTGACGGCGGACAACATGTCTTCGGCCGGCAGTATGAAGTTCATCCATGACGGCAAGCCGCGCATGAAAGACGCGGACATCACGTTCGGGAAGACCACCTGGCATGAAAACAATGGCGGGGGCTACGTGGTCAAGATTTCATCGGACTGGTGGGTTGACTACCGCGTGACCGACGAGACCGTGATGGCCAGGGTCAAGGCCATCAACAAGCTTTCCGACGATGAGGTGAAAAGTCAGCTCACTGCCGAAGCCCAGGACGGCAAGGGGGAAAACATCATCAGAACCTACGGAACGGCTGATTGGTACCTGTATTCGGGGTCGTCGCACATGGACGGCGCCTGGGTGAACGGCGTCGAAACTCAGTTCAAAAACCGCTTGCCGGAGTCAATCGTCAAGCCCGAATTCCGGTCGGCTGAGCCAACCCCACCTGCGACTCCCTAACAGTGCAAAAAGAAGGCCCGCGCAGATCGCTGTGCGGGCCTTCTCGTGGCTCTAGCCGTAGGTGGGGGCTTGGATGTCGCGGACGTTTTCGCGCCTGTAGGCGACTGGGTCGCCGAAGACAGCGAAGTTGCCGAACGGGTTGTTGGCCAGGATGGCCTGGATGATCTCGCCGTCATCCGAGACGACCTTCGTCCAGATTCCTTCGCCGTTGGTCACGACCTTCACGAAGGAGCCCGGAAGGAGTCGTTCTGGCCAGTCTGCCGGTTCCTCACCGGTGGTGATTACGAAGTCTTCGGGGGTCAGTACAGTGTCTTTGCTCATGGACTATATGTGTGCGGAACGGGCGCCAACAGTCCCCGCCGCGCAACTCAGAAGCGGTAAGACCAGGTGGACGTCCCTGTGAGCCGGTACGCGGACGAGGCGGCCTTCGCGGTGAAGTTCACCGTCTTGCCGTTGGCGGCCTTGTAGGTCCCGGCCGGCACCGGCTTCCCGTCCACGAAGTAGGCGACTCCGGTCTGTTTCGGGATGGTGTACCGGTTGGTGGTGCTGTTCATGGCCGGCTTTGCCGCGGTCACGGCCTTGCGGAAGTCGATGCTCCAGCTCGAGGTGCCGGTCAGGATGTGGCCGGGGGCTGCCTGGGCCGTGATGGTGATCCTGGTGCTGCGGGGGTAGGTGCCGGGCGGCTTCACGGCACCGTTAACGAGGTAGGTGACGTCGCCGTTGGCTGGGATCGTGTAAATGCCCTTGGCCTGGTTGAATTTCGGGGCGGCGGCGGTCACGGCCAGGGACGAGAGGTCATAGATCCACGTCGTCAGGGTATGGCCGCCGGCCGCTGTTTTGACGTCGATGGTAACCATGATGCTGCGGAACGGGTAGGTGCCGGGGGCCTTCACCGCGCCATTAACCAGGTAGATGACCCCGGTCTTGGCCGGGATCGTGTAGGTCAACTTTTCCCAGTCGACCGTCGGGTCGAGGGCAGCCGGGGTGCCCGAGGTAGCCCGGAGCGCAGGGCGGCCGTTGAAGTAGTCGCGGGGGCTGTTGTACGACCCCGGCGGGACAGTCCCCGCCGGATAGCCGAAGTGGTTCGCGGTTGCGTAGGTGCCCCTGGAGCCAGTGCTGATGCCGATGCCCATGAAGGTGGCGTCTGGCTGTGACATGTTCGCGTTGTGTCCGGGCGAACTGATCCATCCGTTGACGAGGTCCTGGCCGGTCGTATAGCCGAGGGCGATGTTTTCGGATGCCGAGAAGTATCCGGCTGGTGCACCCGTAACGTAGTCGCTGTTGTGCTCAAAGCGTCCTGTCGCCGCCATCTTGTTGCTCCACTTTTGCGAGATGGTGGAGATTCTGACGTTGAACTTCAGGGGCTTCAGGTGTTTGGTTGCCCGAAACTTGTTGATCGCGTCGAAGGTCTCGATGATCATTTGGCGTTTGCTCGCCGGGAAGAGGTCAAGGGATTCTGCCGAAGTGGATTGTGTGGCCGCCGGCGCGGGTGCCGCAGAAGCTGCGCAGACCGGGCCGGCCACCAGTGCAGCCGCGAGCAGGGTTACGCCCAGCGTTACTCTGATTTTCAATTGTCCCCCAAAGAAGTTGCTGCCCACGGCGATACCCGCGTCCAGGATGGATCCTACGTTGCCGCAGGTCAGGGCAGGAAACATGCCCGTGCCGTGTCGTGTCGTGTCATACGCGGGCCGGGGCAAACCCGTGCACGAATCCAGTGGTCTCCGCACGCATGACCATGTGTGCGGCACCGGCCCGGCAGCTCCCCGGGCGAATTTTCTGCCAAAACCTTCCCTGAGCTGGGCTTTTGCCGGTAGGTTGACGTCCAAGCCACAGTCAACGGGGGCAGCGGCTGAACTCTTGGGGGAGAAATGTTCAAGCCGAAAACCGCCGTCGTCGGATTCATCGTCGCCGCAACCACCCTTCTGAGCGCGGTTCCTGCCGGCGCTGCCACAACAGCCACGGCGCCGCTGCCGGCTGCGGCCACTGTGCCGTCGAACGCGGACTGCATCAAGTATGCGCAGAAGGCTCTGGCCAAGCAGAACTGGGCGTGCTTCGCCGGCACGCTCAGCAACTACGGGGCCAACACCAGCGGAAAGCCGGAGTCGACGAAGCAATTCACACGGCCTGTCTCCACGGCCAGGGTCATCACCACGGAGGCCCGCGTCAATGACTATTTCTCGAACACCACCGAGGCTCTGGTGGCGGTCATCAGGGGTGTCCAGTACGTGGTCCCGGTCAACCTCAAGGTCGGTCTGTACTACCACTCGCCGACCGTGACCATGTCCTACACCTCGAGCAAGGCTGTCAGCGTCACGTGGCGGATGCGAATCCAGCGTGACGTCCCACTCTGGTTTGACGACACCATCTACCGGTACTCGCCCGTGTACGGCTCGTCGCTCTTCACCCGAGCGTATGGGCCCAAGATCGAACAGTATTACGGCTCGGGCTACGACAGACTGCCTTACGACGGCCAGCGATACTTCTTCGACCTCTACGACATCACCCTGAAGACGCCGACCGGGCAGCTTGGCATACTGGGAAGCGTCCAGTCCGACCGCGCCACCTGCTACAAGACCGTCTCGTGCAAGTTCAAATGACCGGAGCGATCATGATCCCGAACCACCAGCAGCTCATCAGTCTCCTGCTGCGCATGGAGCCGACCTTTCTCGCAGGGAGGTTTGCCACGGACTTCAGGACCAGCCCTGATGCGGATGGCGAACGGGGCACCTTCCTCTACTTCGAAGGCGGCTACTGGGACATTACGATCGACGGTGCTGCGCGGTTCCAGCTGGCGCCGGGCGGCTCCCGGGTGACACATGCCGGCCGGCCTCCGGAGGATGGCCCGGCGATGGAGGATCTCCCCATGCGGCCGCCGTGGTCCCTCGTGCTTCCCCGATGGTCTGCCTTCCTGGGCCGATCCGACGATGACTGGCAGCTGAACGCCGCCGTCCCGGTAGTGGAGGACGGCGGCTCCTGGCAGGCATCGCTGACCCACATGGTGAAGACGCAATTCACCGGGACCCTCACGGTCGACGCCGAGCTGTACGTCATCACCAGGGCCGACCTGGGGCACATGGTCCAGACACTCGTCGTGGACCGCACGGAACCCACCGACGAAGACCTGGCGGCGTTGGAGGCCATCAAGTCCACGGTGCAACAGTTCACCGGGCATGCCTAGGGCCGATCCGATGGCAGAGACGACCACCGAAAGCACGCCTGCACTCGATGACGGCGGAGCTCTCGTTCGCTCAGCCCTGTGGATATTCCTCGTCACCCTGACCGCGGGGCGATGGTGGTCGGCTGGGGGCTCTCATTCTGGCCGTCGGTCGCCGAGCCAGACGAAGGCCTTCGCCCTCAGCTTCGCCTCACGCAGGACATAGAGCTGGCACGTCGCCGGTGCCCTCGCGCCCGGCTTCGGCCCGGTCCCCAGTTGGCCACGAGAAGCGTCAGCCCGCTGTACTACGGTGGGGCCATGGAACCGGAGTTGAGCCTGCCAGAGTGGGAAGCTGACCTCAGATACGCTCTTGCGGCGGGGCCGGGCGCATGGCCCCTTGTTACGGTAGCGAATTGCAGCTCACCGATAGCCAGCTCTGAAGTCGTCGCGGTCGCTCGGAGGGTGGTCACTGCGAGGGGGCTCCCCATCATCGAACTCGACGCTCGAACGGTGGCCGCTGACCCGGATCTCTTACCTTCAGATTCCGGTTTCGTCATACTTCACGATGTTGTATCGCACCGGGTCGAAGTATCCGTCCTGCTTGGAGCATTCCAGAACCTACTTCAAAGCGGCCTGCTCGTGGGGTTACTCGTCGTCGGATCCCCGGTCGGCATCAAGGCTTTGAGGCGTGAGACTTCTCTCGGGCTTCTAAATCGCGCTGAAGTTCTGCACCTGAGCTAGCGGGCGTACACCTCGAGTCTCTGAAGGAGCCGATCTTGCCACGCCAACAGGTCCGCGGGTCGCCGGCCGCCGGCATCGGGTAGGGGAATGACCATCCAGGCGGAGAAGACGTTGTGGGGGACCTGCAGCTTGAGAGCCTTCTCGAAGAGGGCTAGAACTGTCGGGCTCAGGATGCCGTCGATGATCTGGAAGCCTGGGAAGAGTGTGTCGTCCCCAATGAACACCCGGACGCCCCGCTGGAGGAACGGTTCCGGGTCGTTGAAGAGGGCCTCGAAATGCGCCTCGAGCTCGGCTTGTGTCATCAGACCGAACTCGGAACGGATCCGGTCCCAGACCTCGCCGCCGACGGCTGGCCAGGTGCGCGGTGCAGGTTTCACCCTCGAACAGTACGCCGTGCACCCTGCGGCCCGTTCGGTACCACGAGAAGATCTTGCCCCTGATCCGGGAGCACATGTGCCACAGCCCGGCCCCGCGGGCGTTCGACCGGAGCGGGTGGCACAACCTGTATTAGCCGGTCCGGGACATAGCAAGAGACTGGCCAGGCGTTCATCGACCGGCCAGTCTCTTGGTGGTGCTACAGCGGCTGGATGTTCTCCGCCTGGGGACCCTTGGGGCCCTGGGTGATGTCGAACTGGACCTTCTGGTTCTCGTCCAGGGACTTGTAACCGCTGGAGGCGATTGCCGAATAGTGTGCGAACACGTCAGCGCTTCCGTCGTCGGGGGCAATGAAACCAAAGCCCTTTTCGGCGTTGAACCACTTGACAGTACCTGTAGCCATGTTGCTGATTTCCTTCACGGGTCGCTGGTCGGTTCCGCTATTCGGAGTTCCATCCCAGCCACTCACAACCTCGAGCCTATGTGTCCGCTCCGGCTGGGGCAAGAAGTGTCGTCGGGCAGGTCTTAGCGGACCTCCGCACACATGGCACGACGACTGCAGCCGACGCCGCGGCGTCCTACTTCGGTGCAGTCGGGTCGCTTGGCTTGCGTTAGGACGGGACACGTGGCTGCCTCAGGCCTGATACCCATGGGGCAGAATAGGCCCATGTGCGGCAGATACGTGATGAGCAGGGCCACCGGGGATCTCCTCAGTTTCTTCGACGCCAAGGAGGTCGAGGGCAGTCCGCCGCCGCCGAGCTGGAATGTGGCGCCCACCCAGGACGTCCCGATCATCGCTGAGAAGCTCCATGATGACGAGCTGGACCGCCGGCTGCTGATTGCCCGCTGGGGGCTGGTGCCGTCCTGGGCGAAGGACATCAAGATCGGCTCGAAGCTCATCAACGCGCGCAGCGAGACGATCCTGGAAAAGCACTCCTTCCGAAAAGCGGCCATCACCCGGCGGGCGTTGATTCCCGCCGAAGGCTATTACGAGTGGCAGAAGACCGAGGACGGGAAGAAAATCCCGCATTATCTCTACTCGGAGAATAACGAGCTCCTGGCGTTCGCCGGGCTCTACGAGTTCTGGCCGGACCCCTCATTGCCCGACGATGACCCGAGCAAGTGGCTGCTCAGCTGCACCGTGCTGACGACGTCAGCGCACGACACCCTCGGCCACGTCCATGACCGGGCGCCGGTCATCATCCACCGGAGATGTTCGGCGATTGGCTCGACCCGGGCACGACCGACAAGGCTGACGTGCAAAGCCTGCTCGACAGCGTCCCGGAACCCGTCCTGACGCCGCGGATCGTCAGCGACCGGGTCAACTCTGTCCGCAACAACGGACCTGAACTCCTCGAGCCGGCGCCGGAGGGAACTTATGACTGAGCCGAAGACCAGGGTTGCGTTCCACGCAGCGACCCGGCTTTCCCGCGCTGCCCGAGACCTGATGCAGTCTGCCGACGAGCTGGAGCGCCCGGCCGACAGCTATCCCGTGCTGGGCAATGACCTGGACGCCGTGCGTTCCCTCGAAGTCGCCCTCGGCCAGCTCGCGGAATGGCACCGCGGCACGGAGGCCGGCCGGCACTTCCATAAGGGCGACGACAGCACCATCGGCATCATGACAACCGTCGCTGAGCTGGACCTGGCCGTCAAGCAGGCGGACGGACTGCAGGAAACCCTCAGCCGGGCCTACGGCGGCAACGCCGTCGTCCGGTGGTTCGATGAGGTTGAGCCGTCTGACGAGGATTAGCCGCGGCACGCACAGACCAGCTGGACCGCGGCGGGGTCCAGCCCGGGGCGGACGCGCAGATACCGCAGCGAGTGCCGGAACGCCCGCCCGGACCAGGCGACGTCGGCCGAGACTTCCACGACGATCGGCTCCACCCGGGTCAACCGGATTGGTTCCTTGCGGGTCGTGAACCGGTCGATGACCGTCGGTGTGATCTCCTCCGGCCAGGGATGGTCTTTGCGTGGGGCGTGCAGGTGGATCCCGAGGGCCTTGGCTGCGGATTTTCCCAACGGAGACGTGGAGCCGACAATCCAGAGCCGGCCGAACATGGGCAGCCCGGCGACGACGGCGGATGGCGCGTCCCGACGGCCCAGGACCGCGGCACACACGACGTCGATGTTGTCCCGGTGTTTGACCTTCAGCCACTGCTTCACGCCGCCCTCGTACCGCTGGCCGGCGCCTTTGACGACGAGACCCTCGATGCCGGTTGGCGGGAACTCCTCGAACCATTCCAGGGCCGTGCCGTAGTCGGTCGTGACGGGGGTGAGGTTCAGCGGCGGGGCCCAGCCGGCTGCCAGTTCCTCAAGCAGGATCCGGCGGTCCTTCAAGGCCAGGTCCCGGGTGTCATGACCGGCGACCGCGAGAACATCGAAAGCCGCGAACGAGGCGGGCCGCTCCCGCACGAAAGCGGGCAGCAATTTCCTGCCGGTGACCATCCGCTGCTGAAGCGAGTTGAAGTCGAGGCGGTCGCCCGTCCAGATGAGCGCCTCGCCGTCGATGACGCAGCCGGGCGGAACCTGCTCTGCCAGGGCGGTGACCAAGTCAGGGAACCATCGGGTCAGGTCTTTGCCTTGCCGGGACCACAGCGTCACGCCGCTGTCGGCGACTGTGGCTGAAACCCAAAAGCCATCCCATTTGGGCTCGTACCAGGAACCGCCCGGCAGCACGTCCGGGCCGGGGACTCGGGGGACTGGCTTGGCCATCGCCAGGGGCGGCGCGCGGAGGACCGCCGGCGGGATTTCGGACACGGTGTCACGATACCCGCGGTACGTTGTGCGCCAGAAGGCGGCCGGGACGCAGCGACCTAGTCGTCGGGAGGGTCAGTGATTTTGGCTGCCGAATCGAGGCGCTGCTCAAGCATCGCGATGAGCGTTTCATCTTCCAGAATGGTTGCGTAGGAGGCGACGCCAATCCGGGTGGTCAGGTTGTTGATCATCTGAAAGAATCGCTCATCCGGAAATTGCAACCACTCCTGCCGCAAAAGGGAAAGCACCTTGTCGATGCGGTCCACCGATCGGGGCGGCCCGTCGAAGAGATCCATGGGACCAGGCCGGTCCGCATCGGGTGTGCCGGATGCGGATGCGGGATCGAGAGGCTCGTTCATGACTGGATTCTAACGACAGAACCAGTGCGTTGTTCCGTCTCTACTGGGGGCTATCGGGCGTTCTAACGCTCTTGAAGGTCCCGAAGCCTCAAGAGATCGACGCCTTCTGCCGACGTCCGAACCCGCCCCAACTGCTCCGCTGATATGAACCCCGGGCGCACCTGTCCATCAACTCGTCCATATTCGACATCCCATGTGTGGCCCAGAGCCGGATCAAGTCTCACCACGACCAGGCCAGTGGATGCCCACTTTACCGAGAGCGAATTGTCCCTAATGTTGAGGTTGGAAGCGATGATGACCGTGTGCCAATCCTTCTTCCCGAGCATGGGAAACCTGGGGATCCGATGGGATGCCCAGGGGAGGGCGAGGAGGAACACTAAACGCTGATAACCGGCCTTCCGTTAACCTGCATCTGACCACAGGCAACCTCGCCGCGGAGCCCTACTTCGAGTACGGCGTGAAATTCCTGCCCCGCCGCAACGACATCATCACCCACGGCTCCCTCGAACGCGCCAAGGCCGCCCTCATCGACGCGCCGATCCTGCTGGCCTCCGGCGACTACGGCATCGTGCGCCGCCTCATTCACGAACCGGGTGACTGGGAGATCGTCCCGGACGTGACCTTCGACCAGGCCGACGCCGCCTAGCTTCGGCTTAGGCACGCCACGACGAAGCCCGGCCGCCCCTAGGGATGGCCGGGCTTCTTCGTGCAGCCTGGGTCAGCGTTTGCCGCCGTGCACGATGGTCACCGACTTGGACGTCCAGGACTTCTCGGCGGAGGTGGCCGGGACATAGAACCGGTACTTGCGGGTGACGGCCGCGCTGGTCAGCGGCGTCTTCACCGTGACCCGGTAGCCGGCGGACTTCTTGAAAGTGACGGTCTGGACCGTCACCCACTTCCCGGCCTTGTACTGCTGGAGGTAGCCGGACCGGTACTTCGTGGCGTAGTACATCGAGTACGTCTGGGACTGCTGGGTGCCTGCCGCGACCCGGCCGCGGGCGGCGGCGAACAGCCCCTCGCCGTAGTAGACGTTCCCCGTGGAGAAGACCTGCGTGGCGTCGCGGGCGTACTTGATCGTCTTCGACGCGGTGGTCGCCACGGTTTTGCCGGCCTTGACCAGGACGGCCCGGACGGTTGCGGAGCCTTCGGTAGCGAAGGTGAGTTTCCCACCGTTGACCAGGTCGGGATCCTCATTGGTCAGGGCTTTGGAGGTCCACACGGTCGTCCAGGTGCCGGCGTTCTTCCGTTGCAGGGAGATTCTTGCGCCGGCAAACCCGTTGCCGGTGAAGCTGAAGTACCGGGTTTTGTGCGACTGGGTGCTGGACCAGTCCAGCACGGGGAAGTATTCCTCCAGTTCGACCTTCGGCGCCGGAACCGGCTGCGGTTCCGGGGCCGGGGTGGGCGCCTCCTTCGGGGTGCACCAGAACTTCCACCACCCCATGAAGCCGGTCTCGACGCCGTTGCGCACCGAGGCCGGGACCACGATGACGTTCCCGTCGGCGGCCAGCGGGAACGGCACGGTGACCTTGTAGGTGTCCGTTGCCGCTGCTGCCGGAGCGGTCCAGACATGCTCTTTGCCGTTGGCCGTCATCTTTAGGCGGGCGGTGGCTCCCTTGCCGCCCGTCATGGTCAGCACGACCTGGTTGTCGTCGCTCCGGACCACCGTGAAGTCCGGGGCGGCGGAGCCCTGCTCCGTCGCGACTTTCGACGAGATGGATGATGCTGTTGCCAGGGCCGGTGTCGCCGGAATGACGAGTCCGAAGACTGCGGTTGAGGCTGCCAGCGCTGTCGTCAGCACGGCCCGGTAAGCTCTTTTCTTCAATTCCCCCACCTTGATCGGACGGTCACGGGGAATAGCGCTGCCGGGGCCCGGCAGACGGATGATTGTTCCCCCACAGCAGACTCTAGCGGCGAACCGGGAGCTTTGTCTCCGTTTCCGGGATGATGACGCTGACGCACTGGTCCGTACACATGGGGACCATGAGCAACGCGACCTTCCGACCCTTCGCCTTGAAGCGCCCCTGCGGCGACTGCCCGTTCCGGTCCGACCGGACGCCGTTCCTGGACCGTGAGCGCGCCCAGGACATTGCCGACTCCCTGCACGCGGACGCCTCATTCCATTGCCACCAGACCGTCTCCTATGAATCCGAGGACGGCGCCGGAGAAATCACCGGGGACTCGAAGCACTGCGCCGGGGCCTTGATCAAAACCATCACCGACCGGCTCATCGACGAACTCCTCACCGCCCATGCCGACGCCGCCCACCAGTCGCTCATCGCGCTCGAGACCTCCGGGCTGATCCCCAAGTACGCTACGGGCCTGGCCGTCTTCCGGTCCGTGGTCTCCTGGGAGACCTGGTACGGCTCCACTGCCGGCCCGTTCGGCGGCGTCGGGGGAGCGGCCATGACCATGTTCCGGATGACCGCCCTGCACTCGGACGACGCCATGCTGCTCTTCGCCAGCACCCCGTTCAGCGACCAGTTCTACGGTGCGGCACCCTTCAATGCCCAAGTGCTGGCCGAGCGGAACGTCAACGCGTTCACCCGTCCCACGGTGAGCCGCAAGCGCTGACCGTGGGGTCCCTCGGTGGCGGTCCTGCGGCTGTTGTCTGCGCCTTACTCCGGGCGACTATGCCGGTGGGCCGGCGTTCAACAGTGCCTTCTGCTAACGGCGGTGCCCGGTATTGTCGAGTCCGACGAAATGTGAATTGCCCAGGGTCTTCGCCCGTTGAATGTCCCGGCGTGCCCGTTCCGATTCCGGGTCGGAGCCAAGCCGGGCATGGCTCCTCTTGGTGAGCAGATCGCGCACGATGTTCGCGACGATCAGAAAACCTGCCCCGATTCCAATAACTATCAACTCCACAATGGCCCCCTCGTGCTGAGGCAACTGTAGCTCCACGGCCTGGTTCTGGTACATAAGGGCGGAAGGCTCCCTCCGGCTACGGGCTGCCCACGCTTCTCTGCGCATGGGAATTGGCGTAAGCCCAACCAAAGGAATGCATTACCGTGAGTCCGCTCGACCAGACCATCCCGCCCGCACCCGGCCGCCGGCGGCCCAAGCCGGTCGTCTGTATTGCCGCGGCACTAATCCTCGTGGCGTTGATCGCCGGAACCGTCGGCGGCCTGGCCGCACATGCTGACTCCGCGGATGCTCAGAACGACCCCTCGATCTCTGAACCCGAACCCGCGCCAACAGCAACTCCGACAACCAAGGCGACGCACCACAAGCCGAAGCCCGCGCGGACGAAGAAGCCGGCCGACCCCACACCACCTCCGACTTACGGATATACGAGCTGTGACCAGGTCTGGCTTGGCGGCCAGGGTCCCTTCAAGAAGGGCGAACCGGGTTACACCAAGCAGCTGGATCCGGATGGGGACGGAATCGCCTGCCCGTCCCACCCGTAGGACCAGCCAGCCGGGGCCCGCCCTCTACGCATGGCCTGCCGGACAGGAGCATTCCGGACGATGAACTGGAGCGGCAATGAGCAAGGGAATCACGGTCGGCCTGGTCGGCTGCGCCTCGCAAAAGCTGAAGCGCCCGGCACCGGCCCGCGAACTCTACGTCTCCCAGCTGTTCAAGAAGGCCTCCGCCTATGCCGAGGCCACCTGCGACCGCTGGTATGTCCTCTCCGCGAAGCATGGGCTGGTCCATCCGGACACTGTTCTGGAGCCGTACGACATCCGTCTGGGCACCAACCACCGGACCACCCCACCGATCCACCAGTGGGGCGCCCGGGTCAAGGACCAGCTCGACGCCGAGCTGGCCGGCCTGGAGAACGTCACGCTTATTGCCCTGGCGGGGGAGCAGTACCGCATCGCGGTGCACAACAGCCGGTGGCCCGTCGAAATCCCCATGAAAGGCCTTGGTATCGGTCAGCAGCTAGGCTGGCTGACCGGCCGGCTCACCGCCCTCGAAAGTTCAGGGCAGGCTGATTTCCCGTTTAACTCGCGCGTAATGTGACCGGTCAGTAATAGGATGCGGAGATGGCTCTCGAGATGCTGAAGCCCTCACCCCGCGGTAGGTGGGAAAAGGCCGCTGTCACCTCTCAGGTCTGGCTGCTCTTCGTCGCGCTGTTTGTTTCAGACGTCCTTCGCGATGCCCTGGGCTGGTGGGGGTCCACTGCATTAACTGTTGTCATCATGGGCCTCGGGTCGTTCCTGCTCGTCCGCAAGTCTGCGCCGGAACGGAAAGCGCGGCTGGCACGCGACGCCGAGCGCGGCGTGATCGAATGCGCACTCCGGTACGCGGACTCGCACCCCGATTCCCTCCGCGGCCGGTGGTTGCCGGGTTTCGCCGAAATCGGCACCGGCACCTTCAAGTTCCAGCCTGACTACATCGACAAGGGCGAACCCGAAGGCAAGATCACGGTGTTCTCGGACGTCGCGCGCCAGGGCCAGATCGAGCCGCCCCCGAAGCGGCCTCGCGAGCTGAAGAAGAACTGGGGGATCGTGGCCCTCGCAACCGATAGAGGTCAGCTCCACTTCGCCACCGGCGAGCTTGGCCTGAAGCTCATCGATGAGCGGTTCTAGGGGCGTGCTGTGCCGACCAGTGAAGAGCGCAAGCGAATGGAGCCGCGGATGGCTCGCGGCTCCTGGAAGTTCGGAGCCTGGTCAGCCGGCGGACAGGCCGTGTGCAGCTCACTGCTGGCGCTCAACAAGCTGTGGCCGGACGACGGATTGGACGTCCTGTCTTTCTGGATCTACACGGCCTGGTTCGCGGTTAGCGTGGCGCAATTCCTGTATCTGCTCCGAGTGCGGAGGAATGATGCACCATTTTGGGACGCGGAGGAGGCCCTCCGAGCGGACTGGGAACGGCGGGGGAGGCGGCTGTAAGTGCCATCCCCCATGCCTCATCGGTTCTCTTGGATGGCCTGCAGGTCTGCCGCCAGGGCGGTCATGGCCGACGTCGGCGGCTCAGGCTCGCCCGCTGCCTCCCCGGCGCTGTCACCGAACCACTTGTGCCAGACAGAGGCCACGGCCTCCGTCGTGATGGGAGTGCCGGCGGCAATGAGCACGGCGAAGTCTTCCATCTCCGGGTCGTACTCGTCCTCGGGTGCCCCGTGGTCCATGACGCCGAGCAGGTCGTGGGCGTTGAGCCGCTCGGTAATGGCGGCCTTCAGGGCGGAAAGCTCAGGAGCATTCGTGGTCATGCCGCCAGTCTAGAAGGGAAGCGGGACGGCTCCTACATGTCGCTGGTCCAGGTCGGCGCAATTGGCTCACCCTCCGGTCCAGGCAGCGGGCCGCACCAGCCGCGGGCGTGTCCCCGTCTTTTCACCGCTCGCTCCAGGGGATTTAGCCGGAACACGTCCTCCGACGTGAAGCTGCCAATGGTGGCGGTTCCGCGTGCTCTGAACAGCCCGACGGCCCACAAGTCACCCTGGCATAGGCCGGTGCTGACGGGCGGAGACTCCACGAGGACATCTCATGATCCATGGCCATGCGGACATTCTCCTCCAGCTACTCCTCTGTCACTCAGCGGTGAGCCGAACGCCGGCAGCTAGTGCGGCAAGGATCTCCACTGCCGGACTTGGAAGGCCAGCAAAACGGTCCAGGCGATCGGCACCAGCAGGGAGGCGACCTCGCCTAAGAATGCAAGGACAACAAAAACGACCCAGAGCAAACCGGTGATGACAGAGAGGACGATCAGCGCTTTGCGGGTAATCACGAAGCCGGGCATGTCGACGCCCTCCGCTCGGAGGGCACGCGTTTCAGTGATGGCTCCCCGGATCAGAGGAACGAAGACTGCCGCCAGGGCGGCAGCGAGCACCACGGACCGCCACGGCTCGGGCATGCCCGCTGCACTAAGGACGCTCTGCAGGACACTGCTCAAGAGAAAGAGCCACAGCAGTCCCCAAACAACGAGTCGGCGCCGCTTCGGCGGCATTCCCTCCAGGGAGTCGGACGGCCACGATTGCCACTCGTACCTTGCGTCGCCATCACCACTTCCCGAGGTCATGGCGACAGACTACGCGAAACGTCCCGAAGCGCCTGCTTGCGTCCCGCCGTCGGTCTGCTTGCATGGAGGCGTGACTGAGCAGCCGCCGGCGGCGGCAACGGAAGACCTGGACCGGCTGCGGGCGGCACTGGCCGTTGCCATCCCGGCGAATTCCTGCTGACCTGAGCACCGGTTTCACTTCTGCCGCCGACTCTAGGCGTCCGGCCGATTTACCTCGTCAGCGTTGCTGGTCAGGTCGGCACCTTCGGGAATCTGGACCGCTTCGATCTGTGGATCGGCGACGAGCTCTGCGACGAGGCCGGGGCTGCCGGCGACGATGGTGGAGTCGAAGTCGATCTCCGTGACCATGACCCAGGCCTTGTCCTCGGGCCAGAGCAGGTTGGGGGATTGCGGCCAGTACGGGTCGCGGTTCCAGGGGGCGTCATGAATCCACGAGGCGTCCGTGAAGGCCCGCGGGGCGGCGGCGAACAGGAAGTAGTCGCGCCCCGGGAGCGACAGCCGGGAATTCTTCATCGTCTTTGCTGGCAGGAGACCGGCCCCGGAGCGGTGAGCCGCTGTGAGTTTCCCAATGATCCCCGGAAGCGGTCCCCGAACCGCGGTCAGCGGCCGGTATCCCGCTGACCCTGTGAGGCCGCCCCAGCCTTCCCAGACTGCAGCCACACCGCTGTCCGGCGTTGTGGTGTGCCGGCACAGGACCGTTGCCACCGGGCCGAGAATGTGGGCTGCGAGGTTTCCCTAGTCCGGTTCCGAGTACCGCCAACCGCTGGAATCCAAGACCTTCTGACGTTCCCCGACCTCGGGCCCGATTAGCCGGTGGTACTGCGCCAAGGGGTGCATGGTCTTGCCGAACACCCGCGCCACCTCAGCCCACGTCACGGGTCCGCCGTCCTCGCCCGTGGGCCAAGGAGCCCGCGATGGATGCGTACGCACTTACCCCTGCACTGCGGTCGGCGGCGAATACGGCGGCAACCTTTGCACCCCAGGAAGCCCGATGACCCCTAAAGGTGTCGGGTTGCATGAATGCGGAGCATGGTCAAAGCCGATGCCGGAGCCCAGCCCTGCCAATTGGCTCATCAGGTCATCCGTCTTCTCCAGACGAGCGCGGCGCACATCCGGACCCGAGAACTCGAAGGGCCGGCTCAGGACATCACGGCCGCCCCAGTCGCTTTGCTGCCCGTGGGGTTGGGGCAGCCCTCGAGTTCTGTTCATTCCAGCCGTCCCCACCGCGCCTGGGCCGGGCTGTATGTAAGCCGGAGGCCGTTATCCCAGACGACCATCGCAGGGGCACGGCAGCATTCATCAAGCAGACCGCAGGTCGTACGGTCCAGCACTCCGCAAACCGGTCCGCTGGTTTCGCATCTGCGTCATCACTCGGCCCAGATGGGGGAGGAGGGCCAGAGTTAATAGCCCGTAAGTATCCCTTCGGGCGTTTTTGGGGCAAGACAAAACCCCGCCTTCGTGGCTATTTGCCAGTAAAGACGGGGTTTTTGTGGTGCACCCCCGGGACTCGAACCCGGACCCATTGATACGGGCTCAAGACTTCTACGGCGGCATGAACTCCTCGTACAATCGCCGCTGTACCAACTTCGCGATCATCGAGCTACAAAGGGGTCCACGCTACCCGCGGACGAAAGTGTGCCGTAAACGTGCCGGACCGAATCAGAACTAGGAGAAAAACCTTGAATCTAGAGCTTCCTGCCAGAATCGAACTGGCGACCTTCTCATTACGAGTGAGACGCTCTACCAACTGAGCTAAGGAAGCAACCACATGAATGCCCGGCGAACCGGGCGGATCATGCAAGAGACAACTGTAATAGAGTCCCGGCGTCCGGGTCAAAATGAGCGACCGAAGCCAGCATGCGGCCCTGTCGCGGACCTAGCAGACGGTGTTGTCCGCCGGGGCCTTTCCGTCCACCAGGTAGTCATCGACAGCGTTGCCGATGCAGCTGTTGGAACGGCCGTACGCCGTGTGGCCCTCACCCTTCCAGGTCAGCAGCGAGGCGTTCCCAAGCTGCTTGCGCAGGGAACTGGCCCATTGCACGGGCGTAGCCGGGTCGCCGGTGGTTCCAACTACGACAATCGGGGCCGAGCCCTTGTAATCGACCGGGGCAGGGGTCCGGACGTTCTTGTACGGCCAGTCCTTGCAGTTGCTGCCGCCATAGGCGAAGTAGTAGCCAAACGTGGGCGACAGCTGGCGCAGCTTCTGGTCCTCGGCCCGCATGGACGCGGTGTCGGACACCATCGGGTAGTCCAGGCAGTTGATGGCGTTGAAGGCGAAGGTGCTGTTTGACGTGTAGGTGCCGCTGGGATCGCGGTCGGCGCCGAAGTCGGCCAGCTGCAACATGCCCGTGCCGTCGCCGGCCAGGGCGGTGGCGAGCGCCCGGGTGAGGATCGGCCAGTTGTCATTGTTGTAGAGCGGGATGATGAGGCCGCTGACAAACGTGGAGCCCGAGACCTTCCGTCCGTCCTTCGCCGGCAGCGGGTTCGCCTCGGCCGCGCTGATGGCGTTGCGGATCTGCTGGACACCTTCCTCGGTGCTTCCCGCGAGGGGGCATCCGGACGTCTGCTGGCACTTGGCGACATAGGCGTGGAGGGCCTTTTCGAAGGCCACGGCCTGGTCGCGGGTCAGTTCCTCGTTGCTCAGCGACGGGTCCATGGCGCCGTCGAGGACCAACCGGCCCACGTTGTCCGGAAACAGCGACGCATAGGTGGAGCCCAGCAGGGTCCCGTAGGAGTAGCCGAGGTAGTTCAGCTTTGAGTCGTTGGCCACGCCGCGCAGGATGTCGATGTCTTTGGCGGCGCTGAAGGTGTCGATGTGGGCCAGCACCGGCCCGGTTTTCTCCACGCACTTGGCAGCGATGGCCTTGTTGTCGGCCAAGGCCTCGTCCAGTCCGGCGTCGGTGTCCAGGGCGTAGGTCTTGGCGCGGGACGCGTCGCGTTCCTTGTCCGTGAGGCACGTGACCGGGGCGGAGCGCTCCACGCCGCGGGGGTCGAAGCCCACGATGTCGTAGGCGGACCGGACTTTGTCCGAAATGTGGGTGTTAGCCGCATCCCTGACGAAGTCGTACCCCGAGCCGCCCGGGCCGCCCGGATTGACCATCAGGGTGCCCTTCTTGTCGCCTGTCGTGGCGAGCTTGATGGCGGCAAGCTCGATGCGTTCGCCGTCGGGCTTGCTGTAGTCCAGCGGAACCTTGATCTTGGCGCACTGGAAGTTGCCTTCACACGGTTTCCAGTCGACCTGCTGGGAGTAGTAGCTGCGCAGTTCGGCCGGCGCGGCCGCCACGATTGACGGGTCCGCCTCCCCCGCTGCCCCCGATGCCGGCGCACTGGACCCGTTGCCGCCCCCGCCGCCGAAAAGGGTGCACGAGGCCAGCGTGAGGGCCAGGGCCACGGCGCCGACGGCCCGCATGCCGATCGCCAGGGATCGGGATCTTGCGGACTGGGGTCGAGCAGGCTTCATGCGGTTCTCCTTGGAGGCTAGGAACGAAAGCGAAGATGATCGTTGGAGCGGCCGGAACCGTCAAATAAGGCTGGAAGCCATGGACTCGATCGTCAGCAGCGGGGCCACGTTGGTTGTGGTGATCCGCGTGCGGGCCTTGTTGATGGCGTCCATTCGGGCAAGAGTCACTTCGGCGGTGGAACGGGAGGCGAAGTCTTCGAGTTCGCTTCTGAGTTCAACGTTGACGAGTTCTACTGCGTTCCCCATCTGGATGATCAGGACATCCCGGTAAAAGGACAACAGGTCCGTCAGGGTGCGGTCAAGGGAATCGGTGACGGAACGCTTGGCGCGGCGCTTCTGGTCGTCCTCGAGTTGCTTGACCTGGCTCCGCATGGCTGGCGGCAGCGTGCCGCTTTCGGGTGCCCCGAGGGTGGTCAGAAGCGCGGTTTTCTCGGCGGCGTCGCGCTCGTCGTTGGAGCTGTTGGCTTCCTCGGTGGCGATCTTGACCAGTTTCTCGGCCATCATGACCGCCGCCGTGACGCCGCGAAGGGACAACGGAAACCGGACCGTCTCGAGCCGGCGCTCCCTGGCCTCCGGGTCCCGGGCCAGGCGGCGGGCGATCCCGACGTGGCTCTGCGCCGCGCGGGCGGCGCGCTCGGCGACCGCCGGGTCCACGCCGTCGCGCTTGACCAGCAGGGCAGCGACGGCGGCGGCCGGCGGGAGCCGCAGCGCCACCGGCCGGCAGCGGGAGCGGATGGTCACCAGGACATCGGCGGGGGAGGGGGCGCAGAGCATCCAGATGGTGCGGGGCGTGGGTTCCTCGATGGCCTTGAGCAGCACGTTGGTGGTCCGCTCGGCCATCCGGTCCGCGTCCTCCACCACGATGATCCGCCACCGGCCCGACGAGGGCCGGTTCCCGGCGGTGGACACGAGCTCGCGCGCCTCGTCGATGGTGATGGTGACCTTCTCCGTGCGCACGAACGCGACGTCGGAATGGGTTTCGCCGAGGATGGTCAGGCACGCCGGGCATTCGCCGCAGCCGCGCAGGCTGACGTCCTCCTGGTCGCAGTTCAGGGCCGCGGCGAACGCCTTCGCGGCGTTGGAACGGCCGGAGCCGGGCGGGCCGGTGAAAAGCCACGCGTGGGTGAGTCCTTCGTTCTGGGCCGCCTGGCGCAGCTGGGCCACGACGGCGTCCTGGCCCTGGAGGTCGTCCCAGACCGTCATGCTGTGCTGCTTTGGGTGACGGCCAGCAGGGACTCGACGCGCTCGAGGATGCGGGCGGCGAGTTCGGCGACGGGCAGCCGGGCGGGCAGCACCAGATACGCCTCCGGCCGGGCCGAGGCGAGGTCCAGGAAGGCCGCCCGGATCTTGGCGTGGAATTCGTCGGCCTCGGACTCGAGGCGGTCTTCGGCGGCCTCGCCGGCGGTGCGCCGCTGCCGGCCAACGGCGGGTTCGACGTCGAGAAGTACGGTCAGGTCCGGCTGCAGGTCCGATGTGGCCCAGGCATTGATGTCACGGACCGCCTGCGTTCCGAGGCCTCGGCCGGCGCCTTGGTACGCGACCGAGGAATCGATGTACCGGTCGGTGAGGACGATCTCGCCGCGTTCCAGGGCGGGGCGGATGACCTGGCTCGCGTGCGCCGCCCGGGATGCCGCGAAAATCAGGGCCTCGGTATGGGCATCGATGTGGCCGTGGCCGTGATCCAGCACGAGGGACCGCAGCTTCTCACCGATCGCCGTGCCGCCCGGTTCCCGGGTGCGCAGAACGGTAAAACCACCTGATTCCAGGGCCTTGGCGAGTTCAGCCGCCTGCGTGGACTTGCCGGCGCCGTCTCCGCCTTCGAAGGCAATAAACAGTCCGGGCAACGGGCCGGTCAACTTTCGGCGGGACGCTCCGGGGCTCTGGGTAGTCACCGTTCAAGAGTACCGACAATCACCGACGCTCTCGTCTGCGCAAAGTCTGCGGCGTAACGGCTTGGGTACCCTGCCGGGCGCCCACGTACCCTGTCCTCATGAGTCTTACTGAAGAACAGGCCGCCTCGCTTTCGCCGGATTCCCTGGTCGTCGCGGCAGGGCGCCCGCCGCGCACCCGCGACGAACCGGTCAACCCGCCGCTGGTGCTGTCCTCGACCTACTTCGGTACGGGACCGCTGGGCGACGGCGACCGCGGCTACGGCCGGTATTCCAACCCCACGTGGGACCCCTTTGAAGAGGCGCTGGGCCAGTTGGAGGGCGCGGAACTGCCAGGCCTGCTCTACGCCTCGGGACTCGCCGCCGTGAGTTCGGCCCTGTCCCTGGTGCCCGCCCAGGGCGTGCTCGTCATGCCGTCGCACAGCTACGCGGGATCGGTCACCATGGCCACCGAACTGGCGGCCAAAGGGTTCCTCGAGCTGCGGACGGTAGACATCGCGGACACGGACGCTGTACTTGCGGCGCTTGCCCCGGCCGGCGGGCGCGCCGCCAGCATGCTCTGGCTGGAGAGCCCCACGAACCCCATGCTCGGCGTCGCGGACATGCGGGCCCTGACCGCCGCGGCACATGAGGCCGGCGCCATCGTCGTCACGGACAACACCTTTTCCACGCCCCTGGTGCAGCAGCCCCTGAGCCTGGGCTCCGACGTCGTGCTGCATTCGGTGACCAAGTACCTCTCCGGCCACTCCGACGTCGTACTCGGTGCCCTGGTGACGTCCGACGCCGGTCTCCGCGCCGCCCTGCTGCACCACCGCACCATCCACGGCGGAATCGCCGGACCATTCGAGGCGTGGCTGGCGCTGCGCGGGCTCCGCACCCTCGCGCTGCGGATCGAGCGTTCGCAGGCGTCGGCCCAAATTCTGGCCGAGCGGCTCGACGGTCATCCGAAGGTGGCCGGCGTCCGCTTCCCCGGGCTGGCCTCGGACCCCGGCCACGCGCGGGCCAAGGAGCAGATGAAGGGTTTCGGTTCCGTCCTGTGCATCGAGGTGGCACCGGTGGGTGGGCAGGGCAGGGGCCTCAGCGGCGCGGACGCCGCGGACCGCATGATCCGCGCCCTGCAGCTTTGGCTCCCCGCGACCTCCCTGGGTGGGGTGGAATCCCTGATCGAACGCCGGCGCCGGCACGCCGCCGAGCCGGAGAGCGTGCCGGACAACCTGGTCCGGATGAGCGTGGGCATTGAGAACGTAGAAGACCTTTGGGCCGATTTGGAGCAGGCATTGGGCACTCTGGACGGCTAGGCTGGGGGAGTGGACGGACGCATACTCATTTACTTTGTCGAATCCGGGGTTTACCTGGTCCTGGCTGTCGTGGCCTTTGTCCTTGAGGCATGGGCGTTTTTCGATTGCCTCCGGCACAAGGCCAACGCGTTCGAGGCCGTATCGAAGCGGACCAAGACCTTCTGGCTGGCCCTGACCGGCGGCGCGTTCGCCGTAGGACTGTTCTCCCTGCTCTCGCAGCTGGGCAGCGGTGGCGGCGCCAGTTCGCTCGGGATTTTCGGCCTTGCAGCCGTGACGGCCGCGTCCGTATACCTCGCCGACGTCCGCCCCGCCGTCAAGGACGCCGGCCGCGGCCGCGGCAGCAACATGGGCCCCTACGGCCCGTGGTGATCCCCACCGGCACCCTAAGCTCGCAAGCTCGCCCAGGGAACCCTGCCGGCGTGGGCCCAACACCGGCACCCTAAGCTCGCAAGCTCGCCCAGGGAACCCTGCCGGCGTGGGCCCAACACCGGCACCCTAAGCTCGCAAGCTCGCCCAGGGAACCCTGCCGGCGTGGGCCCACCCACCGGCGCCTAAGCTCCCGGGGCCACGGCTTCCCAGCCGACCGTCACTTCGCCCAGCCGCCAGCGGGACGGGCCGTCCTGGATCGGCCAACCGGCGTCGAGCAGTGCGCGGCACATAGCCCCGAAGCGCTGCCGGTTTCCGAAGGCCGCCAGCGGCGCCGCTTCCAGCCAAGCTTGGTCCATCGCCTGCAGGTAGGCGTGGATCTTCTCGCCGGGCACGTTGCGGTGGATCAGGGCCTTCGGCAGCCTTTCGGCAACGTCGGAGGGCAGCACGAAGGCACCGAACCGCATGGACAGGCTCAGGCTCAGCGGCCGCTCGACGTCGAGCGCCACCCAGGCGGCGCGCCGCCCGATCTCATCGCACGTGCCGTCGATGAACAGCCCGCCCGGGGCCAGCCGGTCCTGCACCAGCCGCCAGATGCCCGCCACGTCGGTTTCCTCGTACTGCCGCAGCACGTTGAAGGCGCGGACCAGCACAGGCTTTCCGGTCATGGGCAGTTCGAAGCCGCCCAGCTGGAACCTTAGGCCGGGCCGTTCAAGGGCTTGGGCCTGCCGGACGCGCTCCGGTTCGATTTCGATCCCCACCATTTGTACGTCCCCGCGGACCGCGGCGAGGCGTTCGAAAAGTTCGACGGCGGTGGCCGGTGAGGCGCCGTACCCGAGGTCGACGGCGAGAGGATGGGCCGCGGCCCGCAGCCGCCATGCCTGCGGCCCGGTCAGCCAGCGGTCCACGCGGCGCATCCGGTTGGGGTTCGTGGTTCCGCGGGTCACGTTACCCACGGGCCTGCCGCCGCGCGCGCCGCCTCTCGTTCCGCCTTTGTTTCGGGGGGCCAGCACCCGTTCAGCCTTCTGTACCACCGCCCAAGCCTATCCTCCAACGCGGGGTCACCCCATTTCCGTGATGGGCGCTGGATGGGCCGGGAGCGACCCCGCGTTGCCCTGAAGCACGCGGTGAAGCAGAAGGTGAGGCACGCTCTGAAACGCGCGCGGTGTAACGCTCGGCACCGCCGCCAACCGCTCGGCTAGGATGAAAACCATGACTTACAAGCTGATTCTGCTGCGCCACGGCCACAGCGACTGGAATGCCAAGAACCTGTTCACCGGCTGGGTGGACGTTGACCTCAATGACCAGGGCCGTGCCGAGGCGGTCCGCGGCGGCGAGCTGCTCGTGGAGAACAACATCCTCCCCGACATCCTCTACACCTCGCGGTTGAAGCGGGCCATCAACACGGCGAACATGGCACTGGAAAAGGCCGACCGCGGCTGGATCGACGTCAAGCGCGACTGGCGGCTCAACGAGCGCCACTACGGCGCGCTGCAGGGCAAGGACAAGGCCCAGACCCTCGCCGAATTCGGCGAGGAGCAGTTCATGCTGTGGCGCCGGTCCTACGACACCCCGCCGCCGCCCCTGGCTGACGATTCCGAGTTCTCCCAGGTGGGGGACCCGCGCTACGCGGACCTCGGCGACGCCGTCCCGCGCACCGAATGCCTCAAGGATGTCCTGATCCGGCTCATGCCGTACTGGGAATCAGACATCAAGGAAGACCTCAGGGCCGGTAAGACCGTCCTGGTCACCGCCCACGGCAACTCGCTCCGCGCCCTCGTCAAGCACCTTGACGGGATCAGCGACGAGGACATCGCCAGCCTGAACATCCCCACCGGCATCCCGCTGGTCTACGAACTGGATGAGAACTTCAAGCCGCTGAACCCGGGCGGCACCTACCTCGATCCCGAGGCCGCCGCCGAGGCCATCAAGGCAGTCGCCAACCAGGGCAAGAAGTAACCGGCCCCCGCCCGGGCAGGCACTAAGTAAGGCACAGCGCACAAACGACGGCGTCCGGCCACCCCCAAGGTGACCGGACGCCGTCGTTCGTATCAGCGCGGTGCTATCAGCGCCGTTGTAACTGCTGCTGATTCAGCCGTAACTGCGGCTGAGTCAGCCGCAGTTGGCCGGAGTCAGTTGTGCTCGATCGTGCTCGGCTGCCACGCGCCCGTCACCAGGTACGTGACCTTCTGGGCCACGGAGACGCCGTGATCCGCGAAGCGCTCGAAGTAGCGGCTGGCCAGGGCAACGTCCACCGTGGTGGCCGGCGACTCCTGCCAGTCGCTGCGGGCGATCGCCTGGAAAACGCTCAGGTGAAGGTCATTGACGGCGCCGTTGGCCTTCATGATCTCCCGGGCCACGCCGAGGTCGCGGGTTGCCAGCAGCTCCGTGAGCTTCTGGGCGATCAGCAGGTCCTGTTCCGCGAAAGCCTTGAAGGTCTCCCGCAGCTGGTCCGGGACCACTGACGCCGGATAGCGCAGACGCGCCAGCTGGGCCAGGTGCCGGGCGAGGTCGCCCATGCGTTCGAGCGAGGCGCTCATCCGGAGCGAACCAACCAGCATGCGCAGATCGCTCGCCACCGGGCCCTGGAGGGCGAGGATGTCGATGGCCCGCTCGTCGAGGCTGTTCTGCAGGAAGTCGATGCGGGCATCGGCGGCAATCACGTCCTCGGCGAGGTCGATATCGGCGCCCTGGAAAGCTGTCGTGGCCTTGTCGATGGCCTCTGTGACCAGCGCTGAGATCTCGACGAGCTGTTCCCTTACCTGGGCGAGCTCCTCCTGAAAAACCTTACGCACGTGTGCGTCCTTTCCTCGGAAATATTGCCTGCAATCGAAGTGGCGGGCCTATTTCGGTTCACCTACCGGCGCTCCAACTGTCAACTCTTTCAGTGTCCGGTGAACTGTTACGCCCCAATAGGTGAACGTTAGCTGAACCGCTGCCCGAATCGCAGGAGATTTCGGCTTCGGTCACGTGGCAGAGCATAAGCTGGAGCCGTGGATCCAATGCTCATCGGCGTGATCGCCGGCCTGATCGGCCTCTCGTTTGGCATGTTCGGCGTACTCGCGTTCCGGGTCAGTGAGCAGCAGCGGCATATTGTCGACGTCGACGTCGATGACCCCTCGTTGCCCGAGGGGGCCGCGGAAGTGCTCGCCGTCCTCGGCCGCGCGTTCGTGGTGGTGGATGCGATCGACGGCGTGGTCCGCGCCAGCCCCGCCGCCTACGCCTACGGCCTGGTCCGCGGGCACACGGTGGTGCACCAGCAGCTGCTGGAACTGACGGCCAAGGTGCGGCGGGACGGGGTCATCCTCGAACAGCAGCTGGAACTGCCGCGCGGCCCGCTCGGCCAGGGCACGATCGTTGTCCAGGTCCGGGCCGCCGTCATCACGGAGGAATATGTCCTCCTGCTGGCCGATGACCGGACAGAGTTCACCCGCACCGAGGAAGTCCGCAACGACTTCGTCGCGAACGTCTCCCACGAACTGAAGACACCGGTCGGGGCGATCTCCCTCCTGGCCGAGGCACTCGAGTCGTCCGCTGACGACCCCGAGGCGGTGAAGCGGTTCGCCAAGCGCATGCACAAGGAATCGACACGGCTTGCGGCGCTTGTCCAGGACATCATTGAACTCTCCCGGCTCCAGGGCGCCAACGTCGCGCAGCAGGGCCGCCCGGTGGACATCAACCTTGTGGTCAGCGAGGCCGTGGACCGCTCCGTGCTGCCGGCCGAGAGCAAGAACATCCAGCTGGTCGTCGGCGGGCACGCCGATGCCCTGGTCTACGGCGACCAGGACCTTCTCGTGACCGCCCTGCGCAACCTGATCGATAACGCCATCCGCTACTCGCCGGAGAACACCAAGGTGGGCGTGGGCATCCGGGCCAAGGATGGTCTCGTGGCGGTCTCGGTGACGGACCAGGGCGATGGGCTCAGCGCCGAGGACCAGGAGCGCGTCTTTGAGCGCTTCTACCGCGTGGATGCTGCCCGCTCGCGGCAGACCGGCGGCACCGGGCTTGGCTTGAGCATCGTCAAGCACGTCATTTCCAACCACGGCGGCGAGGTGACCCTGTGGTCCCGGCTCGGCCAGGGTTCCACATTCACCATTCGACTTCCCGAGATAGAAGGGCAGGACGACGGCGACGCCCCCGAGGCGGGCAAGCCGGCAGCCCAAACTTCCAGTCGGGACCCCAGACCGCAACGACGTGACGCCGCAGGCGTCCATGAGCAAGGAGCTACCGCTTGAGCAGGATTCTGATTGTCGAGGACGAGGAGTCCTTCAGCGACCCCCTGTCCTACCTGTTGGGTAAAGAAGGCTTCGAAGTGGAGGTGGTGGACAACGGACTGGACGCCATCACCGAATTCGACCGCAACGGCGCCGACCTCGTGCTCCTGGACCTGCAACTGCCTGGCCAGTCCGGCACGGAGGTCTGCCGCCAACTCCGGCAACGCTCCGGGGTGCCCGTGATCATGCTGACGGCCAAGGACTCTGAAATCGACAAGGTGGTGGGGCTCGAACTGGGCGCCGACGACTATGTCACCAAGCCCTACTCCTCGCGGGAACTCGTGGCCCGGGTCCGGGCCGTCCTGCGGCGCCAGAGCGAGCCGGAGGAACTTGTCTCCACCACAGTGCAGGCCGGTCCTGTCCGGATGGACATTGAACGCCACGTGGTCAGCGTCGGGGGCGAGCAGATCGCCTTGCCGCTCAAGGAGTTCGAGCTGCTGGAAATGCTGCTGCGGAACTCCGGCCGGGTCCTGACCCGCGGGCAGCTGATCGACAGGGTCTGGGGCTCCGACTACGTGGGGGACACCAAGACCCTCGACGTCCACGTCAAGCGGCTGCGCAGCAAGATCGAGCCGGATGCGTCCGCGCCGCGGTACCTGATCACCGTCCGGGGGCTGGGTTACAAGTTCGAGCCCTAAAGATCGGAAGAGGCAGCCCGGCGGCCGCTGCTGCCGGGCCGCCGGACTGCTGGACGTCCGGCGCAGTTGAACATCAGGGGACACACAAAAGGAGGGGCACCTGCAGGTGCCCCTCCTTTTGCAATAGGTCCAGCCGTTGAAGCTAGTGGCCGGCCGTGCTGCTCGGCGTCGGCGTGGCCGTCTCGGTCGGCGTAGCCGTCTCCGTCGAGGTGGCCGTGCCGGACTCGGTGGGCGCCGGCGTCGGCAGGTACGACTTGTAGTCGACGATTGTGCCGTCCATAACCGGAACCGTGAACTTGGCTTCCTTGTTGGTGCCGTTCTCGGAGATGGTGACATCGAGGACGGCGCCCGGCTTGGCGCCGGCCGGGTTCAGGATCGCGGCGTCGGTGGAGTCGTTGAGCATGGTGTAGGAGTTCTTCTTGACCGGAACCTGGGTCTGCGATCCCTCCGCACCCTTGATGGTCAGCACCACGTCATTGGAGGAGGTGTTGTACACGGCGCCGATCACGCGGCCCGGCTTGTCCTCGCCATCGGAGACGATGATGAAGTTGCGCAGCTGCAGCGCACCGAGATCAGTCCGGGTTCCGTCCGAGGCCGCGTACTGCTCCGTGGTCTGCTGGGCGTTGATGTAGCCGCAGCCGGTCAGGGACAACAGGCCGATGCCAAGTGCAGCCGTTGCCATTGCCAGCTTGCCGCGCTGGCCCCGGTTCATCGCAGTGAAACGCACGTCACGCACTCCTTGAGAGTCTTGAAACATTATTCAGCCATAGCCTAGCCGCAAACGGCCGCAAACAAGGATTCGGCGACTACACACAAGCGCGGCCAAGCGTGCGTCACCGGCGGCGGGACCCGGCTCGGCGGGGGACGGAAACCTCTTGGCAGTTAGGGCCGCAGGCACTATTATCCGCATTCGTCAAGGGGTTTGAGGGGGCGGATTACGGCCATTTTCCCCGGATTCATGCGGTTCCCGGCACCTTTTGATGCCAGTTGTATGCCTTAATCGTGATAAACTGGTCTGCGGGAAAGGGGAATGTCCACATGGTTTTTGAGGTCGGCGAGACAGTAGTTTACCCTCACCACGGTGCAGCCAAAATTGAAGAAATCAAGATGCGCACTGTCAAGGGCGAAGAGAAGATGTATCTCAAGCTCAAGGTGGCTCAGGGTGATCTGACCATTGAAGTTCCAGCAGAAAACGTTGACCTGGTAGGGGTTCGGGACGTAGTGGGCAAGGAAGGCTTGGAGCACGTGTTCGACGTGCTGCGGGCCGAGTTCACTGAAGAACCCACCAACTGGTCGCGTCGCTACAAGGCAAACCTGGAAAAGCTTGCTTCCGGTGACGTCATCAAGGTAGCCGAGGTCGTCCGCGACCTCTGGCGCCGTGATCACGACCGGGGTCTCTCCGCGGGAGAGAAGCGCATGCTGGCCAAGGCCCGTCAGATCCTGATTTCGGAACTGGCACTGGCTGAGAAGACTGATGAAGAGAAGGCTGCAAGCGTTCTCGACGAGGTCCTGGCTTCCTAGCACAGGGCCGGCCCAGCAGGGCCGGCGCAGATAAGAATCGAACCCCGGTGGCGTCAGCCGCCGGGGCTTCTTTTTGCCCTTTTTCAGCGGCCGCCCCCTCCGTTGGGCTATCGGTTGTGGTCCCTTTGAGCGCCCCGGTCCGAGGCGCGGGGACGTAGTCTTGTGCCCATGGATACTGCACCGACGAATACGTCACAGGCGAATACGTCACAGCCCGGTCCCGCCACAGCGGTCATAGTTGTAGCCGCCGGCTCCGGCCAACGCCTGGGCTACGGCATGCCGAAAGCAAAAGTCCCTCTCGGCGGGGACACCATCCTCACCCACGCCCTCCGCGGTGTGGCGGCTGCCGGGATCGCACAGCAGATCTGCATTGCGCTCCCCCCGGGCGACACCGAGTTGCGGGCGCTGTGCCAGGCCTTCACACAGGAGCTTGCGGCCGGACACTCCGGCGCGGCGTCGGGCTCCGGCGTCCGGGCTCCCGTGGTGACGGTCGTCGACGGCGGTGCGGACCGCGCCGATTCAGTCCGCGCAGCGATGGCGGCCCTCCTGCCCAATATCGAATCGGTGCTGGTCCACGACGCCGCCCGGGCGCTGACGCCGGAAGCCGTCTTTCACCGCGTGGCAGCGGCGCTCGGCGCCGGTGCCTCGGCCGTCATTCCGGTGATACCGGTCGTCGACACCGTCAAGACCGTCGAACCGACCACCGGCGACGGCGCCGCGGTGGCCCCCGAACTGGTCACCGGGACAGCGCCCCGGGAATCGCTCCGCGCCGTGCAGACACCGCAGGGATTCGCCCTGAGTACCCTCAAGCGCGCCCACGAAGCTGCCTCCGGGTTCGACGCCGGCCAGGCCGCCCTCGTCACGGACGACGCGATGCTCGTGGAGCTCATCGGGGTCCCGGTCCACGCGGTACGCGGCGCCAGCCAGTCCCTGAAGATCACCACGCCCCTGGACCTGATCCTGGCCGAAGGCCTTCTCGAAGGGCCCCTGGGCTTGCGCTGGGTGGAGGGATGAGCATGTCCACCAACCCGCCAGTCGTTTCCCCGGTCATTCCCCGGACCGGGATCGGCGTCGATGTCCATGCCTTCGCCGCCGAGGACGAGTCGCAGCCGCTGTGGCTCGGCGGCCTCTTCTGGGAGGGGGAGCGGGGTCTGTCCGGCCACTCAGACGGCGACCCCGTGGCCCACGCCGCCGCCGACGCGCTCTTCTCGGCCTGCGGGATCGGGGATCTGGGCACGCACTTCGGTACGGACCGGCCCGAATATGCCGGAGCATCCGGCGTGACCCTGCTGGCCGAGGCCGCCCGGATTGTTCGCGCCCACGGATTCGAAATCGGCAACATCGCCGTCCAGTTCGTGGCGAACCGGCCAAAGTTCGGCCCGCGGCGGGAGGAATCCCAGCAGGTCCTCAGCGCCGCTGCCGCGGCGCCGGTGAGCGTCACAGCCACCACGAGCGACGGGCTCGGGTTCACCGGCCGCGGCGAGGGGATCTCGGCCGTGGCAACAGCGCTCGTGTATCCGGCAGGCTAAGCACCGCAGGTTGGGCGCCGCCGGTTAAGCACCGCCGGCCCCGGTCCCCTACGCTTGAGGGAAGACCCAAGTGAGACACCCGTTCCGAACTGCCAGGAGACCTGCCGTGAAGAAGCTGCTGACCGCCGTCGTACTCGTGGCAGGGACCATGCTGAGCGGCTGTGCCGCCTCCACGACAGCGCCCCAAACGCCTAGCGCCACTCCGAAGCTCAGCGTCGAGGAAAGCTGTAAGTTCCTCAACACCGACACCTTCGTGCCCTCCGGGAGCGCTAAGGAGCAGGCAGGGCAGATTGGCCAGCACTACCAGGAGGTTGCGGACAAGGTAGCGCCGCAGGTGGGCGCCCCGATCCAGCAGATGGCCGAGATCATGAAGCAGGTTGCGGCGAGCCCTACGGGAACCAAGACCGACCAACAGACGGCCCAGCTCACGGAGCAGATCAACAAGATCGGCCAATACTGCAAGTAGGTCGCCGCACCGGCCGTCCCTGCCTGCCGGCCTGCGCCGTGCCGGCAAAGCCGCGGGTCAGGCCCCGGAGCGCCATCGGCTAATCTGGAGCGGTGACCCTGCGCTTTTACGACACTGCATCCGCCGAAGTCCGCGACTTCGTCCCCCTGGTACCTGGCAAGGTGAGCCTGTACTACTGCGGAGCCACCGTCCAGGGCATGCCACACGTCGGCCACATCCGCTCGGCCATCGCGTTCGACCAGCTGACCCGCTGGTTGCAGTACCGCGGCTTCCGCGTGACGGCAGTCCGCAACGTCACCGACATCGACGACAAGATCCTTGCCAAGTCAGCCGCCTCGTTCGGCGCAGACTTTGAAGACGAGCCCGGAGCCCTCCGCAACGAGGAATGGTGGGCCTTGGCCTACCGCTACGAGCAGGAATTCCTCAAGGCCTATGACACCCTGGGTGTCTCCCGCCCCACCTATGAGCCCCGCGCCACCGGCCACATCCCGGAAATGCACACCCTCATCCAGCAGCTGATCGACCGCGGCCACGCCTACCCGGCCCTGGACGACTCCGGCGACGTCTACTTCGATGTACGTTCGTGGTCCAAGTACGGCTCGCTGACGCGGCAGAAGCTCGACGACATGCAGGGCGCCCCTGACGCGGACCCCCGCGGCAAGAAGGACCCCCGCGACTTCGCGCTGTGGAAGGGCTACAAGGACGGGGAGCCGACGACGGCGAGCTGGTCTTCGCCGTGGGGCGCCGGCCGCCCGGGCTGGCACCTCGAATGCTCCGCGATGGTCACCAAGTACCTCGGCACCGAGTTCGACATCCACGGCGGCGGCCTGGACCTGCGCTTCCCGCACCACGAAAACGAAATGGCGCAGTCACAGGCGGCAGGCCACGGCTTCGCCAACTTCTGGATGCACAACGGGATGGTCACCTACGCCGGCGAGAAAATGTCCAAGTCCATCGGCAACACCGTGAGCCCGACGGAAATGCTTGAGATCGCCCCGCCGCGCGTTGTCCGGTACTACCTCGGGCAGGCGCAGTACCGCTCGGTTCTGGACTACCAGCCGACGTCCCTGCAGGAAGCGGCCGCCGCCGTCGAGCGGATCGACGGCTTCCTCAGCCGCGCGAGCCGGGTCCTGCCCGAC
The DNA here is from genome assembly GCF_056394385.1 of Arthrobacter sp. 10N44_2. NCBI lineage: Bacteria > Bacillati > Actinomycetota > Actinomycetes > Micrococcales > Micrococcaceae > Arthrobacter > Arthrobacter sp. 10N44_2. Next base: position 16,336 of record NZ_JBFTHT010000024.1, on the reverse strand, counting down.
CCGGGACCGGAGGCATCCGCTGGTTCTGTCCCGGAAGCTTTTGGGGTGGCCATGGACGATGACCTCAACGTCCCGCAGGCCCTCGCTGTCCTGCACGACACCGTCCGCGCCGGCAACACGGCTCTCACCGACGGCGACCTTGACGCCGCGGGCCAGGCGCTGGCCAGCGTCACCGCCATGCTGGACGTCCTCGGCCTCAACGCCACCGCAACGCCGGCGGCCGACGAACAAGCCAACACCGCCCTTGGCGTCCTGGTCGAGGCTCAGCTGGAGGCGCGCGCCCACGCCCGGGCCGCCAAGGACTGGGCAGCGTCCGACGCCATCCGGGACACACTGGCCGCAGCCGGCGTCGTCGTCGAGGACGGCCCGGACGGGGCGAGCTGGAGCATCAAGCGCGGCTGAAGCCCGTTGCCGGCGGCCGGTGAAGTGGGCCGCCGTCGTCCGTTCCGGGCCACCCCGAAATCGTGGATTTTACTCGAGTCAGTAGACTGGAGGTCAGACTTGTCAACGAATCGCGTATTTAAAGGGTGAAACTCATGGCCAACAACGGTCGCCGCTCGGTCAAATTGAAGAAGGGCCCCTCCGTCGGAACCGGCGGTCACGGCCGCAAGGCTCTGGAGGGCAAGGGCCCCACGCCGAAGGCGGAGGACCGCCCCTACCACAAGGCGTTCAAAAACAAGCAGCTCGCCGAACGCTCCGAGGCCAAGCGCGCCAGCGGAAGCCGCACTACCAGCGCCGCCGCCCGCACCGGCCGCTCCGGTCCCAAGGGGCGCGCCACCGAAGAGGTCGTCACCGGTCGCAACTCGGTGGTCGAAGCCCTGCGCGCCGGCATCCCGGCCAAGGCCCTGCACGTCGCCGTCCGCATCGAAATGGACGACCGCGTCAAGGAATCCCTGAAGCTGGCCGCCGAACGCGGCATCCCGCTGATGGAAACCGGCAAGCCCGAGCTCGACCGGATGACCGACGACGCCATCCACCAGGGCCTCGTGCTGCAGATCCCGCCGTACGAATACCAGGACGCGTACGAGCTCGCCGAAGAAACCCTCGCGGCCTGGAAGAAGGGCCACGTAGCCAACGCCCCGCTCTTCGTCGCGCTCGACGGCATCACCGATCCCCGAAACCTCGGCGCGATCATCCGCTCCGTCTCGGCTTTCAGCGGCCACGGCGTCGTCGTCCCGGAGCGCCGCTCCGTGGGCGTCACCGCCTCGGCCTGGAAGACCAGCGCCGGTGCAGCCGTCCGCGTCCCGGTCGCCCGCGCGGCCAACCTGAACAACACGCTCAAGGCGTTCAAGAACATGGGGATCTACGTCCTGGGGCTCGACGGCGACGGCGACGTCTCGCTGCCCGAGCTCACCCTGGCCACCGAACCGGTGTGCATCGTCGTCGGTTCCGAGGGCAAGGGCCTGAGCCGCCTGGTCCGCGAAAACTGCGACCAGATCGTCTCCATCCCGATCGACTCCGCCATGGAATCCCTCAACGCCTCCATGGCCGTCGGCATCTCCCTCTACGAAATCTCCCGCCAGCGCGCCGCTAAGTAGTCCGTGCTCCGGTGGCGGTTCAGTTCCCAGTCACCTGAGTCGGGGTTGGGTTCCGCCGGAACCGCAGTTTTGCCGTCGCTTAGACACCTCCCGACGCTCCGCTCGGCCGCGAGCGGCCTCACTACGCTCTGGTCGGCGATGCGCTCCTTAGCAAAACTCCGCTTCCGTCTGTGACGCTCCCTCACCTTTGTCGGGTGGATGGCAAACGCTCCCTCACATCTTGTGGGGGAGCCTTTGCATTTAAGGCGCGAACAGAAGAGGCCTCTGTCACCTACGCGCGATTCCGCAGGGAGCGTTTGCCTTTAGCACGTGAGACGTGAGGGAGCGTGTGCCTTTAGCGTGCGAAACGTGAGGGAGCGTTCTTTTGCTGAAGTAGTCCCACGGCGGGGCTTAATTCGAGCGGGCGCCGGGGTCCTGCAAAGGAGCGCATCGCCGACCAGAGCCGGATGAGGCCGCCCAGCGGCCGAAGTAGGCGGCGGGAGGTGTCTAAGCGACGGCAGGGCGCCGGTGTCCGCGGGTGGTGACCACAAACGGAAGCAACAAACCGTCAGTATCCACGGAGGTGACTAGGGCGAACGGCTGCGGTGTCTTAGAACCTGTGCCGGTTGGCTAGGACCGGGAGTTTAGCTCGGGCGTCCTTAACTGCGGCGGTGTCCAAGTCCGCGAATAGCAGGCCGGGGGCGCCGTCGAGTTCTTCGAGGACGTCGCCCATGGGGGAGACCACCACGGAGTGCCCGACGCCGGTGGGGGCGGAGCCCTTGACCGGGTGACCCACGCTGGCGGGGTCGCCCTGGCCGCAGGCGAGGACCAGGGTGGTGGAGTCCAGGGCGCGGGCTCGGGCCAGTAGCTTCCACTGCTCGGCCTTGCCGGGGCCGGAGCCCCAGGAGGCGCACACAATGTTGACGTCGGCGCCGCGGTCCGCGTTTTCCGTGAACAGGTCCGGGAAGCGGACGTCGTAGCACGTGGCGAGGCCAAACGTCACGCCGTCGAGCTCGAAGGTGACGGGGGAGGTGCCGGCGTCGACCGTGTCCGACTCGGCGAAACCGAAAGCATCGAACAGGTGGATCTTGTCGTAGCTGGCCTCGAGGCCGCGGCCGGTGACCAGCAGGGTGTTGCGCACCTTGGCGCCGTTGCGGGCGGTGCCGGGAGTGAACATGCCGGCGACGACCACGATGCCGAGCTCCGCGGCGAGGGCGCGGACGCGGGATGCCCACGGGCCGTCCAGCGGCTCGGCGATATCGAGGAGCGAATTGCCGAAGGCCCGCATGGTGGCTTCCGGGAACACCACCAGGTCCGCGCCGCCGGCCTTGGCCTGGCGCGCATAGGCGTCCACGAGGTCCAGGTTTGCGGCCACGTCACGGCCGGTAATGATTTGGGCTAGTGCAACGCGCACAATTACCTCCAACTCGGCGCTCCATTACAGTATGCAGTGCGGCGGTCCGTACACTGCAAAACGTCATGAAAACGAAAACGGGGGCCATTTGTCTGGCCCGGCTAAGCTTTAAGCAATGGTTATGTCTTACATAGATACCGCTTCCACCGTAGACGCTTCGCGGGCGTTTCCGCTGGGGATCAGCGTTCCACATACCGGGTCGCCGGCAGTGGACGATCCCCGGGGCGCGTTCGCCAACGTGGCCGTCTACGCGCCCGGCGTAACCACGCTGGAGATCGAATATCAGGCGCCCGGGGGAACCTGGCAGGTGAAGACCCTGCCCAACGTCACCGACGGCGTCCACCACGGAATTGTTGAGGGCATTCCCGCCGGCTCGCGCTATGGCTTCCGGTCCTCCCCGGAACACGAGGCCCTCCCGCTGTCCATGCCCGCCACGAATTTCGATGCCGTCGGCGAGCAGCCGTTGCTGATGGACCCCTATGGCCGGGCCGTCGACGAACGCGAGGGGCTGATCACCAGCGTCCGGGTCGGCAACGATTTTGACTGGGGTCTGGACCGCAGCCCGCGGGTCCCGTGGCGCAACACGATCGTCTACGAGGCCCACGTCCGGGGCCAGACGAAGCTGCACCCGGACATTCCGGAGGACCTGCAGGGGACGTACGCCGGGATGGCCCACCCGGCCATGATCGAGCACCTGATCTCGCTGGGCGTCACGGCGGTCCAGCTCCTGCCCGTGCATTTCCACGTGGACGAGCCGCACCTGCAGCAGCTCGGGCTAACGAACTACTGGGGCTACAACACGGCCGCATTCTTCGCCCCGCATCCGGGCTACGCCACCGAGGCCGCCCAGGCCGCCGGCGCCCACGCGGTCCAGGACGAGTTTAAGGGCATGGTCAAGCTGCTGCATGCCGCCGGGCTCGAGGTCATCCTCGACGTCGTGTACAACCACACCGCCGAGGGCGGCACGGACGGTCCCACCCTGAGCTTCCGCGGCCTGGGCGAGATGCAGTACTACCGCAACGACGGCCACGGCAGGTACGTGGACACCACGGGCTGCGGCAACAGCCTGAACTTCGGCGAACCCCGCGTCGTACAGCTGGTGCTGGATTCCCTGCGCTACTGGGTGAGCGAGTTCCACATCGACGGGTTCCGCTTCGACCTCGCCGTCACGCTGTGCCGTAACAGCGCCAACGAATTCGATCCGCGGCACCCCTTCCTCGTCGCCGTCGGAGCCGATCCGGTCCTGTCCGGCGTCAAGCTGATTTCCGAACCCTGGGACGTGGGCTACGGCGGCTGGCAGACCGGCCGGTTTCCCGCCGGGTGGGTGGACTGGAACGATCATTTCCGCGACGCCGTCCGCAGCTTCTGGCTCGCCGACCGCGCAGCGATCGACGGCGGCGGCAGCGGCGGCCCGGTGGCCCGCCTCGCGGACGCCCTCTCTGGTTCCGCCCGGCTGTTCGAGTCCTCGGGCCGGTCCCGGCTCGCCTCGCTGAACCTGATCACGGCCCACGATGGCTTCACCCTGGCCGACCTGACGGCCTACGACCGCAAGCACAACGAGGCCAACGGCGAGCAGAACCGGGACGGCCACGGCGATAACCGCAGCTACAACCACGGTTTCGAGGGCCCCACTGAAGACGGCGAGATCCTCGCCCGGCGCGCCCAAAGCAGGCGGAACCTGATGGCCTGCCTGATGATTTCCCAGGGCGTACCCATGATCACCGCCGGGGACGAGATCTGCCGGACCCAGCAGGGGAACAACAACGCCTACTGCCAGGACAATGCACTGACCTGGATCGACTGGACCAGCACCACGGAATCCCATGCGATGCTGCGCACCACCAAGCGCGTCATCCGGCTGCGCAAGGAGTTTCTGGCCAGCCAGCCGCATGATTACCCGGCGCGTGACAACCAGTCCTACTTCCACTGGTTCGATGTGGACGGCCAGCCCATGTCCGCCGACACGTGGCATGACCCCGGCCACCGGGTGATCCAGCTCCTGCTCGGGTCCGACGACGGGCACGTCGACGGCCTCGTGGTGGTCAACGGCGGCGCCGACGACGTCAAGGTCACCCTGCCGCGGCTGAGCAACGAGGACGGCACCGGGCACCGGCTCTTCGAACTCCGCGTGACGACGTCCGAACTCCATGACCGGCGTCAGGGCGCCCGCGTCGCCTCCGGTGAGCGCGACCTCGTCCAGGCCAACACGATCAATATCTACCGCACCTAAACAATTCGAGATTAAGGACCCCATGAAGATTTACTCGGCAGAGACCTGGACCATCGAAGAACTCACGGCGCAAATCGGCGACGCCGGCCGGCGCGCCATGGTGGTCCCCGCCGCCGACACCAAGCAGGCGGTCCTGGACACGTTCGGCGAGCTCCTGGACGTCCCCGAGGACTACGGCACGGACCTGGATGCCCTGCACGATTCGCTGCACGACGTCGCGGATGCCGTGACAGACGACGGCGAGGCCCCTGTCACGTTCATCTGGCAGGTGCCCGCCGCGCTCCGCGCGGACCGCTCCTTCGGCGTCATCTGCGAAACGCTGCAGGACGCCGAAGGCTACGCCGGCAAGAGCCTGGACGTCATCGCCGTCTGCCTCTAAAGAGAGCTAGCACGCCACGCGGTGACGGTCAGGCCGCGGTGACGGTCAGGCGTTGACGATCAGGCCCAGCTCCGCTTTTGAGGCCAGGGCATCGTTCTTGGGGAGCACACGCACGGTGTAGCCGAAGGACCCCGAACGGTCGATCACCAGCGTGCCGCTGAAGAGGTGCCGGCCCTTGCCGAGGTCTTCGGCGGCCTTGAGCTCCGCGACCGTGATGTCCGTCAGCTCGTCGGTGTCCTCGGCCCGGCCGTAGGCCACCTCAACATAGACGTCGTCCGGTGAGAGCTCACGCAGCGCCACGTACGCATTTACCTGCAGCAGATCGCCGATCTGCGGGTCCTCGGAGACCCCCACCGAGTCGACGTGTTCGACCTGGATGTGCGGCCATGCGGCCCGGACCCGTGAGCTCCATGCCGCCAGGGCCTTGGCTTGGGCGTAGTTGTCCGCCACAGCGTGGCGTCCTGCGATCGCGGCGGGCCGGTACAGGACGTTGACGTAGTCCCGGAGCATCCGTTCCGCGGAAACCGCCGGGCCCAGGTGGGACATGGTGTGCTTGATCATCGAAACCCAGTGCGTAGGCACGGCCTGCGGGCCGGGCTGGGACGGTCCGGCAGCGCCCGCGGCGTCGGATACGGTCAGCCCGTAGAACCGCGGCGCCACCTGCGTTTCGAGCAGCTCGTACAGAGCCGCCGCCTCGATGTCGTCGCGTTCCTCCGGGGAGGCGTCGTTGTTGGCGGTCGGGATCGCCCAGCCGTTCTCGCCGTCGTACATCTCATCCCACCAGCCGTCCATGACCGAGAGGTTCAGCGAACCGTTCAGGGCAGCCTTCATGCCGGAGGTACCGCAGGCCTCCAGGGGGCGCAGCGGGTTGTTCAGCCACACATCACAGCCGGGGAACAGGGTCCGGGCCATGGCGATGTCGTAGTTGGGCAGGAACGCGATCCGGTGCCGCACGGCGGGGTCGTCGGTGAACCGGACGAGGTCCTGGATCATCTTCTTGCCGGCATCGTCCGCCGGGTGGGACTTCCCTGCGATGACCAGCTGAATGGGGTGCGTCTTGTGCAGCAGCAGCGCCTTGAGCCGTTCCGGGTCGCGCAGCATCAGGGTCAGCCGCTTGTAGGTCGGCACGCGGCGGGCAAAGCCGATGGTCAGGACGTCCGGGTCCAGGACGGAGTCCGTCCACGCCAGCTCGGCGTCGGCCGCGCCGCGCTTCTTCCACGCGGCCCGGAGCCGGCGCCGGACATCCTCGACCAGGGACACCCGCATCTCGCGCCGCAACGCCCAGAGGTCCTCGTCGGTGACGTTGTAGGCCAGGTCCCACCGGCCCTGCGCCTCCGCCTCGGCACCGAAGTGGTCCCGCGCCAGCGCGGCGATGCGGGGGTCCACCCAAGTGGGGACGTGCACGCCGTTGGTGACGGAGGTGATGGGGATTTCGGAGTGGTCGAAGCCCGGCCAGAGGGCGGAGAACATCCCGCGCGAGACCACGCCGTGCAGTTTGGCCACACCGTTGGCCCGCTGGGCCAGCCGCAGCCCCATCACGGCCATGTTGAACACGAACGGGTTGCCGTCGGCGAAGTCCTCGCGGCCCAGGTCCAGGATCTTGGCCACCGGGACGTCCGGGGCGAGGCCGGCTTCGAAGAAGTGCTGAATCTGGGAGATTTCGAAGCGGTCGATCCCCGCCGGCACCGGCGTGTGGGTGGTGAACACCGTGGACGCCCGCCCGGCGGCCAGGGCCTCCTCCCAGCTCAGCGGCGCCGTGCCGGACATCAATTCCTGGATCCGCTCGACGCCGAGGAATCCGGCGTGGCCCTCGTTGGTGTGGAAGACTTCCGGCGCGGGGACACCCGTGAGCCGCTGGAACTCCCGCAGCGCCTTGACCCCGCCCATGCCCAGCAGGAGCTCCTGCTGCAGCCGGTGGTCTCCGCCGCCGCCGTACAGGCGGTCGGTGATGCCGCGGGCAGCCTCGTCGTTGCCCGGAACGTTGGAATCCAGCAGCAGCAGCGGCACACGTCCGACGTCGGCCCGCCACACGTGCGCCAGCAGGCGCCGGCCCTGGGGAAGCGGCAGGGAGATCTGGACCGGTTTGCCGTTGCCGTCCGGGGAGGCCTCGCGCAGGAGCGTCAGGGGCAGCCCGTCGGGGTCGAGGACCGGGTACGTTTCCTGCTGCCAGGCGTCCCGGGAGAGCGACTGCTTAAAGTAGCCGGCCTGGTACAGGAGTCCGACGCCGATCAGCGGCACGCCAAGGTCCGAGGCCGCCTTCAGGTGGTCCCCGGCCAGGATGCCAAGGCCGCCCGAGTACTGGGGCAGGACCTCGGTGATGCCGAACTCCGGCGAGAAATAGGCGATGCATGCCGGCGCGCCGTCGCCCAGGCTCTGGTACCAGCGCGGCTGTTCCAGGTACTGGTCGAGGTCATCGGCCGCGGCGTGGACGCGCCGCACCACGTCCTGGTCCGCGGCGAGGCGCTGCAGCTCTTCCCGGCTGACCAGGCCCAGGAAAGTCACGGGGTCGTGGGCGCTCTCCGCCCAGACCCCGGGGTTGAGCCCCTCGAAAAGCTCCCGGGTGGGCGGATGCCAGGACCACCGGAGATTGGTGGCGAGCCGGGCCAGCGGCCGGATCGACTCCGGGAGTACGGTTCGGACGGTAAATCTGCGGATTGCCTTCACCAGCGAAACACTAACGGACAAGTCGTTGCCCCGGAACTGCTTTAAGATTCTTTCCCGTAAATGACGGATATCACTCCGACCAGAACCAGAAACCTCCGGAAAACGTTCGAGGCCTTAGCATTCTGGCCGTTTTGTAGATAACGTCGAGGCTGTGACGAATAACTCGCGAACCAGCGCCGTGTCCAAGCAAAAGCCCAAGGCCCTGATCACGGATGGCCTTCGATTTGGCCGCTTTCCGATCACCGCCGTGCAGCCTTCGGTGGAGGGCGGAAAGTTTCCCGCCAAAGCGGTCGAGGGCCAAACCATTGTCGTGGGAGCCACCGCGTTCCGGGAGGGACACGACCAGCTCGGGGTCAGCGCCGTCCTGCTCGACCCACGCGGCAAAGAGCGGCAGCGGGTCCGCCTCGCCCCGCCGAGCGGACCCCGGGGAATGGGCACGGACCGCTGGGAAGGCCTCCTGACCCCGCCCGCCACTGGCAACTGGTCCTTCGTCATCGAGGCCTGGCACGACCGCTACGGCACCTGGCACCACAACGCCGAGGTCAAGGTGGAGGCCGGCATCGACGTCGAGCTCATGCTGTCCGAAGGTGCCGCCCTGCTGGCTGAAGCCTCCGAAGACGCCTCCCGCCCCTCTGGTGACCGCAGAACGCTGCGGATGGCCGTCGTCGTCCTCTCAGATACGTCCCGGACACCCGAGGAACGCCTCGCCGCCGGCTTCGGTGCCGACGTCGCCGCCGTCGTCGAACGCCAGCCCATCCGCGAACTTGTGACGGTTTCCGAGCCCTACCCGCTGCTGGTGGAGCGAACGCTTGCCGGAGCCGGCGCCTGGTACGAATTCTTCCCCCGCTCCGAAGGTGCCGTGCGCAACCACGACACGGGGGAATGGACCTCCGGCAACTTCCGCACCGCCGCGCAGCGCCTCGACGCCGTCGCCGCCATGGGCTTTGACATCATCTACATGCCGCCGATCCACCCGATCGGCGGCCAGCACCGCAAGGGGCCGAACAACACCCTGATCGCCGGACCGCACGATCCCGGTTCGCCGTGGGCCATCGGATCCCACGAGGGCGGCCACGACGCCATCCACCCGGATCTGGGCACCTTCGAGGACTTCGACGCCTTCGTGGCACGGGCCGGTGAGCTGGGACTCGAGGTGGCCCTGGACCTGGCCCTGCAGGCCGCGCCCGACCACCCGTGGGTGCAAAGCCACCCGGAATGGTTCACCACGCGCGTCGACGGCACTATTGCCTACGCGGAGAATCCGCCAAAGAAATACCAGGACATTTTCCCGCTGAATTTCGACAACGACCCCGCGGGGCTGTCCAACGAAATTCTAAGGATTGTGATGCTCTGGGTCAGCCACGGCGTCAAAGTGTTCCGGGTGGACAATCCGCACACCAAACCCGTCTGGTTCTGGGAATGGCTGATCGGCAAGGTCAATAAGAAGCACCCCGACGTCGTCTTCCTCGCCGAGGCGTTCACCCGCCCGGCCATGATGCACGCTCTTGGCCGGGCAGGCTTCCAGCAGTCCTACACCTACTTCACCTGGCGGAACACCAAGGAAGAACTGGAGACGTACTTCCAGGAGGTCAGCCACGAGTCGGCGGCCTACTTCCGGCCGAACTTCTTCGTCAACACCCCGGACATCCTCACCGAATACCTGCAGTTCGGCGGCCCGGCGGCCTTCAAGATCCGTGCCGCCCTGGCCGCGACGGCAAGCCCCATCTGGGGCGTGTACGCCGGCTTTGAGCTCTACGAACACGTGGCGCGCCCGGGCGCCGAGGAGTACATCGACAACGAGAAGTTTGAGTACAAGGCCCGCGACTGGGACGCGGCGGCAGAATCGGGGCGCACCCTGGCCCCGTACCTGACCCGGCTCAACGGGATCCGGCGCGCGCACCCGGCCCTGGGGGATCTGCAGAACCTGACGGTGCACCAGAGCTCGGACAGCTCCACCGTGGTGTTCTCCAAGCACAAGACCCTCGCGGACGGGACCAAGGACACCTTGATCATCGTCGTCAACGTGGACCCGCACGGCACCCGGGAGGGCACGGTGTCCCTGGACCTGCCGGCGCTGGAACTGGACCCGGAGAACTTCACACACAACGGCCGTTTCATGGTTGATGACCTGCTGACCGGCGAGAGTTGGGAATGGGGGGAGTACAACTACGTCCGCCTGGACCCGCACGTCGAGCCCGTTCACATTCTTAGCATCCGGAGGTAGTGCCAGTGAGTTTTAGCCCGCAGAACCCGAGCCAGCACTTCAGCCCGAGGGGGAGCTTTGAATTGAATGCCCCGGGCCTCCAGCACGATCCCCTCTGGTACCGCAAGGCGGTCTTCTACGAGGTGCTCGTCCGGGGCTTCGCCGACGGCAACGGAGACGGCTCGGGTGACTTCCACGGCCTGATCGAGAAACTGGACTACCTGCAGTGGCTGGGGGTGGACTGCCTGTGGCTCCCGCCCTTCTTCCAGTCACCGCTGCGCGACGGCGGCTACGACATCTCGGACTACAACTCCGTGCTGGACGAGTTCGGCACCATCAGCGACTTCAAACGGCTCGTGGCCGAGGCCCATGCCCGCGGCGTCCGGGTGATCATCGACCTTCCGCTGAACCACACCTCCGACCAGCATCCGTGGTTCCAGGAGTCACGCAAGGACCCGGATGGTCCCTTCGGCGACTTCTACGTGTGGAGCGACACGGACGAGAAGTACGAAGACGCCCGCATCATCTTCGTGGACACGGAGGAATCCAACTGGACCTTCGACCCCATCCGCAGGCAGTTCTTCTGGCACCGGTTCTTCAGCCACCAGCCCGACCTGAACTTCGAGAACCCCAAGGTCATTGACGCGCTCTTCGACGTCGTGCGGTTCTGGCTGGACCAGGGCATCGACGGCTTCCGGGCGGACGCCATCCCGTACCTGTTCGAGGAGGAGGGCACCAACTGCGAGAACCTGCCGCAGACCCACGAATTCCTCCGCCAGCTGCGCCGGATGGTCGATGAAAGCTACCCGGGCCGCGTGATCATTGCCGAGGCCAACCAGCCGCCCGCCGAAGTGGTGGAGTATTTCGGCACCGAAGAGGAACCGGAATGCCACATGGCGTTCCACTTCCCGATCATGCCGCGGCTGTACTACGCGCTGCGGGACCAGAAGGCGTCCCCCATCATCGAGACGATGAAGGACACGCCGGACATTCCCGAAGGCGCCCAGTGGGGCACGTTCCTGCGCAACCACGACGAACTGACGCTGGAAATGGTCACCTCCGACGAACGCGCCGCGATGCTCGGCTGGTACGCGCCGGATCCGCGCATGCGCGCCAACATCGGCATCCGGCGCCGGCTGGCCCCGCTGCTGGATAACTCCCGCTCCGAGATCGAGCTGATCAACGCCCTGCTGCTGTCCCTGCCGGGCAGCCCGTTCCTGTACTACGGGGACGAGATCGGCATGGGGGACAACATCTGGCTCGAGGACCGCGACGCGGTCCGCACCCCGATGCAGTGGAACCCGGACCGGAACGCCGGGTTCTCCAGCGCCGACCCGGGCAAGCTGTACCTGCCGGTGATCCAGTCGCTGGTCTACAACTACAGCATGGCGAACGTGGAGGCCGAGGCCGCACATTCGGGGTCCCTGCTGCGCTGGACCCGCCAGATCCTGAGCGTCCGCAAGAACCACCCCGCCTTCGGGCTCGGCGGATTCAAGCATGTGGAGGCTGACCACGACGTCGTCCTCGCTTACCTGCGTGAGCTCCCGGAAGGCAACGCCGCCGGCGAGGACGCCGAGACCATCCTGTGCGCCTTCAACCTCTCACAGCACCCCGTGGCTGCCACGTTGCGGGTGCCGAACTTCGCCGGCCGCGGCCTCCGGGACGTCTTCGGCGGCCAGGCCTTCCCGGCCATCGGCGATGACGGAACGCTGACGCTGACCCTGGGCAGCCACGATTTCTTCTGGTTGCGGATCCGTTCCGCCGCCTCCAACCCGGCATCCCCGTTCACACAGGCGATGCCCGTCCTGTCCATCGAGGGTTGAGATGACGCGACCAGCCCTTGCCCCGGCCTTGAGCGGACTGCTTGGCGCCTGGCTCCCGCGCCAGCGATGGTTCCCTGTCAAGACCGCCGAGTTCACCTTCGAACCGGCGGGCGGCCTGCGCCTTGAGACCGCCGCCGGCGGGGCCACGTTCGAGGTGTTGCTGGTCGCGGTGTCCTACCCCACGCCCGGCGGCAGCCGCACCGACGTCGTCCAGGTGCCGCTCAGTTTCCGGCCAGAACCCCTGCCGGGGGCAGAACGCGCGCTGATCGGCGAACTTCCCGGCACCCGCGCTGATGCCGCCCACCAGTGGGTGTACGACGGCGTCCACGACGCCTCCTTCGTCGCCGCCTGGCTGGAGCTCATGCGGCACGGCGCAACGACGCCGTCGGGCAACGCCACCGGCCACCTGGTGGAGTCCGGCTACCGCCTGCCGTTCGCAACAGGCAAGGTCAAGGTCCTCTCGGGCGAGCAATCGAACAGCTCGGTGATCGTCGACGACGAGGACGGCGGCACAGTCGCCATCGTGAAGTTCTTCCGGGTGCTGTCCGAAGGCCAGAATCCCGAGGTTGAAATCGGTGCGGCGCTGACTGCGGGACACACCGCGGAGGTCCCGGCAACCCTTGGCTGGGTGGCTGGCGAGTGGGAGGTGCCGGCGGCCGCAGCAGGGCCGGAGCCATCAGATGCCCGCCGTCCTGCCACTGTCCGTCCCGCCTCCGGTGAGCTGGCTGTGGCGCACGAATTCCTCGCCGGCGGACTCGATGCGTGGCGGCTCGCCGTGGACGCGGCCAGCCGGGGGATCGGGTTCGCTGCAGAAGCCCACGCGCTGGGCGCGGCCACGGCCACCGTGCACCGCCGGCTCGCCGAGGCTCTGGGCACAGCCGCCGAATCTGCGCCGGGGCAGGACATCGCGCCGGGAGTAGCCGAGCGCGTCCGTCAGTCCTGGGCCCAGGCCGGCCAGGCCGTCGGGCCTTACGAAGAAGCGCTGAACGGTCTCCTCGGCCGGCTCGAGGGCACCAGCGCAGGCCCGCTCCAGCGGATCCATGGCGACCTCCACCTCGGGCAGATCCTGCAGGTGCCCGGCAGCATGGTCCCGGGCGAGCCGGGGGGCCCCCCGCGCTGGGCCATCCTCGACTTCGAGGGCGAGCCCCTGCGCCCCATCTCCGAGCGCAACTTCCCGGACGTCGCCCTTCGCGACGTTGTCGGCATGCTGCGGTCCTTCGACTACGCCGCCGGAGCCGCCGTCCGCGAAAACCCCGGAGCCGTGGTGCCCGGGACCTGGGTGGATGACTGCGCTGAGGCCTTCCTGGCCGGCTACGCCGACGTCATTCCCGGCAGCATCGACCGCGACTCGCCGCTCTTTGTGGCGCTGTGGCTCGACAAAGCCCTCTACGAAGTCATCTACGAACTAAGGAACAGGCCGGACTGGCTCTCCATCCCGGTGAACGCATCGCGTCGTCTCCTCGGCAGTACAGGTTCCGGCGTCGCCGCCGAAGCCGCAGCGGAAGGTATAAAAATGACAGGATCAGCACGTATCGATCGGCCCGGCACACCACTGCCCGTGGATGGCGAGACCCTTGCAAGGGTCTCCAGCGGCGAACACCACGCGCCCCACTCGGTCCTCGGCGCCCATCTCGATGACCATGGCCATGTCACCATCCGGACGGTCAAGCACCTGGCGGAAGCGGTCTCGGTCGTGACGTCGGCAGGTTCGACGCCCATGACGCACGAATCGAGCGGCGTATGGGTGGCCGTGATGGAGCCACTCGAGCGCGGCCATGTGCCGGATTACCGGCTCGAGGTGACCTACAAGGACCACGAGCCCCAGGTCATGGACGACCCCTACCGTTACCTGCCAACCGTCGGCGAAGTAGACCTGCACCTGATCGGTGAGGGCCGGCACGAGCGTCTGTGGGATGTCCTCGGCGCGCACGTGCAGCACTACAAGTCCTCGCTTGGCGACGTCGACGGCGTGTCCTTCGCCGTCTGGGCCCCGAACGCCCAGGCAGTGCGCGTCAAGGGCGACTTCAACGGCTGGGACGGCCGCGAACACTCCATGCGCTCCCTCGGTTCCACCGGTGTGTGGGAAGTCTTCATTCCCGGGGTTGTAGCAGGGGCGTGCTACAAATTTGAACTCAGGACCCGGCACGGATACTGGGTGGAAAAAGCGGACCCGCTGGCCTTCGGCACCGAAGTCCCGCCGCTGACGGCATCCCGGGTGGTGGAGCCCTCTTACGTCTTCAAGGATGCCGAGTGGATGCAGGCCCGCGCCGCCCGCGATCCGCACAACTCGGCCATGAGTGTTTACGAGGTCCACCTCGGTTCCTGGAAGGTGGGGCTGGGCTACCGCGAACTGGCCAAGGAACTCGTGGAATACGTCAAATGGCTCGGCTTCACCCACGTGGAGTTCATGCCTGTGGCCGAGCACCCTTTCGGCGGCTCGTGGGGCTACCAGGTCACCTCGTACTTCGCGCCGACCTCGCGCTTCGGGCACCCGGACGAATTCCGCCACCTCGTTGACGAACTCCACCAAGCCGGCATCGGCGTCCTCCTCGACTGGGTCCCGGCGCACTTTCCCAAGGACGAGTGGGCCCTGGCCCGGTTCGATGGCGAAGCACTGTACGAGCACGCCGATCCGAACCTGGGCGAACACCCGGACTGGGGAACGCTGATCTTCGACTTCGGCCGCAGGGAGGTGCGTAACTTCCTGGTGGCCAACGCCCTGTACTGGCTCGATGAGTTCCACATCGACGGGCTCCGCGTGGACGCCGTCGCCTCCATGCTCTACCTCGACTACTCCCGCGAAGAGGGTCAGTGGCAGCCAAACCGTTTTGGCGGCCGCGAAAACCTGGAAGCGATCTCCTTCCTCCAGGAGGTCAACGCCACGGTCTACAAAACCCACCCCGGCGCGGTCATGATTGCCGAAGAATCCACCGCATTCCCGGGCGTCACGGCGCCCACGAGCGGCGGCGGCCTGGGCTTCGGCCTCAAATGGAACATGGGCTGGATGCACGACTCGCTCAAATACATGGCCGAGGACCCGTACAACCGCCGGTGGCACCACGGCACCATCACGTTCTCGATGGTCTACGCCTTCACGGAAAACTTCCTGCTGCCCATCAGCCACGATGAAGTTGTGCACGGCAAGGGCTCCATGCTGCGCAAAATGCCCGGTGACCGGTGGCAGCAGTTGGCAAACCTGCGCGCATTCCTGGGATATCAGTGGGCCCACCCGGGCAAGCAGCTGATCTTCATGGGCACCGAATTCGGCCAGGAAGCGGAGTGGTCGGAGCAGTACGGCCTGGACTGGTGGCTCGCGGACATCCCGGCACACAACGGCATGCAGCTCCTGACCAAGGACCTCAACGAGCTCTACCGTTCCACGCCGGCACTGTACGAGCGGGACAACCAGCCCGAAGGGTTCCAGTGGATCAATGGGGGAGACTCGGACCGCAATGTGCTGACGTTCATCCGCCGTGACGCCGACGGCAACCCGCTGGTCTGCGCCGTGAACTTCTCCGGCGGGCCGCACACGGACTACCTCCTCGGCGTCCCGGCCGCCGGCGAGTGGCAGGAAGTGCTCAACACCGACGCCGCCAGCTATGGCGGTTCCGGGGTGGAGAACACCGGAACCCTGACCGCGACGAAGGACGGCCTGGACGGACAGCCGGCCATGCTCACCGTCAGCCTGCCTCCGCTAGGGGCCGCGTACTTCAAGCCGCTGGGCTAGGCGCAGCGCCCGGACAGCAGACCTGGCGGGCGTAGGGAAGTGTTTGCGAGAGGCCCGGAATCCCCGTGATTCCGGGCTTTTCTGCACCGTCTTCGGTGCCGCTTTGTCAGCCGGCCCAAGTGGTGGTAGAGTTTATTTCCGCGCTGCTCCCCGGAGTTGAACGGCCACCAAGACCCAGAAGCCTATGGCAAGAATGAGTCTGGATCGCCGATTTGACTAGGGTGAAGCGGTCGGGTAAGTTTGAAAAGTTGCTCCGGAGCGATCCTTGACTGTTTGTTGGTTGTGGTGGTGCCGGGTGTGTCTGTTGTTTGAGAACTCAATAGTGTGCCAAGTTTGTTGATACCAATTTATTGTATTGAATTGGTTGAATTTGCCGGGC
>NZ_JBFTHT010000023.1:0-60391 GCF_056394385.1 Arthrobacter sp. 10N44_2 | reverse complement strand
TCATCACGGTGATCAGGTGTTCGAACTGGTCTGTGGTGGCGAAGATTTCCAGGTGCTGCAGGCCGTGCCGG
The DNA here is from genome assembly GCF_056394385.1 of Arthrobacter sp. 10N44_2. Taxonomy (NCBI): domain Bacteria; kingdom Bacillati; phylum Actinomycetota; class Actinomycetes; order Micrococcales; family Micrococcaceae; genus Arthrobacter; species Arthrobacter sp. 10N44_2. The sequence goes on along the minus strand of NZ_JBFTHT010000023.1, from coordinate 60,320 downwards.
GGTTTGCGGAGGAAGGCGCCCTGGAGCTGGCGGAGCAGTTCCTCGGAGGGCTCGGCGCCGTCCTGGTCCAGCGCCTCGGCCCAGCTGCGGCTGACCCGGGGCAGGAAGTCGGCGTCGTTCTCGATGGCCGTCGCGGTCAGGGCGTGCTCCATCGCCGCGACGGCCTCCGGGAGGCAGCTGTGCCGGACCCGGTCCAGGGCGAGCGTGATGACGGTCGCGGCCCGGGAGGCGACCTCGCCGGCCGCGAAGGCGGCTCCGAGCTCCGGGTGCACGGGCGGGATGGGCCGGCCGGCGAGTCCCTGCCGGGGCAGCAGCGTGTCGGCCAGGCAGAGCCGGCGCTTGGCCTCGGCGGCGCTGATCCGCAGCCGCGCCCGCAAAAAATCTGTGGCGTTCCGGTAGCCGTCATCCGCCGCAGCAGACATCCCAATTTGCCCGGAAAAGTCACCGCGGGGGCCAGTTCCGGCCCCGGCATGCGTCCCGCCGACAGGTGCGCCGTGAGCCCCGGCGTCGGAAACGGCATCAGCTCCCCCGCCGGCCCCTGCATCCGTCCCGCCGTCGGATTCCTGTTTCCAGCCCGTGAGCCAGCCCGCCTGGGCCGCTTCCTCACCCCAGCCGTGTGCGGCCGGCGCGGCGAACGCGGCTTGTTTGCGCGTCCGCTCTACCGCCGCCGCGGCAACGAGCTGGAAGTATTCGACCGTGCGGGACAGGTCCTCGACGTGGCCGGCAAAGTCCGCGGCCTCCCGCAAGCCAAACCAGGGGGAATCGACATCCGCAGCCGGGCTCGAAGCCCGCAGCGCCGCCAGCGCCGAGTCCACCGCCGCACCCGCGGCGCCCAGAGCGCCGCCGGCTGCGTCAGCCGCGCCGGGAACGGCGGCCAGGCGGGGATGCCGGGAGGACACAGCCGGGCCGGGCCACGGGGCCCGGTCCGGGATGAACTCTCCAATGGCTTCCATAACTAAACTCTGCCAGAGGGGTACGACAGACATAGCGGAAGCCATTCCTGCTGGCGCGTGACTCATATTGGGTGACTCCCGGCAGCGCACTTCAGAGCACCTGGAGCCCATAGGGCACGTCCGAGCACGTAACACTGCGTACGACCCCCGCCCTCCTACGGACCGGTGCGTGGCAAGCTGTAGGGATGGACAGCACAGCCGCTCCCCAAGTCGGGGAATCACCGTTCGCACCACTGCTGCCGGGCGATCCGCGCCGCCCGTTGGGCCCACGCGATCCTGGCGATGCCTGGGTCGATGGCGACCGGGGGCGGTTCTGGGGTCGGTTCGGTTCCGCCGGGCTTCTGGTCCACGACCCCGCCAAGGGGGTCCTGCTCCAGCACCGCGCCTTGTGGAGCCATCAGGGCGGCACTTGGGGGCTCCCCGGCGGCGCCCTGCACCAAGGGGAAGAAGCCATCCACGGCGCGTTGCGGGAAGCACACGAGGAAGCGGCCGTGCCTCCGGGGAATCTCCAGGTCCTGTTTACGTCGGTGTTCGACGTCGGCTACTGGTCTTACACCACCGTGGTGGCCGTTGCCCTGCAGCCGTTCGAGGCCGCGATCAGTGATGCGGAAAGTATCGAACTGCAGTGGGTGGGGATTGACGGCGTCGGCGGCAAGGAACTGCACCCGGGCTTCGCCGCGGCCTGGCCGGGGCTGCGCAGCAGGCTCACTGGGGCCCGGCGCATCGCCGGCCGCTTGTAATCAGCCGGAGTCAGTGGTCCCGGGGCGCGGGCCGTCGGCGGTACAGCCAGATGAGTCCCAGGATCGGCAGCAGGAGCGGGATGAATCCGTAGCCGCGGCCAAACAGGGACCATACTGTCTCGTGCGGGAAGTTCACCGAGTCGAACACGCTGAGTGCTCCCACCACCAGGACGCCCACAAGCTCCACCAGGACTGCCGCCACCGAGACCTTGAACGCGGTGCGCCCCGGCTTCGCCAGAGACACGGTGGCCACGACGTAGACGGCGGCGGCGAACGCGGACAGCAGGTACGCCAGCGGCGCCTCGGAAAACTTGGTGAGAATCTGGTAGCCGGCCCGGGCCGTCGCCGAAATCGCGAAGATGGCATAGACAGCAATCAGTAGCCGTCCCGGCCCGGTGTTGCGGGTATCGGTCGTCGCCGGCGCAGTGTCGGCGGATCCAGCGTCCGCCGGCCCAGTGGTCCGGGACGCCGGCGCCGCCGGGTTTCCGGTGCCGTCGTGCGGGGAGTTTGCGCTCACGTTTTCTGCCTCTTCCATCTCAATACCAGATCTGGTTCATGCGCGCCGCCATCACCAGGGCGGTGACGCCGACGGCGGCCAGGACAAAGTTGCTCCAGCGGGTCCGCTCCAGGATGGACCAGTACACGGCCCCAATCGGGAGGATCAGCGCCGTCGCCAGATAGCCCCAGAACTCCCAAGCCTCCCCCGCGATCCGCTCGCCGCTGGCCACCCGGACAATCGAACCCCCCAGATAGACCAGAAGGGCAAGTTCGACGGCGGCCACCGACAGTATCGTCGTGTCGTTGGGCGCCTTCTTCAGGAGGCCCGCGACGACGCAGATGATGCTGGAGAGCAGGCCAACCACCAGAATAATGTAGAAATACGCGTCCACTACTGGCCGGCCAGCTTTTCTGTGGGCTGCTTATCTGTTGCCTGCTTATCTGTGGCCGGCTTGCCGTTGCCGGGCTTTTCATTGCCGGGCTTTTCGCTATCCGGCGCGAAGACGAGCACTGGTTTGGCGTAGCTTCCCGCATCGGCCAGGAGGGCCACGAGCGAACCGTCCGGCGCGAACGCCGCTGCCGGTTTGTCCGCGGTCGCTGCCTCCGGTGTGCCTGCCGCTGCTCCGGCTCCGATCCTGCGGCCGAAGGAAATCTCAGTGGTTTCCGCCTCGCTGAGTTCACGGTTCGGCATCAGCGCCCGGGCGGCGTCCGAGATTTCCAGTACGTCCAGCGTCTCGGCCAATTGTTCGAGCGTATGTGCCTGATCAAGGGTGTATGGACCCACTTGAGTCCTCCGCAGTGCAGTCAGGTGGCCGCCGACGCCGAGAGCATCGCCGAGGTCGCGGGCCAGGGCACGGATGTAGGTACCGGAGGAGCACTCCACGGTGACGTCCACGTCGAGGGACTCGCCGTCGTGGACGGGACGGGTCTCGTGGATCTCAAAGCGGTGGATCGTCACCGGCCGGGCTGCGAGCTTGACCTCTTCACCGGACCGGACCCGGGCGTAGGCGCGTTCGCCGTTGACCTTGATGGCGCTGACGCTGCTGGGAACCTGCTCGATTTCCCCGATCAGTGCCGCGACGCCGGCGCGGACGGCGTCTACGGTGACCCCGGCGGCGCTGCGGGTGGCGGTGACCTCGCCTTCGGCGTCGTCCGTCACGGTGGATTCACCGAGCCTGATGGTGGCGGTGTAGGTCTTGGACGTGCCCACGATGTAGGTCAGCAGCCGGGTGGCCTTGTTGATGCCCACCACCAGAACGCCGGTGGCCATCGGATCCAGTGTCCCGGCGTGGCCGACCTTTCGGGTACCGGCAATCCGCCGCATCCGTCCAACCACATCGTGGCTGGTCCAACCTTGCGGCTTGTCTACTATCACCAGTCCAGAAAGCACGCCTCCCAGTATATGCGGGCCAGCCCCGCCCCGACGCCCACAGTCCCGCCGCCACCGCGAACGCCGGGCGTTAGGATGGCAGACATGCCCGAGCTTGCCGCACATGTCCGCGACGTCCCGATTAACCAGATCCGCGAGATCACCGAAGCCGCCTGGGGAACGCCCGGTGCGATCGTGCTGAGTATCGGGGAGCCGGGCTTCGCAGTCCCCCGCCATGTCCTCGAGGCCGGCATGGCGTGCTTGGACCGGGACGAGACCAACTACACACCTAACGCCGGGATCCCCGCGCTGCGGGAGGCCTTCGCCGCCCGCTTCCGTGAACACAATGCGACGCCGGTCGGCGCGGAGCGCGTGTACGTGGTCGACGGCGCCCAGCAGGGCCTGCATTTCGCCATGAGCCTGTTGCTCTCCCCCGGGGATGAGATCCTCATCCCCAATCCCGGCTACCCCACCTTCGCGATGACGAGCAGCCTGCTGCACGCCGTTCCGGTCCGCTACCCGCTGTACCCGGAGCACGATTTCCAGCCACGGATCGAGGACATCGAGGCGCTCATCACGCCCCGAACCAAGGTGCTGATCCTGAATTCCCCGTCCAACCCGCTCGGCGCTGTCCTGGGCGAGGACCTGACCCGCCGGCTCGTGGAGCTGGCGAGGCGGCACGATCTGTGGGTCATCTCCGACGAATGCTACGAGGCGTTCACCTACGATGTCCCGCACGTCAGCCCGGCCCGCTTCGACAGTGACGTCCCGGGCGAAGCACGCGTTTTCACCTCGCTCACGCTCTCCAAAACCTACGGGCTGACGGGACTGCGGATCGGTGCGCTGATCTGCCCGCCGGGGCTGGAACAGAAGATGAACAACGTGATGGAGTCGATCGTGTCGTGCGTGGCCTCGCCGTCGCAGTACGCCGCGCTGGCAGCGCTGACCGGTCCGCAGGACTACGTCAGCCACGCCCATGCCCACTACCGGGCCAACCGCGACGCGGCCTCGGCGGTGCTGCGCGCCCACGGCATCCCCTACCTCGCGGCCCAAGGCGCGTTCTATTTGTGGGCGGACGTCTCGCATGCCAGTGGCGGGGATGTCCGGTCATGGACGCGCCGCTTCCTGGCGGACTCCGGGGTGGCCTTCGCCCCCGGCACGGCGTTCGGCTCGATCGGCGAGGGCTGGATCCGGATCGCGCTCTGCGGCAGCCAGGCCGATTTGGTGGAGGGCCTCGGGCGCATCCCTGCACGCGAGCCGGCTGCGGGCACCGACAGGTCCACCGGCCCTATCGCCGGGCCGGCCGGCGCCCTAGCCTGAGCTCACGGCGCTTCCAGGCTGGCCCACTGTCCTGGCGTCGGACCTGGCCCGACAGGGCGCCGTGGATTTCCAGCCGAGGGAGTACATCGTGTGGTGGCAAGACCTGCTGTGGGGTTTCTGGAATGGGCTGACGGCATGGATCGTCCTGATCGCCCATGTATTCGGGTTCTGGAGTGAATTCCCGTTCTATAACTCCGCCCGCGCGGGGAACTGGTACGACTTCGGCTACCTCCTGGGCATGGGATCTCCCGTGCTGGGCGGCGGGCTGGGAGCCCGAGGACGCTCAAGACGCCGCTAGGCGGACAGTGCGGCGTCGAGCCAGCTGCGAAGGGCGGCCGACGGCGGCGCACCGGCCTGGCGCGTTGCCACCGCGCCGTTCTTGATGACGAGCAGCGTCGGGATGGCCTGGATATCGAATCTCCGGGACAATCCCGGGGAGCTGTCGACGTCGACCTTCACCAGCTTGAACTTTCCAGCCCGCTCCACGGCCAGCTTGTCCAGCACCGGGCTGACCATCCGGCACGGCCCACACCACGCCGCCCAGAAATCGACGAGAACCGGAACGGTGGATTGCTCCGCGACAACCGGGAAGTCGGCGTCGGACGCCGCCACGATCCAGGCAAGGTCCCGGCCGCAGTTGCCGCAGCGCGGGTGCCCGGCAGCGGCCGCGGGAATCCGGTTGGTCTTCCCGCAGTGCGGGCATTTGGTCAGGCTGGACTCCACGGCACTCCGCCACCTTTGCGCATAACTGCGGTCCTTGATGCTTCTATATTCGTCAACCGTGGCCCGGCCGTCCACCTCCACGCCGCTCCCGGACAGACTCGAGGCGGTTTTCACCCGGATCCCGGGTCACCGGCAACGGCAGCTGGATCTTTGCGAACGGATACGACAACAGGGGCCGGATCCGTTACCGGTTCCGGCCCCTGCTGTTGAAGGCATTCCTACTTGTTGCGGTCCTCATCGATTGCGTCGTTGTCGATGAGGTCCAGGTCCTCTTCGTCAAAGTCGTCCTCGTCGAGCTCCACGTCCTGCGGAGTGTCACTCTTGTAAGGATCGGCGTCGCCGGCGTGCTTGGCACTTTCGGCAAGCGCGGCCACCTCGGCGTCGCGCTTCTTCGCCGCCCGGAGCAGCTCCTCAAGGTTCGAGGCGTTGACGGGGATCTGGTCAGCCACGAACTCGAGCGTCGGAGTCAGCCGCACGGTGATGTTCCGCCCGACTTCCTGCCGCAGCACTCCCTTGGCCTTCTCCAGCCCCTTGGCGGCATCGGCCTGGGCCACTTCGTCACCGAACACGGTGTAGTAAACAGTTGCGTGCTGCAGGTCGTTGGTCACCCGCGAGTCGGTCACGGTGACGCCTTCCAGGCGGGGATCCTTCACCCTCCGGCCCAGCGCCTCAGCAACGACAACCTTAATCCGCTGCGCCAACTTGGCAGCCCGTGCGGGATCAGCCATTTCCACTCCTAAAATTTGGATGTACGACGGCGCTGTAACGGCTGCCGTACACCAGTTGGGTTTTCATGCCACGCGCCTAAGGCGAGTCTACGACGGACTCCCGTTGGATTCTTCCGGCGGCCCTTTTGAGCCGTGGAGGGGGCCCGGGAGTGGCATCGGGCCTGCCGGAGCTGGGTGGCCGACGTCGTAAGACGTCGGCCACCCAGCGTAGGGGCGGGGCCCCCTCTACGGCGGAAAAGTGCAGGGCCGCCGGAAAATCCAACGGCCCCGCACCTGTACTGCTAAACCAACTTAGACGCGCGGCTTCTCGCGCATCTCGAAGGTCTCGATGATGTCACCTTCGGTGATGTCGTTGAACGAGCCAAGACCGATACCACACTCGAAGTCCGTGCGGACCTCGGTTGCGTCGTCCTTGAAGCGCTTGAGCGTCTCAACGGTGAGGTTGTCACCGATGATCTTGCCGTCGCGGCTGATGCGGGCCTTGGCGTTGCGCCGGATAACACCGGAGCGGACGATCGAGCCTGCAATGTTGCCGAACTTGGAGGAACGGAACACTTCGCGGACCTCGGCGGTGCCAAGCTGGACCTCTTCGTACTCCGGCTTGAGCATGCCCTTGAGGGCTGCCTCGATGTCATCGATTGCTGCGTAGATGACGGAGTAGAAGCGCATGTCCACGCCTTCGCGGTCTGCCAGTTCGGCAACACGCTCGGCGGGCTTGACGTTGAAGCCGATGATGACGGCGCTGTCGACCGTTGCCAGGTTGACGTCGTTCTGCGTGATCGCACCGACACCGCGGTGGATGACGCGGAGCTGGACACCCTCGCCGACGTCGATCTTGAGCAGCGCGTCTTCGAGGGCTTCCACGGCACCGGACACGTCACCCTTGAGGATGAGGTTGAGGGTGTCGATCTTGCCATCGGCGACAGCCTGGTCGAAGTCTTCCAGGCTGATGCGCTTGCGGCGCTTGGCCAGGGCGGCGTTGCGGTCGGCGGCTTCACGCTTCTCGGCGATCTGGCGGGCGGTACGCTCGTCAGCGGTCACGAAGAAGGTGTCACCGGCGCGCGGGACGTTGGACAGACCCAGCACCTGCACGGGGCGGGACGGGCCAGCCTCGGTCAGGGCGCTGCCGTCGTCGTCGAACATCGCACGGACGCGGCCGTGGGCCGTGCCTGCCACGATGGTGTCGCCGACGTGCAGGGTACCGGACTGAACCAGGACGGTGGCCACGGAACCGCGGCCCTTGTCCAGGTTGGCTTCAATCGCGATACCGCGGGCGTCCTTGTTCGGGTTGGCGCGCATGTCCAGGGCAGCGTCTGCGGTGAGCAGAACGGCGCCGAGGAGCTCGTCGATGTTCAGGTTCTGGCGGGCAGAGACCTCCACGAACATGGTGTCGCCACCGTATTCTTCCGGAACCAGGCCGTACTCGGTCAGCTGGCCGCGGACCTTGTCCGGGTTGGCGCCTTCCTTGTCGATCTTGTTCACGGCCACGACGATCGGCACGTTGGCCGCCTGGGCGTGGTTGAGGGCTTCAACGGTCTGCGGCATGACGCCGTCGTCCGCTGCGACCACCAGGATGGCGATGTCGGTGACCTTCGCACCACGGGCACGCATGGCGGTGAACGCCTCGTGGCCCGGAGTATCGATGAAGGTGATTTTGCGATCGATGCCTTCGTGGGCGTGGGTGACCTGGTAGGCACCGATGTGCTGCGTGATACCGCCGTGCTCGCCCGCCATAACGTCGGACTTGCGGATGGCATCGAGCAGTCGGGTCTTACCGTGGTCAACGTGACCCATGACGGTGACAACCGGAGGACGTGCCTCGAGGTCTTCATCGCCTTCGGCTTCCAGTTCGGCGTCGAAGTCGATGTCGAAGGTGGAGAGCAGCTCGCGCTCCTCGTCCTCCGGGGACACAACCTGGAGCTTGTAGCCAAGCTCCTCGCCGAGCAGGGCGAAGGTCTCTTCATCCAGCGACTGCGTGGCCGTGGCCATTTCGCCGAGGTGGAAGAGGACCGTCACCAGTGCTGCCGGGTTTGCCTCGATCTTGTCGGCAAAGTCCGTGATGGACGAGCCACGGCGAAGCCGGACTACGGTGTTGCCGTCGCCGCGGGGTACGCTCACGCCACCCAGCGACGGAGCGCTCATCTGCTCCAGTTCCTGACGCTTGGCACGCTTCGACTTGCGCTGCTTGCCACGGCCTGCGCCGCCCTTACCGAAGGCGCCCTGGGTGCCGCCGCGACCGCGACCGCCCTTACCAAAGCCACCACCGGCCGGAGCGCCGCCACCGGCACCGGGAGCACCGGTACCCGGAGCGCCACCCGGACGGCCCGGACCACGGCCTCCGCCGCCGGGACGGCCGGCACCAGCGGGTGCGGGACGTTCGGTGCGGTTAGGCATCATGCCGGGAGTCGGGCGGTTGCCGCCGGCTCCTGCCGGACGACCGGCGCCGGGAGCGCCGGCCGGACGCGGGGCGCCGGGGCGGGGGCCGCCTGCGCCTGCTGCCGGACGGGGACCACCCGGACGGGGGCCGCCAGCGCCTGCTGCGGGGCGCGGACCACCGGGGCGTTCACCCTCGGTGCGGCTTCCGCCCGGACGGGGCATTCCCTGGGAAGGAGCGAACGGGTTGTTGCCCGGACGCGAGGGACGTTCGTTGTCGCCGCCGCGGCCGCGGGGCATGCCCTGGGACGTGGCGAACGGGTTGTTGCCGGGACGGGGACCGCCCGGACGCGGTGCAGAACCACCCTGGCGTGCCGGAGCAGCCGGGGTTTCGGCCTTAGGGGCCGGACGCGCGCCGGGCTTGACGCCCGTCGACGGAGCGGCCGGGGCCTGGGCAGCGGGGGCTGCCGGAGCCTGGGCGGCGGGGGCTGCCGGAGCGGCGGGCGCGGCGGCAGGTGCCGCAGCGGCCGGAGCCGGAGCTTCAGCCTTGGGTGCTGCAGCCGCCGGCGCTGCGGGCGCAGCGGGGCCGGGTGCAGGCGCCGGACGGGTCGCTGCCGGGCTGGCAGATGCCTGGGGGGCGGACGCCGGAGCTTCGGACTTCGAAGCTGCGGGGGCGTCGGGGTAAGCGTTGCGCAGTTTCCGCACAACGGGAGCCTCGATTGTTGACGAGGCGGAGCGAACGAATTCGCCCAGTTCCTGCAGTTTGGTTACTGCATCTTTGGAAGTAATACCGAGCTCTTTAGCAAGCTCATGTACGCGGACCTTGGCCACATTTCTCCTGTCTCGGTCCGCACCGAGCCAGGCACGAACCGTCTACTTCTTACTGCGGGCCTCCGCCGCGAATGCAGCTGAAAGGCCCATTGCAGAGCGCAACAAAGTTGTCATCGTTGCGCACTCATCGCTGGGAACTCATCGGGTTTCCATCAGTTTTCTGACCCGCTTTCAGGTTGGACGGTTGTTGCTGCGGCCACCGGGGTGCCCACGGCTTCCGTGCCGGCAGTGATCCGGCGTTCAACATCGGCCGTACCGGCTGCGCCGTTGAGGGCGCGGCCGAACGCTCGACGTTTGACCGCCAGTGCCAGGCACTTTTCGCTGGGGTGCAGCCATGCTCCCCGGCCAGCCATCCGGCGTCGTTCATCCACTACGACGGCGGACGAACCACCGGCGCCGGCGACGAGCCGGAGTAACTCCGACCGCGACCCTTTTTGTCGGCATCCGATACAGGTGCGCTGCGGCTGATTCCCGAGGTGTTGCACATGTGCCACGTTCGAGTATCTTCCTGCCAGTACAGCTGCTTGGTGAATCACCGCGTCCCGGGAATCCGGGAAAAACCCAGACGCGCCAAAGACACACGGATACCGGCCGTTAGGCGCGGTCATGTCTATTCTAGCCCCTCCGGCGCCCGGGTCCCGAACCCAGGCATGCCGGTCAGCTTGGAAATCACGGCTAACCCGTGAGAGCGCACACAGGCCGCGGGCCGCGATGGCGGCCCGCAGCCCGTGTTCGTGCGCGTGTTCGTGCGCTTGCGCGTTTGCGCTATTTGCCGGTGTTGACGGCGGCGTCGGAGACGATGTCGATTCGCCATCCCGTGAGCTTGGCGGCGAGACGGGCGTTCTGGCCCTCTTTGCCGATGGCGAGGGAGAGCTGGTAGTCGGGAACGACCACCCGGGCCGAACGCGTCGCCTCGTCGGTGATTGTGACCGAATTCACGCGCGACGGCGAGAGGGCGCTGGCGATGAAGGTCGCAGGATCGTCGTTGTAGTCAACGATGTCGATCTTCTCGTCGTTCAGTTCAGTCATGACCGCCCGGACACGCGAACCCATTTCACCGATGCAGGCGCCCTTGGCGTTCACGCCGGGGGTGTTTGCCTTCACGGCGATCTTGGTGCGGTGGCCGGCTTCGCGGGCAAGCGCCACGATCTCGACCGAACGGTCCGCGATCTCGGGAACTTCGAGTTCGAAGAGCTTCCGGACGAGCCCGGGGTGGGAGCGCGACAGCGTGATGGACGGGCCCTTGGTGCCGCGGTGGACGTCGATCACGAAAGCGCGCAGCCGGTTGCCGTGGATGTACTTCTCGCCGGGAACCTGCTCGGGCGGCGGCAGCAGTGCCTCCACCGTGCCCAGGTTCACCTGGATCATGTGCGGGTTGTTGCCCTGCTGGATGGTGCCGGCGACAAGCTCACCTTCACGGCCCTTGAACTGGCCCAGCACGTTGTCGTCCTCAGCGTCCCGGAGGCGCTGCAGGATGATCTGCCGTGCGGTGCTCGCCGCGATGCGTCCGAAGCCCGCGGGGGTGTCCTCGAACTCGCCGATCGGGGCGCCGTCGTCGTCGATCTCGGTGGCCCAGATGGTCACGTGGCCGCTCTTGCGGTCGAGCTCGGCCCGGGCCTTTTCGAAGGCGCCGGGGGTCTTGTGATAGGCCACGAGCAGTGCCTGCTCGATTGTTGGAATCAGGAGATCCAGCGGGATTTCACGCTCACGCTCCAGGAGTCTCAGTGCGCTCATGTCAATATCCATCAGGCCTCCTCAGAAGGTCCATTGTTTGCTTTTTCCAAGCCGGCCTCTTCGAGGTGGCTGAACTCTATCTCGACTTTTCCGCTGCGGATCCTGTCGAAAGGAAGCTTGACGGGTTCACCCTGTTTGGGCTTCATGCCCTTCTTGACGGCAATTTCCGGAACGAGGGTGACTCCCCCATCGTCCACGGACTGGACCCTGCCGGTGACGTTGTCGCCTTGGATCACGTTCACGTTGACCATCCGCCCGCGGGCGCGGTGCCAGTGCCGCTCCTCGGTCAGTGGACGGCCGACGCCGGGTGAAGAGACTTCGAGCTCATAGGGGCGCGCGTCCATGCTGGGGTCGTTGTCCAGGGTGTCCGAGAGGGTCTTGGAGATCTCGGCGATGACGTCGAGCCCGACGCCCCCGGTCTCCTCCTGCGGCAGGTCCACCACTACGTGGACCACCCGGTTGGCACCGGCGACATGGATGGATACGTCCTCCAGGTACAGCCGGTTCGCCAGCACTGCGGGTTCCAGGAGTGCGTGAAGGCGCTCGGCCTCGACATTTTGAACGGTTGCGGCTTCAGCCTTTCCCGTCCCGGTCCGGTCTGTTGAAGTCGTGGCTTCTGCGTTGGTCATGATGCCGGCCGCCTCCCGCTAGATGATGTTGTGTGTACTAGCCTAGCGATTTTCCGGGCGGCGTGGTGCACGCAGTTCCGGGCCGGCATGACAACATGGTCTGTTGTGAAAGACGACACCAGGGAAAAGCGATGGCAGGATCACTTTCCCCGGTCGCTCCCCCGCTATGTGCTTTTGGTGTGCCTCGCCCTGGTGGTGGTGAGCCTGGGCGTGGTCCTGACGCCGGCCAGGCCGCCGGAGCCTGCGGCGCCGCCCTTTTCTGAGCAGGCGCGCGCCGCCGCACTGGCCGAAACCCGGCAACTGCTGGACGCCGGCAGCCAGCTTGGCACCGCGGCCCGGGCCGGTTCAAAAGACAGCCCGGCCGAGGGCGCGGATGGCCGTCCGGCCACTGCCGGGAATCCCGCCATCGAGCGGACTGTGACCTTGCTGACACTCCAGGCGCAAGCGCTGCTGGCGCCCGGAGAAAGTCCTGCGGACCCGGCCGGCGCGGCTGCCGCCTCCGGCCGGGCAACGCCCCCGGCAGCGTCCTCCGCCGCATCRACTCAGTCCGCTTCCGGAGCGCCCGGCTCCGGGGCGTCCGCCGCACCTCTTCCGGCGACCGCAGCCGGGCTGGTGGCGGCCTTGGCAGACAGCGGCCGCCAGCGCCTCGCGGACGCTGCCAAGGCCGACGGCGGCATGGCACGGCTGTTGGCCGCCGTCGGCACCGCTCAGCTGCTGCAGGCGTCCGCCCTCGCCGCCGGCACCGGAACGGCGGCGCCGGCAGCCGACGTAACCTCGCCGCAGGTGTCCGGCACCTGCCCGTCGCCGTCCGCGACGGCGCCCTCCACAGAGGGTCCGGCCGCAGCAGAACCGTCCACAGCAGCGCAGCCCGAAGGAGAGCCATCCGCGGCCGCGTCCAGCCTCGGCGGCGCCCTGGCGTCGGCTGCGCGGACCGAGGCGCAGACCATCTACGGCTACCAGGTGGCGCTGACCCGGCTCGGTGGCGACGCGGCGAAATCCGCGGCCGAGGAACTGGCCCATCATGACGCGCTCCTTGGCGCCGTGGAATCCCTGAGCCGGCTGCATTGTTCCGCGGTGCCACCACGCGAGGCGGGCTACGCGCTGGAGCCGTCCTTCCTGGCCTCCCCCGCCGCCGGCCTCGGCGACCTGGAAGCCGCCGCCCTGCCGGTCTATGGCGACCTCGTGGCGCTGAGTGAGGGCGGGACCCGGCAGTGGGCCATCGCTGCCCTGTTCGGGTCTGCGAAGCGGGCGGTGCAGTGGGGTGCGGATTCCGGCGCCCTGCCGGGCCTGGACAGGGCCTCGATGCCGACGCGGCCGGCGGGCGAAACGCCGTCGCAGCCCGCAGGCTGAACGCCGGAGCAAGCCTCGGCTTATTTTGGTAAGCCTTGGAATACTGGCATGCCCCGGCGCCGGGTGATTTGCTGTAGGCATGGAAACGACCGGCGCCGCAACCCAGCACGAGAACGAGCCGCACCACAATGACATCGCACACCGCCTCAATTGGCTCCGCGCGGGCGTTCTGGGGGCCAATGACGGCATCGTCTCCGTCGCAGCGATCGTCGTCGGCGTCGCCGGCGCCACCACCGACACCGGAGCAATCCTGCTCGCGGGCGCCGCGGGCGTGGTGGGCGGCGCTATCTCGATGGCGCTCGGGGAATATGTCTCCGTCAGCAGCCAGAAGGACAGCCAGCACGCCTTGATCGAAAAGGAGCGCCGGGAACTGGAGGAACAGCCGGAGGAAGAGCTCGAGGAGCTCGCGGCGATCTACCAGGGCAAGGGCCTCAGCCCCGCGACCGCACGGACGGTGGCCAAGGAACTGACGGCGCACGACGCGCTCGGCGCGCACCTCTCAGCCGAACTCCATATTGACGAGACCGACATCGTGAGCCCCTGGCACGCGGCGTTCGCTTCTGCCATCGCGTTCCTCGCCGGTGCAATCCTGCCCATGCTGGCCATCCTGCTGCCGCCGGAAAGCATCAGGATTCCGCTGACCTTCGTGGCCGTGCTCGTGGCGTTGGCCGCCACCGGCGCCGTGGGCGCGTGGATTGGCGGCGGCTCAAAGCTCAAAGCAGCGATCCGCGTGGTGATTGGCGGCGCCGTTGCGCTGGTGGCAACGTTCGCGATCGGCAACGCGCTCGGCGCGAGCGGCATCGTCTAAAGGCCCCCCGGTCCCAGAGGAACCATCCGAGGCCCGCCAACGCGGCGGCGACCCCTCCGGCCCTACGATAGGTCCCGTGAACGCGATCCCAGACGTCCCCATCCCGCCTGATCTTTCCCGCCGGTACGCCCGTACCCCTGCGGGACGCACCTGGCTGGCGACACTTCCTGACCTGATCGGGCGATTCCTCGACCAGTGGGACCTGGAGCCGGATCTGGAACCGGGTGCCCTTCCCTGGAACGGGCACGGCGGCGTCGTCATTCCCGTGCGGCGCCGGGACGGGCAGGGGTCCCCGGGCAAGGGCGAGGCAGCCGTGCTGAAGCTGGCTTTTCCGCATGAGGAGGCCACCCGCGAACACCACGCCCTCGCCCTGTGGGGAGGTCACGGCGCCGTCAGGCTGCTGGCCGCCGACGCCGGTTCCTGCGCCCTGCTCCTCGAGCGCCTGGACGCCTGCCGCTCCCTCCTGGATGTCCCGCTGGACACGGCGGTGACCGCGTGGGGCGGCGTGGTCCGCCAGCTCAGCGTGGTCCCGGACAGCCGGCCGGAGTGGCGGGAAATCGACCACGTGGCGGCACGGGCCGAGCGGTGGAGCGATGAATTCCCGGAGGCGTGGGAACACCTCGGGCGGCCGTTCCCACGCTGGCTGCTCGAAGCGGCGCTGGAGGTCTGCCAGACCCGCGGCGCCGTGGGCCGGCGGTCCGGCAAAGACGTCCTGGTCCACGCGGACCTGCACTATTTGAACGTGCTGGCCCGGCCGGGCGTCCCGGACCCTGGAACCCGGAAGGAAACACCGCCGCTGGAGTACGCTGCGATTGATCCCCAGCCCATGATCGGGGAGGCGGAGTTCGCGGTGGCCCCGGTGCTGTGGAACAGGCTCCGGGAACTGCCGCAGCAGGATCCCGGGCGGGCCCTGTTCGCGCGGTGCGGGGATTTCAGTGCCGCAGCCGGGCTCGACGCCGAGGCCGCCCGGCAGTGGAGCCTGGCGCGCGAGGTTGAGAACGCCCTCTGGTATGCCTCGCAGCGCCACTATGACGGCGATCTGGCCCGATCGCTGTGGGTGGCGAGCACGCTGGCGGGCCGGACGCTTCCCGGCCTGCCCGCCCCGCAGGAACTGCCCGATCCGGGCCAGGACATGGCCCACTGGGCGGCGGACCAGCACTAGCCGCAGCCGGCTCCTTCAGCACTTGGCGATCCGGGGACTTTTGGCTCTTCCCCGACCGGGGGTGCCGGGGAGAAGGCTGGACACATGCACGAACCCCGTGGCGGGCGCTCAGCCGCCGAACCTGCCGGGCAGGAGGGTCGGGACAATGACGATCCTTTCCTCCGGTATGCCGCCCGCTTCGAGCGGCCCATCGTGGAGATCAAGAGTATGCTCCGCGGCTCCGTTACCTCCCCGGCCGAGATCGCCCGTGCGCTCGGCTTGCCCGCCGCAGCGGCCGAGGGACCGGCATCGTTTTTCGCCGACTTCTCCGCGCCGCACGGAACCCGGCACATCCGGGCATGCGGTGCAGCCGCCTGCTTCGCGGCGTCCGGCGGCAGGCACATGGCGGAAGTGGAAGCGGCGCTGGGAGTGGAGGCGGGGAGCCGAAGCGCGGACGGCGCCGTATCGCTCCAGGAAGTGCGCTGCCTGGGCTACTGCTTCGGCGGACCGGCAGCCCTCGACGGCGAGGACGCGTGTGCAGGGCCCGACCTGGCGGCCCAATTGCAGGGGTCGTCACCGCGGAAGGCGCCGCCCATCCCGGTGTCCTGTGACAGTGCGTACGCTGTGGTGACCGCCGGGCTGCTGGGAGCCTCGACGCCATGGTCGGCCTGGCCCGGCGTCGTCGCCGCAGGAACACCTGAAGATGTCCTCAGCCAGGTCGAATCCGCCCGACTGAAGGGACGGGGCGGAGCCGGCTTCCGCGTCGCCGCCAAATGGCGGGCCGCACTGGAACACCCTGCACCGCGGGTGGTTGTGGCCAACGGTGATGAGGGCGACCCCGGTTCCTTTGCGGACCGCTTGCTCATGGAACAGGACCCGCACCGGGTGCTCGAAGGCCTCGCCCTGGCCTGCTTCGCTGTCCGCGCGGAAACCGGCGTCGTGTTTGTCCGCTCAGAGTATCCCCACGCCGTCGCCCGCCTGCAGGAAGCGCTGCTCGAGGCACGCGCTGCCGGGCACCTCGGCCCGGACGCGGGAGGCAGCGGATTCAGCCTGGAGATCCACGTAGCTGTTGGCGCGGGGTCGTATGTCTCCGGCGAGGAAACGGCCCTGTTGAACGGGCTCGAAGGCCTGCGCGGCGTCGTGCGGCCCCGCCCGCCGTTTCCCACGGCACGGGGGCTCCACGGACGGCCCACCGTAGTCAACAACGTGGAAACACTCAGTGCGGTGCCGTGGATAGTGCAGCACGGCGGAGCCGCATACGCGGCGATGGGGACCGCGGACGAGGCCGGCACGGTGGTCGCCTGCCTGTCCGAACGGTTTCTCCGGCCCGGCGCCTACGAGGTGGAGATCGGCACGCCGGTCCGGCGGATCGTGGAAGATCTCGGCGGCGGGCTTCGGGACGGGGCAGCGATGCGTGCACTGCAAATCGGCGGCCCCCTGGGCGGCTTCCTCGGCCCCGCCGACCTGGACGTGCCCCTGAGCGATGCCGCCCTCACCAGCCGGGGAGCGGCCCTCGGCCACGCAGGGATCGTCGCCTTCGATGACAGGCTTTCGGGCGAGCAGGTGCTGCGGAACCTGTGGGACTTTGCGGCGGCGGAGAGCTGCGGGCAGTGCTCGCCCTGCCGGGTGGGGACATGGCGCGGCCGGGCCCTGTCGGAGCGGCCTGACGGGCCGGGTATCCGCCGGGAACGCGGCGAGGTGCTGCGCACAATGGCGGCGGGCAGCCTGTGCGCTTTCGGCCGCCGGGTGCCGTCCGCGGTGTTAAGCCTCGCCCGCGTCTACGGTCTGGACGGATGGCCGTCGTGAAACTCGTTGTCGACGGCCGACTGGTCGAGGTCGCGGCCGGAGCCACGCTGCTCGACGCTGTGCGGGCGGCCGGCCTGGCCCTCCCGACGTTGTGCCACGATGACCGGCTCACCACCGTGGCCTCGTGCCGTACGTGCCTGGTCGACATCACCGGCCGGGGCCCGGCCGCCGCCTGCAGCACCCCGGCGGAGGACGGATTGCGCGTCGCCGTCGAGGCGTCCCGGGCGTTGCGGCGGGATGCCCTGCGGGCCATCGTCGCGGGGCTGCCGACGCGGGCGCTGGACGTCCCGGCCGACCGCAGCGAACTGGCCCGGCAATGCGCCGACTACGGGGTGACTGCCCCGCCTGGTGCCGTCACGCCGCCGGAACGCGGACTTGACCACTCCCACCCGTACGTCAAGCTTGACCGCGATCTCTGTATTGCCTGCGGGCGGTGTGTCCGCGCCTGCGCGGAGATCCAGGGCACGTTCGCCCTGACCCTCACGGGCCGCGGAGCCGGCACGGTGGTGGCGCCGGGCACCGGTGGTCCCTGGGCGGAGTCCGACTGTGTCTCGTGCGGGGCGTGCGTGGATACCTGTCCCACCGGCGCCCTGTCCGAGCCCGGGCTGCTCAACATGCTGCCGATCGAACGGCAGACCCGGACCACCTGCGGGTATTGTGGCGTCGGCTGCAGCCTGGAGGTCTCCACCCGTGACAACGTGATCATGACCGTCCGGCCCGCCGGTGAGGGCTCAGTGAATCGCGGCCACGCGTGTGTCAAGGGACGGTTCGCCCACGGGTTCCTGGGTTCAACAGACCGTCTGACAACCCCGCTGATCCGCAGGAACGGAACCCTGGCGCCCGCGTCGTGGGAGGCCGCAACGGGTTACGTGGCCGCCAGGCTTGCCGGGATCCGGGACGCGGACCCGGGCGGATTCGCCGTCATCTCCTCGGCCCGGGCCACCAACGAGGAGAACTATCTGGCCCAGAAATTCGCCCGGGCCGTCATGGGGACAAACAACGTGGACAACTGCGCCCGGCTCTGTCACGCCCCCTCGGCGGCCGGCCTGGCCGCGACGTTTGGCCTGGGCGGCGGCACGAATGCATTTGATGACCTCGACCGGTGCGACGTGATCCTCCTGGTTGGCGCGAATCCGACGGCGGCGCACCCCGTTGTCGGTTCACGGATCTTCCAGCGGGTCATGGACGGCGCCCGCCTGGTGGTGGTGGATCCCCGGCGCACGTACCTGGCCCGGCACGCCGACGTCCACCTGCGGCCCCGGCCGGGAACCAACGTGGCCGTGTTCAACGGCCTGGCCCACGTCCTGGTCCGCGAGGGGCTCGTGGACTCCGCCTTCCTTGATACCCACACCAACGGCTATGACGAGCTGCTCGGGTTGCTCGAGGACTACCCGCCGGAACGCGTAGCCGAAATCTCCGGTGTCCCGGCGCACGACCTCGTGCGCGCCGCCGTGATGTACGGTCAGGCGCTGGTCCCGGCAATCTTCTACGGACTCGGCGTGACCGAACACCGGCACGGCACGGACGGTGTCCGGACCCTGTCCAACCTGGCACTCCTGCGCGGTGCCGTCGGGCCGGGCGCCGGCGGCGGGGTGAACCCGCTGCGCGGGCAAAACAACGTCCAGGGTGCGTCTGACATGGGGGCTCTGCCTGACCTGCTGCCCGGCTACCAGAAGGTCTTGGACCCGGCAGCGCGGACCCGCTGCGCCGAGGCCTGGCGGGCCGATGTGCCGTCGCGGCCAGGGCTTCGGATCCCGCAGATGTTCGCGGCCGCCCGGGACGGGGCGTTGCAGGCGCTGTGGGTGATCGGGGAGGACGTGCTCGCCACCGATCCTGACAGCGCTTCGGTGCGGGCGGCCCTGGCTGCCTGCCCGCTGGTGATCTGCAACGATCTGTTCCTCTCCCCCACGGCCGCCGCAGCGGACGTCGTCTTTCCCGTGGCCGCCTGGCTCGAGAAGGACGGCACATTCGTCAACTTCGACCGGCGCTTCCAGCGGGTCAGGGCCGCCGTGGCGCCCCCGGCCGGCGTCCGCACAGACTTCGCGGTGCTGCACGCCGTCGCGGCCCGCATGGGGGCGGACCTTGGATGCCCCACACCGGAGGAGGCCATGGCGGAGTGCGCCAGCCTGGCGCCGCTGTTCCGCGGAATATCCCACGCACGCCTGGACCGGGACGGCCCGCTGCATTGGCCGTGCGGGTCCGCCGCTTCACCCGGAACACCACGGCTCTATCAGGACCGGTTCGCCACTCCGGACGGTCTGGCACACCTGGCCGCGCGGCCGTACCTGCCGCCGGGCGAGCAGTGCGACGCGGCCTATCCGTACCTGCTCGTCACCGGGCGCAGGGCGGAGCATTACAACTCCGGCAGCATGACCCGCCGGACCGACAACCTGGTCCTGCTCCCCGACGAAACGATCGACGTCGAGCCCGGGGACGCGGCGGCGCTGGGACTGAATGATGGCGATACTGTCCGGCTGGACAGCCGGCATGGAATGGCGGTCCTGCGGCTCAGGATCACGGACGATGTGGAACCCGGTCAGGTGTTCGCGGGCTTCCATTTCCCCGGCGCAACAGTCAACAGCCTCACCTCTGCCGTGGAGGACGAGGTAACGGGGTGCCCTGAATACAAGGTGACCGCGGTCCGCATCTCCGCGCACGCGTAACTCGCTAACCCCCGCAGTCAGCCCCGCACCGCCGCCAGCGCGTCGCGGACGGCGTCGACGGCGACTCTGACGTCGGCGTCGTCCGTGCTCCAGTTGCTCACCGAAATCCGCAGGATATCGCGGTCCTGCCAGCGTGACCCGGACATCCAGACCCGGCCATCAGCCATGACCCTCTCCGTCACGGCCCGGGTCACGGCGTCGTCGCCAAACGCCAGAGACACCTGGGTGTAGTCGACGTCGTTGAGCACCTCCACGCCGTCCAGCGCCCCGAGCTGCTCGGCCAACTGCGCGGCCCGCTGCACGAGCGTGCGGACCTGGCTGGCGACGCCGTCGCGGCCCAGGGATTTCAGCGCCGCCCACACCGGGACGCCCCGCGCGCGGCGGGAGAGCTCAGGCACGGACTCGAACGGGTCCCCGGCACCGTCCGCGGCCTGGATCAGGTAGCTGGTGTGCAGCCCCATCGCCGACCGCAGGGCCTGGGCGTCGCGCACGATCACGATCCCGCAGTCGTACGGGACGTTGAGGGTCTTGTGCGCATCCGTCCCCCACGAATCGGCCAGCCCGAGTCCCGCGGTCAGGGCGGACAACTCGGGCACGGCGGCCGCCCAGAGTCCGAAAGCCCCGTCCACGTGCACCCAGGCGCCGTGCGCCTTCGCGACGGCGATGGCCTCGGCGAAGGGGTCGAAGGCGCCCGAATGCAGGTTGCCGGCCTGCAGGCACACCAGGGCCGGGACCGGGCGGCTGTCCTCCCCCGCACGGAGCGCAAGGTCCAGGGCGCAATCCAGCTCGGCCGGGATGATGCGCCCCTGGCGGTCGGACGGCACCACGGTGGGACGTCCCAGGCCCAGGTAGCGCAGGCCGAGGTCGATGGTGTCGTGCCGTTCCTGCCCCGCAAAGCAGCGGATCCGGGGCGCACCGGCGAGGCCGTCGCCGTCGAGGTCCCAGCCGGCGTCGGCCATGAGCCGCCAGCGGGCGGCGGCGAGGCCGGTGAAGTTGGCCATGGTGGCGCCGGTGGCGAAGCCGACGTCGGACTCCCCGGGCAGACCCAGCAGCTCAAGGATCCATTTGCCGGCGGCTTCCTCGATCGCGGCGGTGGCGGGCGTGGCGAAGCGCAGCCCCGCGTTTTGGTCCCAGGCGCTGAGCAGCCAGTCGGCCGCCAGCGCCGCCGGCAGCGTGCCGCCGATGACCCAGCCGAAGAACCGCCCGGACGGCATGGCCATCAGCCCGGGTTCGGCCTTGGCCGCAAGATAGTCCACCACTTCCGCCGCCGGCATGCCCTCTTTGGGCAGCGGTCCGCCGAAGTCGGCCGCCAGCTCGGCCGCCGTGACCTGCGGCCCGATTCGGCGTGTTCCCTGGCTCTCAAGCCACCGGCGTGCGTGTCCGGCCGCGGCCTCGAGGGCATCCCGGTAGCGTTCCTCACCTGCTGACATAGCTGCATGCTACGCCCGGGGCCAGCGGACCGGGAGTCCCATGCGGGTTGCCGCGGAACCAGGCGGCTTAGGACAGGTTGTCCTGCCAGACGTCGGAACCGAGCTTGATGATCAGCGCGCCCACCACCACCAGGAACACGATCCGGATGAACTTGCTCCCCTGCCGGACCGCAGTCCGGGCACCGAGGTAGCCGCCGGCCATGTTCGCCATGCCCAGCAGCAGCCCGAGCCCCCACAGCACGGCGCCGTGCGGAACAAAGAACAGCAGGGCGCCGGCGTTGGTGGCCACGTTCACGATCTTGGCCTTGGCGCTGGCCTCCAGGAAGGCGTAGCCCATGGCCGAGACGAGGGCGATGATCAGGAACGAACCGGTGCCGGGACCGATCAGGCCGTCGTAGAAGCCGATCACGCCGCCGATCAGGCAGGCCACCACGTAGTGCCGGTGCCCCTCGTGGCGCAGCTTGGTCAGCTCACCGATGCCGGGCTGGAAGGCGGTGAAGAGCGCGACGGCGATCAGCGCCAGCACGATGATCGGCTTGAACACGCTGGCCGGCAGGTTGGCGGCCAGCGCCGCACCGCCGTAGCTGCCCGCCAGCGCGATCGCTGCCATGGGCAGGGCGGTGCGCAGATCGGGCCGGACGCGGCGGTAGTACGTGGCCGCGCTGGTGCTGGTGCCGAAGATGGACCCCATCTTGTTGGTCGCCAGTGCCTGGACCGGGCTGATGCCCGGCACCAGGAGCATCGCCGGGAGCTGGATGAGCCCGCCGCCGCCGACGACGGCGTCGACCCATCCGGCCGCCAGGCCGGCCACGACGATCAGGATGACAGTTCCGAGCTGGATCGATTCGAGTCCGGAGACCATTGCCTAGTACGGCTTAGTACGGCGCCCGGGGCGGCGCGGCATCAGCTGTTGCGCACGGCGTTGACCACGTAGTCAACAGCCTTGTCAACGGCTACATTCTCGGCACTGCCGCTGCGGCGGTCCTTGATCTCCACGACGCCGTCCACGAGTCCGCGCCCGACGGCGAGGATGGTGGGGACGCCGACGAGTTCGGCGTCGCCGAACTTCACGCCGGGGGAAACCTTGGGGCGGTCGTCATAGATGACGTCCAGGCCGGCAGTCTCGAGCTCCAGGGACAGTTTTTCGGCGGCGGCGAAGATCTCCTCGCCGCGGCCCACGGCCACAACGTGGACGTCGGCGGGAGCGACGGCGCGCGGCCAGACCAGGCCCCGGTCGTCGTGGTTGGACTCTGCCAGGGCCGCCACGGCGCGGGTGACGCCGACGCCGTAGGAGCCCATGGTCACCACCACCTGCTTGCCGTTCTGGTCCAGGACTTTCAGGTCCAGGGCGGCGGCGTACTTCCGGCCCAGCTGGAAGATGTGGCCCATTTCGATGCCGCGGGCGGTTTCGAGGGGACCGGAACCGTCGGGAGCCTCGTCGCCGGCGCGCACCTCGGTGCACTCGATGACTCCGTCCCAGCCGAAGTCGCGTCCGGCGACGAGGCCGAAGACGTGCTTGCCGGCCTCGTTGGCGCCGGTGACCCAGGCAGAGCCGCTGACGACGCGGGGATCCACGAGGTAGAGCAGCTTTGCGGCGCCCTCGCTGCCCAGCAGCGGCGCGTCCAGGGACATGCCGGGGCCGAGGTAGCCCTTGACGATCAGGGGCTGCTTCTTGAGGTCGTCCTCATTGGCGGCTTCGAGCGTGATCTCGCCGGCAATCGGCAGGAAGGACCCGATGTTCGCCTCGACGCGCTTGAGGTCCACACCGCGGTCTCCGGGGAGGCCGATGACGACGATCTGGCGTTCGCCGGTGGGCAGCGTCACGGCGAGGACGACGTTCTTGAGCGTGTCGGCGGCGGTCCAGGGGCCGCCGTCGGCCTCTGTGCGCGGAACCAGCACGTTGGCGGCGTCGACGAGGGTTTCGATGGTGGGGGTGTCCGGGGTGTCCCGGACTTCGGCGGCCGGGGCGTTGCTGAAGTCGATGTCCGCGGGGACCACGGTGGTGACGGCCTCGACGTTGGCCGCGTAGCCGCCGGCCGAGCGCACGAAGGTGTCCTCACCGATCTCGGTGGGGTGCAGGAATTCCTCGCTCTTGGACCCGCCCATGGCCCCGGCGGTGGCAGCAACCGGAATCACTTCGAGGCCGAGGCGCTCGAAGATCTTCAGGTACGCGCCGCGGTGGGCGGCGTAGCTGTCGTCCAGGCCGGCGTCGTCGACGTCGAAGGAGTAGGAATCCTTCATGATGAATTCGCGGCCGCGCAGCAGGCCTGCGCGGGGACGCGCCTCGTCGCGGTACTTGTTCTGGATCTGGTAAATGCTCAGCGGCAGGTCCTTGTACGAGGAGTACAGGTCCTTGACCAGCAGGGTGAACATTTCCTCGTGCGTGGGGGCCAGAAGGTAGTCGTTGCCCTTGCGGTCCTTGAGCCGGAAGATGCCCTCGCCGTATTCGGTCCAGCGGTTCGTGGCCTCGTAGGGTTCCTTGGGCAGCAGCGCCGGGAAGTGGACTTCCTGGGCTCCGATGGCGGTCATTTCCTCGCGGATGACCTGCTCCACTTTGCGCAGCACACTGAGCCCCAGCGGCAGCCAGGTGTAGATGCCGGGCGCGGCCCGCCGGATGTAGCCGGCGCGGACCAGGAGCCGGTGGCTGGCCACCTCGGCGTCGGCGGGATCTTCGCGCAGGGTGCGCAGGAACAGCTTGGAGAGTCGAAGGACCACAGGTGGGGTATCCGTTTCTGGGGAAGTGCGGGCAAAGCCTTAGAAAAGCATCTAGGTACTAATCTACCGTCCGGAGCGCACCGCTTTGCCGCGCCGGCCCCGCTGCGGCCCCGCTTCTCCTCCGCTTCTGCGGAGCGCGGCGCATGGAAGAGCCACGCCATAACTGATGGAAGCCCCTGGCCGTTTTCCGGCTGGTCATCCCGTCATGGCGTGGCTCCGTGGCCCCAGCACCCCCAGATCTCAGGCTGCGAGCTACTTGGTGTCGTCTCCAGGCGTTGTCTTCCCCGGAAAATGCGTTGGGGAGTGTGCGCGCCTATGCGACACGGCTAGGTAGAACCTATGTGACATGCGGCCGGGAAGCAATAGTCTGCAACCGGATATTTTCGGCATGTCGTTGCGGATCCATGCGCGGCGGCAATCGGGCTACTTCCCGACGAGCGCGGCGGCCTGATCCAGTAATTTTCCGGCCCGGGAGATGGCGTCGGCCTCGCTGCCGCCACCTGCCGCGCTGACGGTGATGAGAACGCCGTCCTGGATCACCTGTCCGGTGATCGCAGATTGCTTCCGGCCACCCGGCAGTGCGGTGTCTGTCCGGTACGCGACGGTGCCCGGGGTTGAGCCGACTCCGGCCAGCTTGGTCAGTTTGAGGTCCACTTTGGTGCCATTGGTCGTGAATGAAAGGGCTGAGCACTTATTGAAGTCCTCGCCCTGGGCGAGTCCCTTCTTGAGGAGCTTGGCGTCAGCCCGGAACGCCAGGGAGACACCCGTGGAAGCGCCCGTCCCGGCATCTTGGGCCACCCCCGCCGCGACCGCCGTGCCCTCGGTCGAGGCTGCCTGGCCACCAAGGGCCAGAGCCGCGCACTCCGCGGGTTCCACCGAGATCGATGCCAGCAAGGACTTTGCCTGTTCGACCGACTTCTTGAGATCGGCAAGCGGCATCACGGTGAGCGGCTTGCCGTGCGCATCCTTCAACTGTGCCACGAGGGCCGTCAGTTCATCGCTCGTGTAAGCCTTGGCTTGCGTCTGGGTGGGAGTAGGCGTCGTGGCCGCGCTGGGAACCGTGGTTGCGGCCTGGGCTTGCGCACTCTTGGCTGTATCCGGCGAGCCGGTGGGCGTGCCACATGCGGCCAATCCCATGGCGCCCCAGGCGAGGAGCGCCGAGGCCCCGAAAATGCGCAGCACTGATGTCTTCATGTTTCCCCCAAAAAAACTAGACCGGCCAGCCGGCATTTGCCCGCTAGAAGAGCACTGTAGCGAACGTGCCCACCTGGCGAAAGCCCACCCGATCGTAGGTGGCGCGTGCCTTGGCGTTGAACCCGTTGACGTACAGGCTGGTCACCGGCGCGAGGGTCTGGGCGAGGACGACGACGGCGGCCATGTAGCCCGCGCTCAGTCCCAGTCCGCGGAAGTCGGGATTCATCCAGACGCCCTGGACCTGGGTCACTTCCGGCGTGACGGCGCCGAGTTCGGCCTTGAAGACGACATCGCCGGCGGCGTTCACGTGCACGAGGGAATGGCCCTGGCGGATGAGGCTCTTGACGCGCCGGCTGTAATACTCCCTGCCGCCGAGGTAGGGCGAATAGCCCACTTCTTCCTCAAACATTGCGGCGCATGCGGGCAGGATCTTGTCGAAGTCAGCCAGCTGGCCAAAGCCGAGTGCGGGCTCGGGCCGGACGGCGGGCGGCCCCGCAATCGTCAGCAGGGGCTGGTGGTCCCGGACTTCGTGGGCCGTCTGGCCGAGCTGCTCCAGCGCCGCGTAGAGAGCCAGCACAGTTTCGGCGGGGCCAAAGATCGAGGCGTAGCGGCGCCCGGAGCGGTGCGCGGCCATCGCAATGAGGCCGGCGAGCTCGGGCGCCAGCTCGATCGGCACCAGGTTGGCGCCGGCCCAGCAGGCACCGAGGAGGGTGCCGCCGTCGAACACGCCAAGAATGCTGGCGCCCCCGGCCGTGGGAGACGCC
Source organism: Arthrobacter sp. 10N44_2 (assembly GCF_056394385.1). Taxonomy (NCBI): domain Bacteria; kingdom Bacillati; phylum Actinomycetota; class Actinomycetes; order Micrococcales; family Micrococcaceae; genus Arthrobacter; species Arthrobacter sp. 10N44_2. The sequence continues at coordinate 34,551 of NZ_JBFTHT010000023.1, read as the reverse complement.
GTACCGGCGGTCTCCAGGTGCGAGAGGATGAAGACATTGGCGACGGCGTCCCGGTGCGCCAGCGCCAGCAGTTGTCCGGTGTCCGCGCCGCCAAGGACCCGGACGACGACGCCGGGAGCGGCGTCGTCCTTACGAGACGCTAACCACGGGGCTACCCTTGACAGCATCTTCGCCATCGGCGTCCCCCATCTCTTCTGCGATACGCATGGCTTCTTCGATCAGTGTCTCAACAATCTGATCCTCCGGGACAGTCTTGATGACCTCGCCCCTGACAAAGATCTGGCCCTTGCCGTTGCCGGAGGCGACGCCGAGATCGGCCTCGCGGGCCTCGCCGGGACCATTGACCACGCAGCCCATGACTGCCACGCGCAGCGGGACTTCCATGCCTTCCAGGCCAGCGGTGACCTGCTCGGCGAGCGTGTAGACGTCCACCTGGGCGCGGCCGCAGGACGGGCAGGAGACGATTTCCAGCTTGCGGGGGCGCAGGTTGAGCGACTGCAGGATCTGGTTGCCCACCTTGATTTCCTCGACCGGCGGGGCCGAGAGGGAGACGCGGATGGTGTCGCCGATCCCGCGGGAGAGCAGGGCGCCAAACGCCGTGGCGGACTTGATGGTGCCCTGGAAGGCCGGTCCGGCCTCGGTGACGCCGAGGTGCAGGGGCCAGTCGCCCTTTTCGGCCAGCATCTCGTAGGCGGCAACCATGATGACCGGGTCGTTGTGCTTGACGGAGATCTTGAAGTCGTGGAAACCGTGCTCCTCGAAGAGGGACGCCTCCCAGACGGCGGATTCCACGAGGGCTTCCGGGGTGGCCTTGCCGTATTTCTTCATGATGCCAGGTTCCAGGGATCCGGCGTTGACGCCGATCCGGATGGAGGTGCCGTGGTCCTTGGCGGCGCGGGCGATCTCCTTGATCTGGTCATCGAACTTGCGAATGTTGCCCGGGTTCACGCGCACGGCGGCACAGCCGGCCTCGATCGCGGCGAAGACGTACTTCGGCTGGAAGTGGATGTCCGCGATCACCGGGATCTGGGACTTCTTGGCGATGATCGGCAGCGCCGCGGCGTCATCGGCCGACGGGCAGGCGACGCGCACGATGTCGCAGCCGGAGGCCGTGAGTTCCGCGATCTGCTGCAAGGTGGCGTTGATGTCGGTCGTCGGCGTCGTGGTCATGGACTGAACGCTGATGGGCGAATCGGAGCCGACGCCGACTGATCCCACCTTGATCTGGCGCGTCTTGCGGCGGGGGGCAAGAACGGGGGGCGGTGCTGACGGCATTCCCAGGCTGACCGAGGTCACATGGACTCCCTTTTAGAATTCGAAGTTGCGAAGGTGCGGGCGGGACGGGCTAGGCGTGCTCGGCCAGAAGACCGGTCAGCGGCGCCCACACGGTGGTGCGGGTGCCCGAGATGGCACCGGCGGCTGCGAAGGGGTCCTGCCGCAGAAGGTCATTCAAGGCCGCCTCATCGGCGGCCTTGAAGATGAGCAGCGCGCCTGCACCGTCGCCGTAAGGGCCGCTGGCCAGCAGGGCGCCGTCACGGGCAAGATCCGCGGTCCATTCGCGGTGCGCCGGGCGGCTGGCATCGCGGACCTCGGATGATTCGGCGTCGTACACGTACTCCACAGCAAAAACAGTCATATGGATACACTATCGCCCTGTTTGCCCGGTTCCCATCCGGAGGCTCCGGGGCACGCGGTCAGCCGAGGAAGAGGACCTTGGCCAGGGCGGCGACACCGGCTGCCCAGAGCATGGAGGTGAGGGTTCCGATGATGAACCGCTCGGCCGCCACCGGGGTGGCTTTCAACTCGGCAAACCGGCCGAGGCCCTTGATGGCCACGACGTAGGCGATGGCGACGGGCTGGCCGGCCAGGATCGCCAGGCACACGGCGAACCGTTCCAGGATGCCGATAATGGCACCGCCGCGCAGGATGCGCACGCTGCTGACGGTCTCGGCGGGCGGCGCGGCGGCCGCCACTGCCGGGGTAGGCGCTGCTCCGTCCTGCCCGGCCGGCTCCGGGGCCGCCTGAAGGTCGGGGTCTGTGGTGGAGTCGGCGGCGGGGTCCTCGGCCGCGTCCCCGACGGCGCCGCTTCCGGCGTCGGCCCGGTCATCAATGGTGCGGGCGAGGCGGAACACCCAGGCAGTGACCGGCCAGCCGACGAATCCTGCGGTGAGCAGGGCCAGCGTGATCCACAGGGCGTTCACTTCTCTCCTTCGGTGCTGTCGTGGGCGAGGGTCAGCAGCAGTTCTGCGGCCGGCCTCGCGGCCCATTCTTCCTGCCAGCCCGAGCGCAGGACTGCGCGGCTCACCGACTGCTCCGTGATTCCGAGTTTCTGTGCCGCTATTTTTTGGCTGCCGTGGGTTCCGTGGGTGTCTTGCCGCACCGAGCGCAGCACGTCCACCACCTTCCATTGCGCCGCGGTCCGGTCCTGGACCAGGCGGCCAATCAGTCGGAGCACCGCCTCCGCATTGGCGCAGGCCCTGGCCCCCTGGGATCCGCTGGCGCCGTCCGCGGCCGTGGTTGCCGCATTTGCATTTGCCCGCCGGCGGTCGCGGCCGGCAACCACGGCGAGGGGAACATGGGCGGCCGCCCCCTTGGCCCGGTCGACGGCGGACCGGGCCGCCACGAAGGCGGGACCCGAGCCTTCGCGCGGGCTGGCGGGCAGCGGCAGGTCCACCTCCCCCACCCCGATCCCGACATACCAGCGGCCGCTGCGCAGGGCGTGCAAGGCGATCTCCACCACCTCGTCGGCCCGTTCCAAGACGCCCTGGACCTCGTCGCCCACCGAACGCTCAAAGCGCCCGGCGGTGGAGAGTGCGCTGAGCCCCTTCAGGAGGCCGGGGACCCGGTCGATGTCGCCCGTGCTGCCGCGCTGGTCGATTGTCATGACGTACATGACCCCAGCCTAGGAAGGTGATCGGAAATAATCAACCATTTTCAACTGATTACTTAAAATCAGCCTAAATAGGCTTATGAATGATAGTCAGCGGAATTTGGCTGAAATGCCAGTCGGGCCTATCCGAAGAGGTTGACCGGCTTGACGATGTCGGCGTAGATCAGCAGCGCGCCCATGCCCATCAGCAGCACCGCCACCACATACGTCACCGGGAGCAGCTTGGCGATATCGAAGGCGCCGGGATCCGGGCGGCCGAACAGCTTGGCGATCTGGCGCCGGGCCCCCTCGTACAGCGCGCCCGCAATGTGGCCGCCGTCGAGCGGCAGCAGCGGAATGAGGTTGAAGACGGCCAATGCGAAGTTGAGTCCGGCCAGCAAACCCACCAAGGCGGCGAAGCGGGACTGCAGCGGGACCTCCTCCATCGCGGCGACCTCGCCGGCCACGCGGCCCACGCCCACCACGCTGATGGGGCCGTTGGGGTCCCGGGGTTCCTCGCTGAAGGCTGCCTTGGCCACACCGGCCACGCGCTCCGGCAGGTTCACCACCACACCGGCGACCTGCTTGATGTTCTCCCCCGCCATGGGCAGCACGGCCGACGCCGGCTGCTGCACGAGTGCCGTCTGGGCGCCGATGCCCAGGAAGCCGACGTCCTGGTATTGGAGGCTTCCGTCAGCGGCCTTGGCCTGGCGGCCGTCGGAACCGAGAACCGGGCGGGCGGAGAGCACGGGCGTGACGGTTGTCGAGACGGTGGCGCCGCCGCGCTCCACGGTGATGCTCACCTGCCGGCCCGCCGAGGCGCGGATCCAGCCGGTGAGTTCGTCCCACCCGGTGACGGCCTTGCCGTCGAAAGAGGTGATGGTGTCATTCGGCAACAGGCCCGCGGCCGCGGCCGGGGTGGGCTTGCAGTCGGCGGAGTCCGGGTCCACGGTCTCGCCGGCCTTGACCTGGCATTTGGAGACGTCCGCGATCGTGGTGGTCTGGCTGGCGGTGCCGAATCCCATCAGCAGCACCGCGGTCAGCACGACGCCGATCAGCAGGTTCATCGCGGGCCCGCCGAGCATGATGATGATCTTTTTCCAGACCGGCAGCCGGTAGAAGACCCGGGTTTCGTCGCCCGGGCCGATTTCCTCGTGGGCCAGGGAGCGGGCATCGGATGCCAGTGACTGGAACATTCCGGTGCTGGAGGTGCGGACGGTGCCGTCTTCCTTGTTCGGCGGGTACATCCCGATCATGGACACGTAGCCGCCCAGCGGGATGGCTTTGAGGCCGTACTCGGTTTCGCCCCTTTTCTTCGACCAGACGGTGGGTCCGAAACCGATCATGTATTTGGTCACGCGGACCTTGAAGAGCTTGGCCGGGAGCAGGTGCCCGACTTCATGCAGGGCAATGGACACGGCGATGCCGATCGCCACGAAGACGACACCGAGGACAAAGAGGAGGACGGGGCTCATACTGTGATCTGCTGCTTCCTAGACGCTTCTTACGGCTAAACGTTCGTGGGTGCGGGCGCGTGCCCATCTTTCAGCATCCAGTACGGACTCCACCGTCAGCCCGGAGGAGCCTGAGTGTTCGCTGAGGACGGCATCGATGGTGTCCACAATGTCGGTGAACCGGATCTGCCCGGCGTGGAAGGCCATCACCGCTTCCTCGTTCGCGGCATTGAACACGGCCGGGAAGGTGCTGCCCTGCGTGGCGGCCGCCTTCGCGAGGTCGACGGCGGGGAACGCCACGGTGTCCAGCGGCTCGAACGTCCAGCTGGTGGCCTTGCCCCAGTCGCAGGCCCTGGCGGATCCGGGGACCCGGTCCGGCCAGCCGAGGCCGAGGGCAATGGGCAGGCGCATGTCCGGCGGCGAGGCCTGGGCGATCGTGGAGCCGTCGACGAACTGGACCATGGAATGCACCACGGACTGCGGGTGGACCACGACGTCGATCTTCTCCAGGGGGATGTCGAAGAGCAGGTGCGCCTCGATCACCTCCAGGCCCTTGTTGACGAGGCTGGCGGAGTTGGTGGTGACCATGAGGCCCATGTCCCACGTGGGGTGGGCCAGGGCGTCCTGCGGTGAGACGTCGTGCAGTTCGTCCCGGCTCTTGCCGCGGAACGGCCCGCCCGATGCCGTCAGGATCAGCCGGTCCACTTCCGCGGCGGAGCCGGAGCGCAGGCACTGGGCAATGGCCGAGTGCTCCGAATCCACGGGGACGATCTGCCCTTCGCGGGCCGCGGCCTTGACCAGGGCGCCGCCGACGATCAGGGACTCCTTGTTGGCCAGTGCCAGCGTTGCCCCGGAGGCGAGGGCGGCCAGGGTGGGGGCAAGTCCGATCGAGCCGGTGATGCCGTTGAGGACGACGTCGGCGCTGATTTCCGCGACCCGGGTGGAGGCGTCGGGGCCGGTGATGAGTTCGGGGCTGTACCCGATGAGTCCTGCCGCGCGGGCGGCGTCGTCGATCATGCGCCGGAGGGCGGAGGCATCACCGGAGGCGACACCGACAGCCTGGGCGCGGGTGTGGACGGCCTGCCGGGCCAGGAGTTCGAGGTTGCCGCCGCCGGCGCTGAGCGCGACGACCTCAAAAAGGTGCGGGGCGCCGTCGACGACGTCAATCGCCTGTGTGCCGATGGAACCGGTGGACCCGAGGAGGACGATTTTGCGCGGCTGCATGATTCAAGTATCCCGCACCGCGCCGGTGCGCCGCGTCCGCCTCGAGGTGGCACTTCACGGCAGCCGCGGCGTGCAGCAGTGCCGTGAAGTGCCAGCTCGACGCCGTCGGGTTGAGTCTTCCGCCGCTCGTTGACGCAGCAGGGCGGAGGCGTAACGTGGAAAACGTGGAGTGGACCGCGTGGTTCGACGCGCCGGAGTACGAGTTCGCCCGGCAGGTGCTGCAGCGCAGCACCGCCACCCTGTATTTCGTGGCCTTCCTCTCCTCGCTGAACCAGTTCCCGGCCCTCCTCGGCGAGCGCGGCCTGTTGCCGGTGCCGGCGTATCTCGAGGGCTTCAACCGTTTGGGCCGGCCCAGCCTGTTCCGGTGGCGCTACTCGGACCGGCTGCTGCGGACGGTGTGCTGGAGCGGCATGGCCATTGCCGCCACGCTCATCGCCGGGCTGCCGCAGCTCGGGCCGCCGTGGGTTCCGCTCATCGCGTTCCTGGCCCTGTGGCTGTTGTACATGTCGATCGTGAACGTGGGGCAGACGTTCTACGGCTTCGGCTGGGAGATGCTGCTGCTGGAGGCCGGGTTCACGGTGGCCTTCCTTGGCTCCGACCAGACTCCCCCGCCCCGGACCATCCTGATCCTGCTGGTCTGGCTGGTGTTCCGGCTGGAGTTCGGCGCCGGCCTGATCAAGATCCGGGGCGGCCAGGAATGGCGGGACCTGACGGCGCTGTACTACCACCACGAGACCCAGCCGATGCCGGGGCCGCTGAGCCGGCAGGCCCACCTGCTCCCCAAGGCCTGGCACCGGCTGGAGGTCCTGGGCAACCACTTCGCCCAACTGGTGGTGCCCTTCTTCCTCTTTGCCCCGCAGCCGCTGGCCAGCGCCGCCGCCGGAATCATCATCTTCACCCAGCTGTGGCTGGTGGCGAGCGGAAATTTCGCCTGGCTGAACTGGATGGCGATCATCCTGGCCTTCGCGGCGGTCAGCGATCCCGTGGCGCACGCCGTGATTCCGGCGATCCCGCTGGACTGGCATGCCGCGGCTGTGTCCCCGTCCGCAGGAACCGGAGCAGGAGTGGCGGTGGGCGCAGCCGGGGTGGGCAGCCAGGCGCCGGTTCCTTGGCTGGTGGTGGTCCTGGTGGCCACCGTGCTGCTGGTGGTGCTCAGCTACCGGCCCATCGAGAACCTCTTCTCCCACCACCAGTTAATGAACGCATCCTTCAACCGCTGGCAGCTGGTCAACACCTACGGCGCGTTCGGCACCGTCACGAAGCGGCGGATCGAGATCGTGGTGGAGGGAACCCTCGACGAGGACCCCGGGGACGACGCGGACTGGCGGGAGTATAGGTTCAAGGGCAAGCCCGGCGACGTCCGGCGCATCCCGCGCCAGTACGCCCCGTACCATCTGCGGCTGGACTGGCTGATGTGGTTCCTGCCGCTGCGTACCGTGCACGAGGAGTGGTTCTACGCGTTCCTGGCCAAACTGCTGGCGGCGGACCGGCCCACGCTGCGGCTGCTGCGCGACGACCCGTTCGCCGGCGGACGGCCGCACTGGATACGTGCCACCAGCTACCTCTACCATTTCTCCACCCGGGCCGAGTTCCGTGCGACGGGCCAGCGCTGGATCCGGACCCCGCTGTATGTCGTCATCCCGCCGTCGCGGCTCCCGGCGCCGCGCCCGACGTCGGAGGCGTGAGGCCCGGCGCGGTGCGGCCCGGGGCGGTGCGCCCCGGGCGGTGCGTTCCCGTGGGCCCGTTTACCGCAAATGGCCGGAATGAGTGTCGTCATTCCGGCCATTTGCGGCAATTCAGTTCAACGCCCGCGCTTAGACGGACACCTCTTCCTTCGCCGGCGCAGCCTCCAACGTTGCCTGGCGGCGGCGCAGCCACCACGAGGCGGCGAAGATCAGTGCCATGGAGACGTACACCACCAGGGCGAACGGCGAGGCGAACAAGGCCGTGGGATCGTTTTGCGAGAGCTGCAGCGAGCGCCGCAACTGCACCTCGAACATCGGTCCCAGGATCATCGCCACCACCATGGGCGCCACGGGATAGCCGTAGCGGCGCATGAAGTAGCCCAGGATGCCCACCACCAGCAGGATGCCGACGTCGCTCGGGGAGAAGTTCACCGAGAAGGCGCCGAGGGCGGCGAAGACCAGGATGCCGGCGTAGAGGTAGGGCCGCGGGATCTGCAGGATCTTCACCCACAGGCCCACCAGGGGCAGGTTCAGCACCAGGAGCATGAGGTTGCCGACGTACAGCGATGCGATCAGGGTCCAGACAAGCGCGCCCTGGTTTTCGAACAGGAGCGGGCCGGGCTGGATCTGGTAGCGCTGGAACGCCGTGAGCATCATGGCCGCCGTCGCCGTCGTCGGGATTCCGAGGGTCAGCAACGGCACCAGGACACCGGCGGCCGCGGCGTTGTTGGCCGCTTCCGGTCCGGCGACGCCTTCGATCGCGCCTTTGCCGAACTGGGCCTTGTTGGCGCCCTTGGCCAGCTTCCGCTCGGCGGCGTAGGACAGGAACGTGGAGACGTCCGCGCCGCCGGCCGGGACGGTGCCGATCGGGAACCCGATGAAGGTTCCACGCAGCCACGGCTTCCAGGACCGCTTCCAGTCCTCCTTGGACAGCCAGGCGTTCTTGCCCTTGCTGACCGGGATCAGCTCCACCGGGCCGTGCCGCAGCTTCGATGCGACATAAAGCGCCTCGCCGAGGGCAAAGAGGCCCACGGCCACGAGGACCATGTCGACGCCGTCAACCAGGGTGGGGTTGTCGAACGTGAAGCGCTGCTGGGCCGTGCTGTCATCGATACCGATCAGGCCGATGAACAGCCCGAGCGCCAGGGATGCCAGGCCGCGCAGGACGGAGGCGCCCAGCAGCGCACCGACGGTCAGGAAGGCCACCACCATGAGGGCCACGTAGTCCACGGGGCCGAGGCCGACGGCGAAGTCGGCCACGACGGGCGCCAGGAAGGTCAGCAGGACCGTCGCGATGGTGCCCGCGATGAAGGATCCGATCGCCGCCGTCGCCAGGGCTGCCGCTCCCCTGCCGGCCTTGGCCATCTTGTTTCCTTCGAGCGCCGTGACGATCGAGGAGGACTCGCCCGGCGTGTTCAGCAGGATGGAGGTGGTGGAACCGCCGTACATGCCGCCGTAGTAGATCCCGGCGAACACGATCAACGCAGCCGCGGGATCCAGGGCATAGGTGATGGGCATGAGCAGGGCCACGGTCATGGCGGGGCCAATGCCGGGCAGCACGCCGACGGCGGTGCCGACGAAGACCCCGCCCAGGGCGTAGAGCAGGTAGACGGGCTGCAGCGCGGTGCTGAATCCTTCGAGCAGGAGCATGAAGCTATCCATGGAAGAACGGCACCCCCTCGAACAGCGGCCCTGGCGGCAGGGACACGCCGAGCAGGCCGCCGAAGACGTACTGCAGCACCAGCGCCAGGATCACGGACACGGCGATCGCCTTCCAGAGGGGTTTGGCGTCCAGGGACCAGGCGGCACCGCTGAAGAGCACGGCGGCGGCCACCGGCCAGCCGGCCGGCTCGATCAGGAAGATGTGCAGCACCACGAAACCCACCAGTTTGGCCAGGGCAACCCAGTCGGTCTTTGCGGTCACGTCCAGGTCTTCGCTGTCCTCGGCCTGCCCGACTTTGCCGCGGAGGACCTGCAGGACCACCCCGGCGCCGCACAGCACCAGCAAGCCGCACACGATGTAGGGGAAGGCACGCGGGCCGATGCCGGTCTCCGACGGCGGGATCGGAATGGATCCCGCCGTCGCCAGGCCCGCGACGCCCACGCTGACGAACACGAGGGCGAACAGGATCTCCCCGGTCGGCCGCTTGGCGGGCGCCGCAGGGGGCGCCGCGGCGGGTGCAGACGTTGATGCGAGGTCAGACACTGTTACTTGACCAGGCCGATCTGGGTCAGGGTGGTCTTGACCTTGGCGATGTCCTCGGTCAGGAAGGTCTTGAAGCCGTCACCGGCCAGGAACGCGTCGTCCCAGTTGTTCTTGGTCAGTGTGGACTTCCAGGCCTCTGACGCGTGCAGCTTGGTGACGACGTCGGTCAGCTTCGCGCGCTGGGCGTCGTCGATGGACCCGGGGGCCACCACGCCGCGCCAGTTGGTCAGCACGACGTCGATCCCCTGGTCCTTGAGCGGCTTGATCCCGGGAAGCGCCGGGGCCTCGGCCTTTCCGGAGACGGCGAGCGCCCGGACCTTGCCGGCCTTGACCTGTTCGGCATACTCGCCCACGCCGGAGATGCCGGCCTGGACCTTGTTGCCGAGCAGCGCCGCGATGGACTCGCCGCCACCGGAGTAGCCGATGTAGTTCAGCTTGTCCGCCTCCACGCCCTGGGATTTCAGGATCTGCCCGGCCAGGATGTGGTCCGCGCCCCCGGCCGAGCCACCCGTGATGGCCACGCCCTTGCCGTTGGCCTTGATGTCCGCGACGAGGTCGGCGACCGACTGGTATTTCGACGACGCCGGCACCACGAGAACCAGCGGCTCTTCGGTGAGCCGCGCGATCGGGGTGGTGTCTTCGAGCCGGGTCTTGGCGCCATTGGTCTCGACCGCACCCACCATGACGTAGCCCATCACCATGAGGGTGTTGACGTCCTTCTCGGTGGCGAGCTTGGCGAGGCCGTTGGTCCCGCCGCCGCCGCCAATGTTGGTGACCTGGGCGGAGGAGACGAGCTTGTTGGTCTGCAGGTCCTGCTGCATGGCACGTCCGGTCTGGTCCCAGCCACCGCCGGGGTTGGCCGGGACGATGATGCTGAGCTTCTTGATCGGATCGGCGCCCGCGGACCCGCCGGCAGCGGTGCCGGTTCCGCTTCCCGCGCAGGCGGACATGGCCAGGACGACTCCGGCGGCGCCGGCAATGAGGGCGGCGCGACGTGTGTGGGTGGGACGCGTGAAAGCGGGCCGCGTGAAAAAGTTCTGGGAAGTCATGGTTTCTCCTAGGGCGAATGTGATGCACATCATTGGAATCACGTCACTGACCCTAGGAGCGCCCGCCGAACGGCAACAGCATTTGGCCGTAGAGGTAGTAGTGGTCATATTGGTCACGGCCCCGGCCGTCTTTTTGGCGGGCGGGCTGCGCCCCCAATGGGAAACTTGTGACATGTTTCACAAGATTCCCCTTCGGTTCCAGCTGGTCGCATTGCAGCTGGGCATCGTGCTGGCTGTCCTCACGGTGGTGGGGGCCGTGACCATCCGGATGCAGGAACAACAGCTCCGTGACGCCTACAAGGGCCGGCTGATCGGCGTCGCCGAAAGTGTTGCCCAGCTGCCCTCGGTCATCAACGCGTTCGGCACATCGTCGCCGGCCCAGACAATCCAGCCGATCGCGGAAGTCATCCGGCAGGCATCCAACGTCACCTATGTGGTGGTGACGGACCGGCACGGGGTCCGTCAGTCGCACCCCAATCCGGCGGAAATCGGCCGGCCGGTCTCCACCGATCCGTCCGTGCCGCTGTCCGGGGAGATCTACGTGGGTACCCAGACGGGCACGCTCGGTGAGTCCTGGCGGGTGAAGGTTCCCATCTTCGATGCGGCCGGCGCCGTGATCGGCTCCGCATCCGTGGGGGTGCTGGAGAGCACCTTGGCCGCCGACCTCCATGAGGACATGCCGCAGCTGTTCGGCTGGCTGCTCGGCGCGGCACTGCTAAGTTCGCTGGGCGCGATGTATGTCTCGAAACTGGTGTGGCGGCGGATCTACAAACTCGAGCCCGAGGACATCGCTGCCCTGCTGGAAACGCGCGACGCCATGCTCCACGGCCTGGGTGAAGGACTGGTGGCCGTGGACGCCGACGGCAGGGTCGCGCTGGTCAACGATGAGGCACGCCGCCTGCTCGCCCTGGCAGGGGACATCACCGGGACCCCTGCAGCGGCAAGCCTGGAACCGGCGGTCCTCCGCTTGCTCTCGGCCGGATCCGCCACGGAGGAACTGGTGCTCTCGGGTGAACGGATCCTGCTGGGCAAGGTCAATGCGGCCACCGTCGACGGCCGCGAAGTCGGCAAGGTGCTGATCCTGCGCGACCGCACGGAGCTCCACACCGTCCTGCGCGACCGCGACGGCGCCGTGGACGTGACGCAGGCACTCCGCGCCCAGGCGCACGAATTTGCCAACAAACTGCACGTCATCTCCGGGCTGCTGGAGCTTGGAAAACAGGACAAAGCCATCGAATACCTGGGCCGCAGCCACAACGACGCCGTCTTCGCGAACCGGCCGCTGGCGGCCGGAATCACCGACCACGGGGTCCAGGCGCTGCTGATCGCCAAGTCCACGGTCTGCGCCGAGCGCGGCATCGAGATCATCGTCAGCCCGGATTCGCTGTGCTCGGTTGATGACTCGGGCGACGTCATCACGGTGCTGGGCAACCTGATCGACAACGCTGTGGACGCTGCGGGTTACGACAGCACTGTTGCCATCCGGCTGGGCGAGAGCGCCGACGGCGGGCGGACCATCGTGGTGGAGGACGACGGACCCGGCGTCCCGGTTCCTGAACGCGCTAAAGTGTTCGAGCCCGGCGTGACCAGCAAGGAGTCCGAGGGAATCAACAGCCGCGGGTTTGGGCTGGCCCTGGTCCAGCGGGTTGCCCTCCGGCGCGGAGGCCGGGCGGCAGTATCCTCATCGGCGTTGGGCGGAGCCTGCTTCTCGGTAGTGCTCAGAACAAAAGAGGCGGAACTACAAAACCAATGAACGCCATACGCACCCTCATCATTGACGATGACGTAGCAGTGGCCGGGATCCATCACGGGTTCCTACTGGCACGCGGCGGATTCGACGTCGTGGCCATGGCCCACACCGGGCAGCAGGGCATCGATCTGGCCGCGGAGCTGGGCCCGGAGCTGGTGTTGCTGGACATCCATCTGCCGGACATGTCCGGCCTGGACGTCCTGCAGCGGCTGCGCGCGCGCCGGCGGCCGGTGGATGTCCTCGTGATCACCGCGTCCCGGGAGCTGGACACGGTCCGCGGCGCGATGGCCGGCGGGGTGCTGCACTACTTGGTCAAGCCCTTCTCCTCGCAGGCATTGAATGAACGGCTCGACGAGTACGTCATGCTGCGGGACGATCTGGCCTCCGGCGCTTCCGGGCCGCTTGACCAGGCGAGCATCGACCGCCTTGTGGCGCCCTCCCGCCGGTCCGCGGTGGCGGAAACCCCGGCGGGTCAGCCCGCCCAGCCAGACCAGGCCGCCGTACGGCTGCCCAAGGGACTGTCGCGCCCCACCCTGGACGCGGTCATCGAGGCACTGAAGGCCAGTCCGGAGGACGTCTCCGCGGCCGGCCTGGCGCTGCAACTGGGCCTGTCCCGGGTCAGCGCCCGCCGCTACCTCGAGTACCTCGTGGTTCACGGCCATGCCCGGCTGACGCCCCGCTACGGAGCCGCGGGCCGGCCGGAGAACCGCTATCTCTGGCGCCGCTGAACATGTCCGGTTCTTGGAGGCAGCACTGAGCATGTCCAATTCATGACGGCCACACCGAGCATGTCCAGTTCATGACGGCCACACTGAGCATGTCCAGTTCATGACGGCCACACTGAGCAGGTCCAGTTCATGACGGCCACACTGAGCAGGTCCAGTTCATGACGGCCACACGGGACACGTGGCACAAATGCGGGGCACGGGCCTGGGGTTGCGCGGCACAGGGACCCATTTGACGCAGATGGCCGCAATAGGATCAGCCAATCCGGCCATCTGTGGCGAATCGACGAAGTCCAGCCCGGCAGAGTCCCACCTCGGCAGCCACGAAGTTGCCCGGCGCCAGCCCCGGGACGCCGGCAGCCACCCAGGGACCCCTCGGCACAGGACCTCGGAGAATGGTCGAGGATTCAGAGCCACGGGGCACCCATTTGACGCAGATGGCCGCAATACGATCAGCCAATCCGGCCATCTGTGACGAATCGCGAAGTCCAGCCCGGCAGAGTCCCACCTCGGCAGCCACGAAGTTGCCCGGCGCCAGCCCCGGGACGCCGGCAGCCGCCCAGGGACCCCTCGGCACAAGGCCCCGGAGAATGGGCGAGGATTCAGAGCCAGAGGCCACCCATTTGACGCAGATGGCCGCAATACGATCAGCCAATCCGGCCATCTGTGGCGAATCGACGAGTTTCACACGGCAGAGCTTCACCCGGGCACACGTTGGTTGGCACACGCTGGTGGGCACACGTTGGTTTGCACGTGTCGATGGGCAGCCGGCCCGCGGTCAGGACCCGACGCGGCCCGCGCGGCGCAGTGTGGACGCGGCGTGCTTGAGGATGGGCCCGTCGACCATCTTGCCCTTGAACTGGAAGACGCCCGAGCCTGCCGCGGAGGCGGCATCGAGCAACTCCGCGGCTGCCGAGACGTCGGCCTCCGAGGGTGCGTAGGCTTCGCGGACCACGGCCACCTGGTCCGGATGGATGCAGGCCTTGGACGAGAATCCGGACGCCACCGCGTCACGTGATTCAAGTGCCAGCCCGGCCAGATCCGGGATGTTGACGTAGACGGCGTCGATCGCGTCCTTGCCGAAGGCGCCGGCGGCCAGCAGCACGCTGGAACGGGCGTGCAGCGCGACGGCCCGGTAGCTGCCGTCCTCCGCCCGGCTGGAGGTTCCGCCGAGCGATGCCAGCAGGTCCTCCGCACCCCACATCAGGGCCACCACGTTGGGCTCGGCGGCGATGGCGGCGGCGTTGAGGACGCCGGCGGCCGTCTCGCAGAGGGCAATCACGCTGTAGCCCTCGAGTTCCCTCAGCTGGGCAGCGCTCTCCGCCTTGGCCAGCATGATGTGCCGGTACGGCGTGTGCTTGAGGCAGTGCAGGTCCTTCTCGAACTCGTCCGTGCCGGCCGGGTTGACCCGGACGATCGTGCGGGACGGATCCAGTTCCGGGACGTCGCCGGTGGCGCCAAGCTGGGCAAGGATGGCGCCGCGGGCCCGCTGCTTGTCGGCAGGGGCGACGGCGTCCTCAAGGTCCACGATCACGGTATCGGCGCGTTCCGCGGCTTTTTGGTACCGCTCGGGGCGGTCGGCGGGGCAGAACAGCAGGGCAGGGCCCATCAGGAAACTCATGTCTCTATTCTCCCCTTTTGCGCCGCTTCCAGCTCGGCAGCGGCGTGGGCCTCGCGTGTCCACATCAGGCAGCTGCGGGCGGCGAGCGCCACCACGTCCCCGTGCTGGTTCCGTCCGGTGTGCTGCATGGTCACGATGCCCTGCCCCGGGCGGGACGCGGACAGCCTCTTCCCGGTCACCACCGTCTCCGTGTACAGGGTGTCCCCGTGGTACAGCGGGTGCGGAAAAGACACATCCGTCAGGCCGAGCTGGGCGATGATGGTGCCCTGGGTCAGCTGCGGCACGGACTGGCCCACCACGGTGGCCAGGGTGAACATCGAATTCATCAGCCGCTGGCCGAACGGCTGCCCGGCGCTCCAGGCCGCGTCGAGGTGCAGGGCCTGGGTGTTCATGGTCATGGTGGTGAACAGGACGTTATCCGTCTCCGTGAGCGTCCGGCCCGGCCGGTGGGCGTAGACCACGCCCTCCTCCAGCTCATCGAAATAGAGGCCGCGCTGCTCGATCACCCGGGGGGTGCCGGTACCCGGGTGTGCGCCTGCGCCCGGTGAAGTCGTGCCTGCATCACTCATACGGTCAGTTCCTGGTCTTCCTCAAAGAGTTCGGCTCCGGTGGCCGCCACGACGTCCTCCACGGACACGTTCGGCGCCAGTTCGCGCAGCACCAGGCGGGACTTCCCGCCCTCGGTCACGACGTCGATCACGGCGAGGTCGGTGATGATCCGGTCCACGCAGCCCTTGCCGGTCAACGGCAGCGTGCAGGTTTCCACGATTTTCGGCTTACCGTTGCGGTCCACGTGATCCATCATCACGATCACCTTCTTGGCCCCGAACACCAGGTCCATCGCGCCGCCCATGCCCTTGACCATCTTGCCCGGGATCATCCAGTTGGCGAGGTCGCCGTTGACGGCGACCTCCATCGCGCCGAGCACGGCCACGTCGACGTGGCCGCCCCGGATCATGCCGAAGGAGGCGGCGGAATCGAAGAACGCCGCGCCCTTGTTGACCGTGACGGTTTCCTTGCCGGCATTGATCAGGTCCGGGTCGACTTCATCCTCGGCCGGGTACGGCCCGACACCCAGGATGCCGTTTTCCGAATGCAGCACCACCTCGACGCCGGCGGGAATGTAGTTGGGTATCAGCGTCGGCATGCCGATGCCGAGGTTGACGTACTGGCCGTTGTGCAGTTCCTGCGCCACGCGGGCCGCGAGTTCATTGCGGGTCCAGCCCTTGCCCTCAGTACCGGCGGCGTGTTCGACGGCGGAGCGCCGGTATTCGTGGCGCACGGCCTCGGGACGGGGCGGGGCCTCTGCGGCTTTGTTCGTTTCCACGGCTAGGCTCCTGCCTGCTCTGGCGACAGTTTTGGTGCGCCGGAGGCACCGGTGGCCACCGCAACCGTCCGCTTCTCAATGCGTTTCTCACCCTGTGGGGCGAGAACCACGCGCTGGACGAAGATCCCTGGGACATGGACGTGCTCCGGGTCCAGCTCCCCCGGCTGCACGAGTTCCTCGACCTCGGCGATGGTGATCTTCCCTGCCATGGCGCACAGCGGGTTGAAGTTCATGGCCGTGGCGTGGAAGACGAGGTTGCCGTGGCGGTCACCCTTCCAGGCGTGCACGAGGCCGAAGTCGGGCGTCAGCGATTCCTCCAGCACGTAGTCGGCGCCGTGGAAGCTGCGGACTTCCTTCGGGGCGGAGGCAATCGCGACGTTGCCCTCGGCGTCGTACTTCTGCGGCAGGCCGCCGTCGGACACCTGGGTGCCGACGCCGGCCGGGGTGTAGAACGCGGGGATGCCCGCGCCGCCGGCGCGCAGCTTTTCGGCCAGCGTGCCCTGCGGGGTGAGGACCACCTCCAGCTCGCCGGAAAGGTATTGCCGGGCGAACTCTTTGTTCTCCCCCACGTAGGAGCTGATGGTGCGCCGGATCCGGCCGTCCTTGAGCAGGATCCCGAGGCCCCAGTCGTCGACGCCGCAGTTGTTGCTGACGGTTTCCAGGTCCGTGGCACCGCGCTCATGCAGGGCCTCGATCAGCGTCACGGGAATGCCGCACAGCCCGAACCCGCCGACGGCGAGGGAGGCGCCGTCGTGAATGTCCGCGACAGCCTCGGCGGCGCTGGCAACAACTTTGTTGATCATCGGTGATCCTTCCGGCCGGCTACAGTCCCAGTTCGCGGGCGATCAGCATCAGCTGGACCTCCGTGGTGCCCTCGCCGACTTCAAGGATCTTGGAGTCGCGGTAGTGGCGCGCCACGGTGAATTCGTTGATGAAGCCATAGCCGCCGAACACCTGGGTGGCGTCCCGCGCGTTGTCCATGGCTGCCTCGCCTGCGACCATCTTAGCGATGGCCGCCTGCGTCTTGAACGGCTTGCCGGCAAGCATCCGGGCGGCCGCGTCGTAGTAGGCCAGGCGGGCCGTGTGGGCGCGGGCTTCCATCCGGGCGATCTTAAATGCGATGGCCTGGTATTTGCCGATGTTCTGCCCGAACGCGCTGCGTTCCTTGGCGTATTTCACCGACTGGTCCACGCAGCCCTGGGCCGCGCCGACGGCCAGGGCCGCGATCGCGATCCGGCCTTCGTCCAGGATGGAGAGGAAGTTGGCGTAGCCGCGGCCCTGGGTGCCGAGCAGGTTCTCCTCGGGGACGTGGACGTTGTTGAACGTCAGCGGGTGGGTGTCCGAGGCGTTCCAGCCGACCTTGTTGTAGGCCTTTTCCGCTGTGAAGCCCGGAGTGTTGGTGGGCACCAGGATGGTGGAGATTTCCTTCTTGATGCTGCCGTCCGCGCGTTCCTCCTGGCCGGTCACCGCGGTGACGGTGACGAGCCTGGTGATGTCTGTGCCGGAGTTGGTGATGAACTCCTTGTTGCCGTTGATGACCCACTCACCACCGCCCAGCTTGGCGGTGGTCTTGGTGCCGCCGGCGTCCGAGCCGGCTTCCGGCTCGGTCAGGCCGAAGCCGGCGAGCGCCTTGCCGGAGGCCAGCAGCGGCAGCCATTCCTGCTTCTGCGCCTCATTCCCGAAGCGGTGGATCGGCATCGCACCGAGCGAGACGCCGGCCTCGAGGGTGATCGCGACAGACTGGTCCACCCGGCCGAGCTGTTCCAGGGCCAGGGCCAGGGCGAAGTAGTCCCCGCCCATGCCGCCGAACTCTTCCGGGAAGGGCAGGCCGAACAGGCCCATGTCCGCCATCTGGGAGACGACCTCGTAGGGGAAGCTGTGCTCTTCGTCGTGCTTGGCGGAGACCGGGGCCACCACTTCGTCGGCGAATTCGCGGACGGTGTCGCTAAGGATCTGGTAGTCCTCGCTGAGTTCAAAATCTGCCATGGGGTGACTCCTGTTTCTGAGGTACATCTGTGGTCTGTTGAAAGGTGTTGGGTGGGCCGGGGTTGGTGAGCCGGGGTGGAGGCGGTGGGATCAGTGCGGTTCCGTCATTCGGCCGCGCCCATCGCGATGACGGCTTCCTCGATCGTGTCCTCCGCTTTCGAGGGTTCAGTCGGAACAGCGGGGTGGATCGTTGCCACCACCTGATCGGCCTTGACGAGGTCGCCGGAGCCGACGCTGATGTGGACGGTTCCGTCCAGGGGCGCCACGAGCTGGTGCTCCATCTTCATGGCTTCCACCGAGAGCAGGACCTGGCCGGCCTCCACGGCGTCGCCGTTGCCGACGGACACCGACACCACGGTGCCGGGCATCGGCGAGCGCACCGCCGGGTCGGCGGCGCCTTCCTCGCGTTCGATCGCGGCCAGCACCCGGGCGAGCCGGGTCTCCCGCGTGAGCACCTCGAGCCGGCAGGACCAGCCCTCGTTGCCGAGGAACACTTCCGTTGGCATCGGGTTGCCGGGGCCAGGGGGGACGGGCCCGCGGTGGACAGGCGCCAGCGCGTAGCTGCGGGATTCGTCGCCCAGAGTCAACTCCGCGGTGCCTCGCTTGGTGGACCGAAATGATGCCGGGCGTCGCGGGCCGCCGTTGACTGCCACGGTCGCCGTCCCCCGCGCCAAGGAGCCGGATACCTGCACGGTGGCGATACCGCCGTCGGGGGTCCCCAGGCTGATCCGGCGCGGGGCAGCTGCACCGAGCCGCCACCCGCTACCGAGATGCCAGGGGCCTGTCCCGGCGTCCTGCGTTTCATGCTCGTGCATCGCAGCGGCGAAGACGGCAGCAGCGGCCACCTCGAAGTCGCCCGGGTGCCGGAAGGAGAACTCCGGCATTTTCCGTTCGATCAGGCCGGTGTCGAGCCGTCCGGCGCGGACGTCGGCGTCGTTGATCAGCAGCCGCAGGTATTCGACGTTGGTGTCGATGCCCAGCGCGGTATACCCGGCGAGTGCCTCATCGAGGGTGTCCAAAGCCTCAGCCCGGTCCTCGCCCCACGCGATGACCTTGGAAATCATCGGGTCGTAGCTGCTGGAGATTTGGAGGCCCTCCAGCAGGGCCGAGTCGACACGGACCTTGCCACTCGCGGTGTCCGGCAGTTCGTCCAGCAGCACGACCTGTCCGATGGACGGCAGGAAGTTCTTCTCCGGCACCTCCGCGTAGACGCGTGCCTCCACGGAGTGGCCGGTCAGCACGACGTCGGCCTGGGTCACCGTGAGTTCCTCGCCGGCGGCGATGCGCACCTGCCATTCGACGAGGTCAATGCCGGTGACCATCTCGGTGACGGGGTGTTCGACCTGCAGGCGGGTGTTCATCTCCATGAAGAAGAACTCGTCCGGGGCGGCGTCCGAGACCAGGAATTCCACGGTCCCGGCGCCGGAGTAGTGGACGCTGCGCGCGGCCTGGCAGGCGGCTTCGCCGATCCGGGCGCGGATCTCCGCCCCGTCGGGCAGGGATTCCAGCAGCGGGGACGGTGCTTCCTCGATGACCTTCTGGTGGCGGCGCTGCAGCGAGCACTCGCGCTCCCCGAGGTGGATGACGTTGCCGTGATTGTCCGCCAGGATCTGGACCTCGATGTGCCGCGGGGTGAGCACGAGCCGTTCCAGGAACAAGGTGTCGTCGCCGAAAGCACTCGCGGCGACCCGGCGTGCGGTGGCCAGGGTGGCTTCCAGGTCCTCGGCGCGTTCGACGATGTGCATGCCCTTGCCGCCGCCGCCGGCGGAGGGCTTGATCAGCAATGGGAAGCCGACGCCGGCCGCGGCCTCGATCAGCTGCGCGTCGGTCATGCCGGGTTCAGCGATGCCCGGGACCACGGGGACGCCGTAGCCGGTGACGTGGTTCTTGGAGCGGATCTTGTCGCCCATGACGTTCAGGGATTCGACGCCGGGGCCGATGAACGTGATGCCGGCGGCTTCGAGGGCGCGGGCAAAGTCGACGTTCTCGCTCAGGAAGCCGTAGCCGGGGTGCACGGCCTCGGCGCCGGTGTCGCGGCAGGCCTGGATGATGGCCTCGATCTTGAGGTAGCTCTCGGTGGCCGCGGCGGGCCCGATCCGGACCGCCAAGTCGGCTTCCCGCACGTGCCGCGCGTCGGCGTCGGCGTCGGAATAGACGGCGACCGAACGGATGCCGAGGGCGCGCAGGGTCCGGATGACGCGGCAGGCGATTTCGCCGCGGTTGGCGACGAGCACGGTGCCGAACAGCGGGGTGCCGGTTGTGGGGGTGGCTGGAGGGGTGGCCACGGAAGGCGTGGTGGGCGAAGAGATGGTCGGCGAAGAAAGATTCATGGCTGGCTCACATCCGGAAGAGGCCGAAGGAGGTCTCCGGCAGCGGGGTGCGGGAGACGACGTCGAGCGCCAGTCCCAGGACGGTGCGGGTGTCCGCGGGGTCGATCACGCCGTCGTCCCAGAGGCGGGCGGTGGAGTAGTAGGGGCTGCCCTGGTCCTCGTACTGGGCCTTGATCGGGGCCTTGAAGGCTTCCTCGTCCGCGGCGGACCATTCCTCGCCGCGGGCCTCGTACTGGTCCCGCTTCACGGTGGCGAGCACGCTGGAGGCCTGGTTGCCGCCCATGACGGAGATCCGCGACGCCGGCCACATCCAGAGGAAGCGCGGGGAGTAGGCGCGTCCGCACATTGAGTAGTTGCCGGCGCCGAAGGACCCGCCGATCACGACGGTCAACTTGGGGACCCTGGCGGTGGCGACGGCGGTGACCATCTTGGCGCCGTTCTTGGCGATGCCGCCCTGCTCGTAGTCCTTGCCGACCATGAAGCCGGAGAGGTTCTGCAGGAAGATCAGCGGGATCCCGCGCTGGTCGCACAGTTCGATGAAGTGCGCGCCCTTGAGCGAGGACTCGCTGAACAGCACGCCGTTGTTCGCCACGATGCCCACCGGGTGGCCGTGCAGCTTGGCGAAGCCCGTGACCAGGGTGGTGCCGTAGTTCTTCTTGAACTCGTGGAACCGGCTGCCGTCGACCAGCCGGGCGATGACCTCACGCACGTCGTACTGGGCGTTGACGTCCGTGGGCACGGCACCGTAGAGCTCATCCGGGTCGGCAACGGGCTCGACGACGGTGTCCACGTCCCAGACTGGCGCGGAGGGCTTCGGCAGGGTGGAGACGATGTCCCGGACGATCTGGAGGGCATGCTCATCGTTCTCGGCCAGGTGGTCCGTGACCCCGGAGATCTTCGAGTGCACGTCGCCTCCGCCGAGTTCCTCCGCCGTGACGATCTCGCCGATCGCGGCCTTCACCAGCGGCGGGCCGCCCAGGAAGATGGTGCCCTGGTTGCGGACAATCACGGTCTCGTCGCTCATCGCGGGGACGTAGGCGCCGCCGGCGGTGCAGGAGCCCATGACCGAGGCGATCTGCGGGATCTTCGCCGCGGACATCCTCGCCTGGTTGAAGAAGATCCGGCCGAAGTGTTCCTTGTCCGGGAAGACCTCGTCCTGCTTGGGCAGGAACGCCCCGCCGGAGTCCACGAGGTAGATGCAGGGCAGCCGGTTCTCCAGGGCGATTTCCTGCGCGCGGAGGTGCTTCTTCACCGTCATCGGATAATAGGTGCCGCCTTTGACCGTGGCGTCGTTGGAAATGACCAGCACCTGGCGGCCGTGCACCAGCCCGATGCCGGCAATGACGCCGGCACCGGGCGAGTCGCCGTCGTACATTCCGTCCGCGGCCAGCGGGGCGATCTCCAGGAAGGGGCTGCCATCGTCGAGCAGCTGGTCAATGCGCTCGCGCGGCAGGAGCTTGCCGCGCGCCACGTGGCGTTCCCGGGACTTCGCGGGCCCGCCCAGCGCGGCGGTGGCGAGCCGTTCCCTCAGCTCGCCGGCCAGCCCCAGTTGGGCCTCCCGGTTCGCGGCGTAGGCGGTGCTCGTCGCATCCACCCGGCTGGCGATTGTCTCCATTGACTGTTTCCGTTCCCTGACCTGCGCGGACTTGCGCGCCGGAGCGGCAACTCAGGCCGCCCGACTATTTCGGTTAGTACCGCATAACTGAGATTTAGGTTAGTCTCTATTAACTGTGATGTCCAACACAGGGATCATTTTGTAAAGAGGGGATGCGCCGGTGACCGAGCCCAGCCAGACTGCCCAGCTTCCGTCAGCGCAGGCAGCCCCGCCCCAGGCAGCCTCAACCCAGCGCAGCCAGGCCAAGGCGAACAGACGGCAGGCCCTCCTGTCCGCCGCCGCTGCGCTCTTTGCCCTGGAGGGCTTCAACCGCGTTTCCCTGGAGGATCTCGGGGCCGCGGCCGGCGTCAGCGGACCGGCGGTCTACCGTCACTTCGCCGGCAAGCAGGCCGTCCTCGGCGCCCTGCTGCTCAGCGTCAGCCAGGACCTGCTCGACGGCGGCCGCAGGGTGGTGGCCGATTCCGACGGCGATCTGGCGGCGTTGGGCGGGCTGGTGGCCTTCCACGTCGACTTTGCGCTGAGCAACCCGGACGTCATCCGGGTCCAGGACCAGGACTTCAGCAACCTGGCCGGCGAGGACCAGGCCGAGGTCCGCACGCTTCAGCGCAACTATGTCGAACTCTGGGTGGACGTGCTGGCCGGACTGCACGAGGGCACGGAGGCCGCCGAACTGCGGATGCGCGCGCATGCCACGTTCGGGCTGATCAACTCGACCCCGCACTCGGTGCGCAGCCACGGGCGCCGGATCGGGGTCCGCCGCGCGAGGCCGCTGCTGGAAAGCATGGCGCTGGCCGCGCTCCTGGCACCGGCCCCCACCGAGCCGCTCGGCTAAGCAACTCCCCCGCCCCGGGCGCCCTCCCGGGTCCACGGGCCCACGTGTCCACCGCCCACGTGTCCACCCCATGGCGACTTAGGCACGGACACGCCGTCAACGGGGCCGCCGCCGTCGAAATTGTCCTCCATGCGCCCCGGGACGGCGACAACCCCGCCCAAAGTAGCCCGCACACCACGAAGCTGCCGGCTGCCCCTTCCTTTCGGACGGGGCAGCCGGCAGCTGCGTAGAGGGACCTAGACCATCGCGAGGACCATGCCCGGATCGGCCAGCATGGCGCCGAGGTCCTGGAGGAACCGCGAGCCCTGCTCGCCGTCGACCAGACGGTGGTCGAAAGACAGGCTGAGCGTCATGACCTGGCGCAGCGCGACCTCGTCCTGGTACTCCCACGGCATCTTCCGGACCGCGCCGAGGGCCAGGATGGCTGCCTCGCCCGGATTCAGGATGGGTGTGCCGGCGTCAATGCCGAAGACGCCGATGTTCGTGATGGAGATCGTGCCGCCGGAGAGCGCCTCAGGGCTTGTCTTCCCGGCCCGGGCCGTGTCCGTCAGTTCCGTCAGGGCCGAGGAGAGATCCATGAGGGACATCCGGTCCGCGTCCTTGATGTTCGGAACCGTCAGCCCCCGCGGGGTCGCGGCCGCGATGCCCAGGTTCACGTAGTTGAACTGGACGATCTCCTGGTTGGCCTCGTCCCAGCGGGCGTTGAGGGTCGGGTGGTTGCGCAACGCAATCAGCACGGCCTTGGACACGAGCGTCAGCGGGGTGAGCTTGTACCCGGCGAACGCGCGACTGGCCTTGAGCCGTGCCAGCAGCTCCATCGTGGGCGTGACGTCGACGGTCAGGAACTCGGTGACGTGCGGCGCGGTGAAGGCACTGGCCACCATGGCGGCGGCCGTGAACTTCCGCACGCCCTTGATCGGCGTGCGGGTCTCGCGCTCGCCCGGGGCCTGGACAAGCCCTGCGGCCTGCGCCGTCGCACCGGCGGGCTCCTGGGCGGCCGCGGGCAGGTCCCCGCCGCCGACGAAGTTCAGCACATCGTCGCGGGTGATGAGCCCGCGCTCCCCGGTACCGGGCACGGCCTCAAGGTCGACGCCGAGATCCTTGGCCAGCTTGCGCACCGGAGGCGTGGACCGCGGGCGCTCCCCCGGCGCGGATGCCGCCGAGGTTTCGACCGGCTTGGATTCGGCCGGCCCAGCAGCACGGACTGGTGCCACCGGCTCGGCCGCGCGGACTGGTGCCACCGGCTCGGCCGCGACGGCCGGAGGGGCCGCCGGGGCCGCGAAGGTGCGGGCGCGGCGGGCCGGACGGCCGGACGCTTCGAGGACCGCGCCATAGCCCACGAGGTTCGGCTCACGCTTGCCGCCTGCGGCCCCGTCCGCACCAGCACCGCCGCCGGAACCGGCGGCGCCGTCGTCGCCCTCGATCTCGAAGGAGACGATCGGCTTCCCGACCTCAACAACGGTGCCGGGCTGTTCGTGCAGGGCCGCGACGACGCCGGCAAACGGCGAGGGCAGCTCGACGACGGCCTTGGCCGTCTCTACCTCGGCGATGATCTGGTTGAGGGTGACGGTGTCCCCTACCGCGACCTTCCAGGCGACGATTTCCGATTCCGTCAGTCCCTCGCCGAGGTCCGGGAGCCTGAATTCCTTGATCATGGTGGCGCTCATCCTTCCAGCCCGCTGAGGGAGTTGGGGCGGCCGAGGGCACGGTCGACGCCGTCGAGAATCCTGTCAAGGCCCGGCAGGTGATGCATTTCCAGCTTGGAGTAAGGGTAGGGAACATCGAAGCCGGTCACGCGGACGGGAGCGGCCTCGAGGTGGTAGAAGCAGCGCTCGGTGATGCTCGCGGCGACTTCGGCGCCGAGGCCGCCGGACTGGCTGGCCTCGTGGGTGATGACCAGACGGCCGGTCTTGCGGACCGAGGCCTCAAGGGTGGCGAAGTCCAGCGGTGCCAGCGAGCGCAGGTCAATGACCTCAACCGAGATGCCTTCGTCGGCGGCCGCCATGGCGGCGTCGCGGGCGGTCTTGACCAGCGGGCCGTAGGCCACGAGGGTGACGTCCGTGCCCTCGGTGACAACACGGGCCTTTTCCATGGACAGGGCAGAGCTCAGGTCGACGCTCTCGTCCACCTCGCCCTTGTCGTGGTAGCGCCGCTTGGGCTCGAAGTACAGGACGGGATCGTCGGAGGCGATGGCCTGCTGGATCATGGTGTAGGCGTCCTGGGGGTTGGACACGCTGATCACGCGCAGCCCCGAGGTGTGGGTGAAGTAGGCCTCGGGCGATTCCGAGTGGTGCTCCGGCGAGCCGATGCCGCCGCCGAACGGGACGCGGATGGTGATGGGCATCTTGACCGCGCCCTGGGTGCGGTAGTGCATCTTGGCGACCTGGCTGACGATCTGGTCGAACGCCGGGTAGATGAAACCGTCGAACTGGATCTCCACCACCGGACGGTACCCGCGGTATGCCAGGCCGACGGCGGTGCCCATGATGCCCGATTCGGCGAGCGGGGTGTCCACGACGCGGTGCTTGCCGAAGTCTTTCTGCAGCCCGTCGGTGACACGGAAGACACCGCCAAGGGCGCCGATGTCCTCGCCCATCAGGACCACCTTGGGATCGTTTTCGAGGGACTTGCGCAGGCCCGAATTGATGGCTCGGGCAAAGGTCATCTGCGTCATCAGCGTGCACCTTCTTCAGAAGCGGCTTCTGCGGGATCGCCGAAGGAAGCCAGGTAACGGGAGTAGTGCTCCTGCTGGCGGTCCAGCCAGGAGTTGGGCGTGCTGTACACGTGCTTGAAGATATCCAGCGGCTGCGGCTCGGGCATGTTGATGGTGCCGGCCCGGAGTTCCTTGGCCACTGCGTCAGCTTGCGCGGCGACGGCGGCCTCGAGGTCCGCGGTCAGCAGTCCCTTGCGCTCGAGCAGCGACTTCATCCGGCTGATCGGGTCCTTGGCGGCCCAGTCTTCGAGTTCGTTGGCATCCCGGTAGCGGGTGGGGTCGTCCGCCGTCGTGTGCGGGCCCATCCGGTAGGTCACGGCCTCGATGAAGGTGGGGCCGCCGCCGCGCCGGGCACGGTCCAGGGCAATGCGGGTGGCTGCCATGACGGCGAGGACATCGTTGCCGTCGACCCGCATGCTGGGGATGCCGAAGCCTGAGGCGCGGTCCGCGAGCTGGATGTGCGACTGCAGCCGGACGGGTTCGGAAATGGCCCAGTGGTTGTTCTGGCAGATGAAGACGACGGGCGCTTGGAAGCTCGCGGCGAAGACCATGGCTTCGTTGACGTCGCCTTCGCTCGTGGCGCCGTCGCCGAAGTAGGCCACGGCGACACAGTCGGCGCCGTCGTTCTGGATGCCCATGGCGTAGCCCGTAGCGTGCAGGCTCTGCGCGCCGATGATGATCTGCTGGGTGGCAACGTTGACGGTGAACGGGTCCCAGCCGGCGGAGGCGTTGCCACGCCAGGCACGGACGAGGTCCTCCGGCTTCACTCCCCGGCAGTAGGCGACACCGTTGTCGCGGTAGCTGGGGAAGACAAAGTCGTCCTCGCGGAGGGCACGGGCCGAGCCGATCTGGGATGCTTCCTGGCCCAGCAGTGGCGGCCACAGTGCCAGTTCGCCCTGCCGCTGGAGGGCCGTGGCTTCAGCATCGATCCGGCGAATGACCACCATGTCCTCATAGAGCGCGCAGAGCTGCTCATCGCTGACGTCCTGGAGCCAGGGATCGAACTCGGGATGGCTGATGCGCTCGCCCGCCGGGGTGATGAGCTGGACGAGGTCGCCGCCCGTCCGCCTCATAGAATTTTCACTGTTTCCGGGGCCCCCGGCGGCAATGCCGCCCTTGCCCGCGTCGTCGGTAAACACTGTTGTCCGCACCTTCTGACGTCGTCTGACCGGAACTCGCAGGACTCGTGATCCCGCGGCGCGCCAGCCGCCCGGGCGCCGTTGCCCCGGATAATTGTGACCCTACTCACAATGCTCATCGGGTACAACCACCCGCAAAAATATTGAGCATTATGCCCTGTTTGGTGTCCGCCAACCGTGCTAATCTTGCGCATTATGCAAACCTTGGATGGCACTGACACCCGCCTGCTTTCGGCCATGGCGCGGGACCCCCGCCGGACCGTGGTTGCCCTCGCCCAGAAGCTCGGACTCTCGCGCAATACGGTGCAGGCCAGGATGGCCCAGCTGGAGAAGAAGCACGTGTTCCTCTCCTTCGAGCGGCGGATCAACCCGGTGTCCCTGGGGTACCCGCTGATGGCTTTCATCTCCGTCCACGTCCAGCAACAGAAACTCGGACCCCTCGCCGTCGAGCTCGCCGGGATTCCGGAAATCCTGGAGGGCTACGGCCTGACGGGCTCGGCCGATCTGCTCCTGCGGGTGGTGGCGCTCGACGCCGAGGACCTGTTCCGGATCAACGGCAAGATACTGGCGTGCGACGGCGTGGACCGGACCGATACCGCACTGGCGATGGGCGAGCTGATCCCGTTCCGGATCCAGCCCCTGCTGGAGCGCGGATCCGCCGATAACTGATCCGCTTTTCATCTGTGCCGTGGGCGGCCGCGGCGCTAGGCTGTGTCCGTTGGGTCCCCCTGAGTCCTTGGGTCCGCGCACGCGGCCCAGTGCAACAGGCAGTGGCTTGTCTGGACTGCCGGAAAGGCTTGAACCGTGAGCAGTCCCGAGGAACCACACCGCCCGGTACCGCCGCAGCCCGGGCATGAGCCTGCAGCCGGCCACCCGGCGCCCGGCCAGCCGCCCATTCCGTACTACGCCCCGCCGCCCGGGCCACCCGCCGACGCCGCGGTGCCCAACTACGCGGCACCCAGCTACCCGCCACCCGCGACCGGCGCGGCACCCAGCTACCCGCCACCCGCCGACGGCGCACCTCCGTACTACGGCGGTCCGGGGCAGCCGCCGCCCTACTACGGCGGCGCCGCCCTGCCGCCCCCGAAAAAGAGCCGCAAGGCCCTGTGGATTGTCCTCGGGATCGTCGGCGGTGTGCTCCTGCTGGTAAGTGCCGGCGCCGTCGTCCTGCTCAACGTGGTGGGCGGAGCCACCAACCAGGCACGGGGCATCGCTGACGATTTCACGAAGATGCCCATCGCCGGTGAGGTCAGCACCGCCTACGAGAAGTACCTGGATCCGGCCCTCATGCGGAAGATTTCGCCGGAGGAGTTCGCCGCGGGGGTGCAGAGCCTGGAGCTTGACGGCAGCTGTAAACCGAACTTTTCAAGCCTCAACGTCAGCTCCAACAACGGCTCCAACGCCGCCGACGTGGCCGGAACGATCGACTGCGACACGAAAAGTGTGGAGCTGGCCTACCGTTTCGAGGGCCACGACGAGCTGAAGATGGTGAACATTCGGCTGAGGCCTCAGCGCTGACCTCGAAAAACCCTGTCGAAGCGCCCATCCACAAGAGAAGCTCCCGTGCTGCTGCACGGGAGCTTCTCTGCTGGTGCAGCCTTCCTAGTGGTTGGTAGCCTTTTCGGCGCCCACCCCGGTCAGGGAACGGACCTCCATTTCGGCCTGCTTTGTGGCGTCTTCCTTCCGCTTGTCCAGGACGGTGCCCAGCCAGCCCAGGAAGAACGCGAGCGGGATGGAGACGATGCCCGGGTTGCTCAGCGGGAAGATGGCGAAGTTGGCGCCGGGGATCATCGACGTCTTGGCCCCGGAGACCACCGGGGAGAGCGCAATTAGGATGATGGCCGCGGACAATCCGCCGTACATGCTCCACAGGGCTCCCTGGGTGGTGAACCGGCGCCAGAACAGCGAGTAGAGGATGGTCGGAAGGTTGGCGGAGGCAGCCACGGCGAAGGCGAGCGCGACGAGGAACGCGACATTTTGTCCGTTGGCGAAGATGCCGCCGGCGATGGCCAGCAGCCCGATCACCACCACGGTGCGGCGGGCAACCTTGACCTCGGTGGCGGCGTCGGCCTTCCCCTTGGCGATGACGCTGGCGTAGATGTCGTGGGCGAAGGATGCCGCCGCGGTGATCGTCAGGCCGGCGACGACGGCCAGGATGGTCGCGAAGGCCACCGCCGAGATGAAGCCCAGGAGCAGCGGACCGCCGAGGTGGAAGGCGAGCAGCGGCGCGGCCGAGTTGACGCCGCCCGGGGCTGCCTTGATGGTGTCGGCACCCACCAGCGCAGCTGCGCCGTAGCCCAGGACCAGGGTGAACAGGTAGAAGATGCCGATGAGCCAGATGGACCACACCACCGACTTGCGGGCTTCCTTTGCGGTCGGAACCGTGTAGAAGCGCATCAGCACGTGCGGCAGGGCTGCGGTGCCGAGCACCAGGGCCAGGCCGAGGGACAGGAAGTCGACCTTGGAGGTCTCCGTCTTGCCGTACTGCAGTCCCGGGTTGAGCAGGTTCGGGTTGCCCGAGGTTTCCACCGCGCCGCCCAGCAGGTCGGAGAGGTTGAAGCCGTAGATCGCGAGGACCCAGAAGGTCATGACTGCCGCGCCGGCGATCAGGAGCATGGCCTTGATGATCTGAACCCAGGTGGTGCCCTTCATGCCGCCGATCAGGACGTACATGATCATCAGGGCGCCGACGACGATGATCACCAGGGCTTGTCCGCCCCAGTCGCTGATGCCCAGGAGCAGTGAGATGAGGCTGCCGGCACCGGCCATCTGGGCCAGCAGGTAGAAGAAGCAGACGGCCAGCGTGGAGATGGCTGCCGCGATGCGCACGGGGCGCTGCTTGAGCCGGAAGGAGAGGACATCGGCCATGGTGAACTTGCCGGTGTTGCGGAGCAGCTCGGCGACGAGCAGCAGGGCGACGAGCCAGGCGACGAGGAACCCGATGGAATACATGAAGCCGTCGTAGCCGTTGATGGCGATGGCTCCGGTGATGCCCAGGAAGGACGCTGCGGAGAGGTAGTCGCCGGCGATGGCGGTGCCGTTCTGCGGGCCTGTGAAGGAACGTCCGGCCGCGTAGTAGTCGGCCGCCGTCTTGTTGTTGCGGCTGGCCCTGATCACAATGACCATGGTGATCGCGACGAAGAGGGCGAAGATGCCCATGTTCAGCAGGGTGGTGTCCTTGAGATCCGCAACGTTTACTGAGGGAACCATGAATGTCATTTTGCTGTCCCCCCAACCGGGTTGCCGTGCTTGTCGAATTCGTGCCCCTCGATTTCCTGGCGGATCGCGGAGGCAATGGGGTCCAGCTTGCGGTTCGAATAGCTGACGTACCAGCCGGTGATCGCGAACGTGGAGACAAACTGCAGCAGGCCCAGGATCAGGCCCACGTTGATGTTGCCCCAAAGCTTGATCGACATGAATCCGACCGCGTAGTCGGCCAGCAGGACATAGGCGAAGTACCAGAGCAGAAAGGCAATGGATAGCGGGAAGACAAAGCTGCGGTGACGGGTGCGCAGTTCCTGGAACTGCTCCGTCGACTGGACTTCCTTGAAGTCCACGGCCGCCGCAGCGTCCGTTTCTTGGGCGTCGTGACCCATCGGTTCCTCCTCATTGAGACTGGTGAGTCCACACCGGTTGCCGTGGTCTGCGCGGGACGCACCCTGCAACCCATCCTGCCGATGTGACTGCAATCACTGTGCACCGTGACGTGGGCTACCTACCACAGCCGGGGCAGCCTGCGTCGCTCAGCGGTCCCGGCGCTGCGCCAAACGGCGCCCGATACACCTGTTTCGCGGCCATCGGTGTCCGGGCACGTGCCAGAGCCGTCAGCCCCGGCACCGGCGGTAGGCTGGGCATCATGCCGGACTCTCCCCTGTTCACCGCCGCCGCCGTCGCGGTGATCGCCATGGCGATCACGGTGGTCGTCGCCGTCGGGCTCCAGGTCCTCCGCTCCTTCCGCGACCTCGGCACCGATGCCGAGCGCGCCACCTACACGACGCTCCACGCCGCGTCCCGGGCCGGCCAGTACCTGCGGACCGGCCTGAACCCTGCCGGTGCGGCCAAGGCCAGCCGGCAACTGCGCAGCATCCTGGGCTGCGATGCCCTCGCCATCACCGATACAACCGGCGTGCTCGCGTGGGACGGCGCCGCCGAGGAGCTCAAGCCTGCCCTGATGGGGCTCGCGTCAAAAGTGTTCGACGGCGGCCACCTCGCCGTCATTCCGGCGGGCGAACTCCAGCTCCTGGCCGCTGGCGTCGGCGGCATGACGCTGGCGCCGGAGGTGGAGCGCGCCGTCGTGATCGCCCCGATCAAAACCGGCACGCGTGTGGTGGGTGTGGTGGCCGCCTTCGCGCCGGCCGCCGGGGCGGGACTGGTCCGCGCCACCGGGGAGGTGGCTGACTGGGTGGCCACGCAGGTGGAACTGGCCGAGCTCGACGCCTCCCGCACGCTCCTGATGGAAGCCGAGGTCCGCGCCCTCCGCGCCCAGATCAGTCCGCACTTCATCTACAACTCGCTCAACGCGATCGCATCCTTCATCAACACGGATCCGGTCCGGGCGCGCGAGCTCGTGGTGGAGTTCGCCGATTTCACCCGCTACTCCTTCCGCCGCCACGGCGACTTCACCACCCTGGCCGAGGAACTGCGCTGCATCGACCGCTACCTGCTCCTGGAGCGGGCCCGGTTCGGGGACCGCGTCCAGGTCAGCCTGCGGATCGCTCCCGAGGTGCTCAGCACCGTGATCCCCTTCCTGAGCCTGCAGCCGCTCGTGGAAAACGCGGTCCGGCACGGGCTGGAGGCCAAGGAGGGCCCGGGCCACATCTCCATCACTGCGAATGACTCCGGTGCCTTCGCGGAGGTGACGATCGAGGACGACGGCGTGGGCATGGACCCCGACCAGCTGCGCTCCGTCCTTGCCGGGCACAGCGACGGCGACCACGTCGGGCTGCGCAACGTCGACGCCCGCCTGCGCCAGGTGTACGGCGACGACAACGGCCTCGTGATCGAGACCGCGCCCGGCGAAGGCACCCTGATCACGATGCGCGTCCCCAAGTCCCAGCCCCGGCACGACGCCTGATTTCCGGTCGGTTCCCGGCGGTGTCGTGCCCGGCGGCAGGTGGCTGACGGGCTGAGCCGGCCACAATGGCAGCGGCAGTAGGCTAGTGGCATGATTAACGTCCTCGTCGCCGACGACGAGCTCCCCGCCGTTGAGGAACTGGCCTTCCTGCTCGGCCGGGATGACCGGATCGGCGCCATCCACCGGGCTTCCTCGGGCGCCGAGGCCCTGCGTGCCCTCGAGGCCGAAAACGTCGACGCCGTGTTCCTCGACATCCACATGCCGGCGCTGTCCGGGCTGGACATTGCGCGGGCCATCTCCCGCAGCGCCCGCCCGCCCGCCGTCGTTTTCGTCACTGCCGACGAGGACTGCGCGCTGGAGGCCTTCGAGCTCGCGGCCGTGGACTACCTCCTCAAGCCCGTGCGGGCCGAAAGGCTGGCAAAGTCGATCGGACGCATCAGCGAACTGCTCAAGGATGGTGCCCCTGCACCCGAAATGATCACCGTGGACCTGGGCGGGACCACCAAAATGATCCGTCGCGAGGACGTGACCTACGTCCAGGCGCAGGGTGATTACGCCCGGCTGCACACCGCCGATGCCAGCTACCTCATCAGGGTTCCGCTGGCGGACCTCGAACAGCAGTGGGCCGACGCCGGATTCGTCCGCATCCACCGCTCCTACCTGATCGCGCTGAGCCACGTCAGCCACTTGAAGCTCGCCGCAGCGCGGCCCAGCGTCACCGTGGCTGGAGCTGAACTGCCTATCAGCCGCCGGCACCTGCCTGCTGTCCGGGAAAAGCTCGGCGCAACCCGTATCCGGCCGCAGGCATGACAAGGGTCCGGGTCACGGCGCCGCGCAGCGTCACACCAAACAGCGCCACACCAAACGGCACCGCAGCAAACAGCGCCGCCCTGAACGGCGGGCGCTCCGCGGCAGCCTCCCGCGAAGCGGAGGAGGAGACCGACGCCGGGCAGTTGTTCGTCCGTTCGCTCATCCGGTCCCAGCTCCGGCTGGGCCTCGTGGTGGCCCTGGGATTCCTGCTGATCATGCTCGCCTTCCCGCTGATGCTGGGGCTGGTCCCCGGCCTGGCGGACTCCACGATTGCCGGCCTTCCCTTCGACTGGGTCCTGCTGGGGGCCGGGATCTATCCCGTGATCGGCCTCAGTGCCTGGCTGTACGTGCGGACCGCGGCCAGGAACGAGGCCCGCTACCGGGACCTCGCCGGCGACAAATGACCGAACAGGTGAGGACCCACGTGAACGGCCCGGCGGGCGGCCACGTACGGGGCCCGGTGGGCGGCCACCCACGCGGCCGGGTGAACGGCCGGTGAACCCCGTCGTCGGCGTCGCGGCGTTCGCCGCCGTCTCCCTCGCCACGGCTGTGATTGGTTTCTACGGGTTACGGATCTCGCGCACCACCGGGGACTTCTACGTGGCGTCCCGGACGGTCAAGCCGTGGTGGAACGCCTCAGCAATCGGCGGGGAGTACCTCTCGGCTGCGAGCTTCCTGGGGGTCGCCGGGCTCATCCTGCTCTCCGGTACCGACGCCCTGTGGTATCCGGTGGGGTACACGGCCGGATACCTGATGCTGCTCTTGTTCGTCGCCGCTCCCCTGCGCCGCTCGGGCGCCTACACGATCCCTGACTTCACCGAGGCGCGCCTCGATTCGCGTGCCGTCCGCCGCGTCACAAGCCTGGTGGTGGTCCTGGTCGGCTGGCTCTACATCGTCCCGCAACTCCACGGCGCCGCCCTGGCCATCCGGATCACCACCGGGCTGCCGGCGTGGGTAGGCCCGGTGGCGGTGGTCGCCGTCGTCTGCATCACCGTGGTGGCGGGCGGGATGCGCTCCATCACGTTTGTCCAGGCGTTCCAGTATTGGCTGAAACTGACGGCGGTGGCGGTGCCCATCGTGTTCATGCTGCTGGTGCTGGGCGGCAACAGCTCCCCGGCGGAGGCAGCCCCCGCGGTGAATCCGACGGCGCTGGCACCCTCGGGCCCCTATCAGGTCATTTCGCTGCTCGTGGCCCTGCTCTTCGGAACCCTCGGCCTGCCGCACGTGCTGGTCCGGTTCTACACAAATCCGGACGGACAGTCGGCCCGCCGCACCACCCTGATTGTCCTGGGCCTGCTCTCGGTCTTCTATCTGTTCCCCACGGCCTACGGCATGATCGGCCGGGCCTACGCCCCCGACCTCGCCCAAAGCGGGCCGGCCGATGCCCTGGTGCTGCTGCTGCCTGGCCGCCTGGTGGGCGGGGCGGCCGGCGACCTGCTCTCTGCGCTGGTGGTGGCGGGGGCGTTTGGGGCGTTCCTGTCGACGACGTCGGGCCTGGTGGTCTCTCTGGCCGGCGTTATCAGCCAGGACGTGTTCGGCGGCAGCGTGCGGGGCTTCCGGCTGGCAGCGCTGATCTCGGCGCTGGTGCCTCTGGGAATCGCGTCGATGACCGAGTCGCTGGCACTGGCCGGCAGCGTGGGGCTCGTGTTTGCCTTTACCGCGTCCACGATCTGCCCTGTCCTGCTGCTGGGCATTTGGTGGCGGGGACTGACGGACGCCGGGGCTATCGCGGGCATGGTGACCGGCGGCGTGCTCTGCGGCAGTGCGATGGTGGCCGGCTCGGTGCTGGGTGCTGCGCAGACGCCGTCGTGGCTGGCGCAGCCCGCCGCATGGACGGTGCCGGCCGCGTTCGCCGTCACGATCCTGGTGTCGCGGGCCACGCGGGGCCGGGTGCCGCGGACAATGACACGGCTGATGACCCGGCTGCACACCCCGGAACGGCCGCTCGCGACGGAACGGTGACCCTGGCGGGGCTCCGGGCGGGGCGTGACTAGACGATATGAGGTAGCCGGGTTTTTCGGGCTGGAACCTCCTTTTCAAAGCGGGACGTGGGTTGCCTGCCAGACTTGGCGGACAGGTAGAGCCACATTTGAAATTGGAGGTTCCAGCTATGTTCGAGCGTACAAGCGTCGGCCTGGAGGA
>NZ_JBFTHT010000022.1:0-64249 GCF_056394385.1 Arthrobacter sp. 10N44_2 | reverse complement strand
TCCAAGCACGCCGACGTCACCCTCCCGGACGAGAAGGTCTACGAAGTCGCCAACCGCGGCTCCGGCAAGCAGCACGCCGCCACCACCATGGCGTTCGTCCGCCTGCTCAAGGACCTCATGCGGGACAAGGAGTTCGGCAAGCGGATTGTGCCGATCATCCCCGATGAGGCACGCACCTTCGGCATGGACGCGTTCTTCCCGACGGCGAAGATCTACAACCCGAACGGCCAGAACTACCTTTCCGTGGACCGCGAGCTCGTCCTGGCGTACAAGGAGTCCATCTCCGGCCAGATCGTGCACGCCGGCATCAACGAGGCCGGTTCCGTGGCAGCCTTCACCGCCGCCGGCACGTCCTACGCCACCCACGGCGAACCGCTCATCCCGGTCTACGTCTTCTACTCGATGTTCGGCTTCCAGCGCACCGGCGATTCCTTCTGGGCCGCCGCCGACCAGATGACCCGCGGGTTCATCATCGGCGCCACGGCAGGGCGCACCACGCTGACCGGCGAAGGCCTGCAGCACGCCGACGGGCACTCCCCCATGCTGGCGGCAACCAACCCGGCCGTCATCACCTACGACCCGGCATACGGCTACGAGATGGGCGTCATCATGCGTGACGGCCTCAACCGGATGTACGGCCCCGGCGAAGCCGGGAAAGAAATTGCCGACAACGATCCGTCGCGGAACGTGATGTACTACATCACTGTCTACAACGAGCCGATCGTGCAGCCGCCCGCACCGGCGGAACTCGATGTCGAGGGCATCATCAAGGGCATCTATCTGCTGGCGCCGGCCAAGATTGACGGCCCGCGCACGCAGATCCTTGCCTCGGGTGTGTCGGTTCCCTGGGCCCTCGAAGCCCAGCGGGTCCTCGCCGAGGACTGGGGCGTCTCGGCGGATGTCTGGTCCGTGACCTCCTGGACCGAACTGCGCCGCGACGCCATGGCCGCCGAGGAAGACTCCTTCCTCAACCCCGGCCAGCCCGCCCGCGTCCCGTTCGTGACCCAGCAGCTCGCCGGCGCCACCGGCCCCATCGTGGCGGTCACTGACTACATGAAGGCCGTGCCGGACCAGATCCGCCAGTTCCTGCCGAACGAGTTTGCCTCGCTCGGCGCGGACGGCTTCGGCTTCTCGGACACCCGCGCCGCGGCACGCCGCTTCTTCAAGAACGACATCCACTCGGTTGTGGTCCGTTCCCTTCAGATGCTGGCCCGCCGGGGCGAAGTGGATGCCCAGGCACCTGCCCAGGCCATCGAGAAGTACCGCCTGCACAACGTGAACGCCGGCACCACCGGCAACGCGGGCGGCGACTCCTAACCGCGCCTCAGCGCAAGAGCGAACGTTCGACGGCGGCTCCCACCGAAAGGTGGGGGCCGCCGTCGGGCGTTTAACCGCCCCGCCTCCCTCGGGCCTCCCTCCGGGGGCGCTCTGGACTCCCGCGGGCCGCTGTGATGCAGGACAAGGGCAGTTGTAGCCTTCGCACAAATGGAGCTTGGGCGGCCCGCCCCGTATGCTCAATGCATGGCAGAGCCGATCACCACTCCCGAAAAACGCAAGCCGAGCTCGAGGGCGATGACTCCGGAGAAAGCCGAAACCCTCAAGAAGCTCCGGGCCAGCGTGGGCCAGCTGTCGACGACGACGCTGCGCCAGTTGGAGAAGTCCCTGCCGTGGTACGGCCGGCTGAACTCGGATGAACGTTCCGCCCTGGGCATGGTGGCCCAGAACGGCATCGCGGCTTTCGTCACCTGGTACGAACGGCCAAGTTCGCCGTCGTGGATCCTCTCCGACGTCTTCGGCACCGCGCCCACCGAACTGACCCGCTCCATCAGCCTGCAGAAGGCGCTCCAGCTGATCCGGATCGTGGTGGAAGTCGTCGAGGACCAGGTCCCGGTGATCGCCCCGGAAGCGGACCAGGGGGCCCTCCGGGAGGCCGTGCTGCGCTACTCGCGGGAGGTC
The DNA here is from genome assembly GCF_056394385.1 of Arthrobacter sp. 10N44_2. Lineage (NCBI taxonomy): Bacteria > Bacillati > Actinomycetota > Actinomycetes > Micrococcales > Micrococcaceae > Arthrobacter > Arthrobacter sp. 10N44_2. Next base: position 62,293 of record NZ_JBFTHT010000022.1, on the reverse strand, counting down.
GCGTTCGCGGCCGCCGACGTCTATGCCCGCGCCGCGGAATCCCGCGGCTCCTGGGATACCAGGCTGGAAGCCCTAATTGTCGATGCCATCCTCCGTGGCGAAAATACCGACGCGCTGCGGTCCAGGATCGCGGCCCTGGGCTGGAAAGCACAGGAGCGCTTCACGGTCATGGTCGGAAATTCCCCGTCCGAACCAAGCGCCAGCTACGTCAGCGAGCTGCGGCGCACGGCGGGGCGCTTCGCCGAGGACGCCCTCGTGGGGATCCAGGGCGACCGCCTCATCCTGATCCTGGGCGGGGTCCACGACCGGGAGACCGCATACCTGAAACTCAGCGAACTCTTTGCCCCCGGCCCGGTGGTCTACGGCCCGGAGGCCGGGTCCCTCCTCGAGGCCAGCGGCTCCGCCCAGTCCGCCTTTGCCGGCCTCACCGCGGCCCGCGCGTGGCCTTCCGCGCCGCGCCCGGTGGCGGCCGATGACCTGCTCCCGGAGCGGGTGATCTCCGGCGACGACGCCGCCCGCCGCTCGCTGGTCAAGAACATCTACCGCCCGCTTCTGGCCGCCTCCAACGGGCTGGTGGAGACCCTCGGCACGTACCTCGAACTGGGCCATTCACTCGAAGCCACGGCCCGGGAACTCTTCGTCCATGCCAACACAGTGCGCTACCGGCTCAAGCGCGTCTGCGACGTCACCGGCTGGGATCCGCTGCTGCCGCGGGAGGCGTTCGTGCTCCAGACCGCCCTCGTCGTGGGCCGGCTTTCTGCCCCGCCGAAGGCCCCCACGGAGCGGCAACCTCCCCGCAACGGCTCCTGAACCGTTGTAGACTTCCTACAAACTGACCCAGTGAGCTTGGTGCATGAAAACACGAATGTTCACGCGGTAATTTGGAAAGCTGGTTACGTGCTTGCAATCGTTTGCCCTGGACAGGGCTCCCAGACCCCTGGTTTTCTGGCCCCTTGGCTGGAACTGCCACCCGTCGCAGGCCTCCTGGCCTCCCTCAGCGAAATAGCAGGCATCGACCTCACCGCCCACGGCACCACCTCCGATGAGGAGACCATCAAGGACACCGCAGTCGCGCAGCCCCTGATCGTTGCTGCGGGCCTGGTGACGGCGAAGTCGCTGTTCGACGTCGAACTCGGCACGCTTCCCGTCATCCTTGCCGGCCACTCCGTCGGCGAAATCACCGCGGCTTCCCTCGCCGGTGTCCTGTCGGAATCCGAAGCCATGACGTTTGTCCGCGAACGCGCCAACAGCATGGCAGCCGCTGCCGCCGCCACCCCGACCGGCATGAGTGCCGTCGTGGGCGGCGACCCCGCGGAGGTCCTGGCAGCCATTGCTGCCGCCGGGGCCACGGCCGCCAACGTCAACGGGGCCGGCCAGACCGTCGCCGCAGGCACCCTGGAGCAGCTGAAGGCCCTGGCGGAGAACCCGCCGGCCAAGGCCCGGGTTATTCCGCTGAAGGTCGCGGGCGCGTTCCACACCTCGCATATGGCCCCCGCGGGCGCGGCCCTGCAGGCCCTGCGTCCGTCGCTGCACCCGAAGGACCCGCAGGTGCCGTTGCTGTCCAACTTCGACGGCGCGGAAGTCACCGACGGCGCCGCCGCCGTCGACAGCCTGATCGCCCAGGTCTCCCGGCCGGTCCGCTGGGACCAGTGCATGGAGACGATGGTGCAGCGCGGGGTGACCGGCGTGATCGAGCTGGCTCCCGCCGGAACACTGGCGGGCCTGGCCAAGCGCGGCATGCCCGGCGTCAAGACAGTCACCGTCAAGACCCCGGACGATCTTTCCGCGGCCCTGGCCCTATTTGCAGAACTGGAGGGAGGGGCATGAGCGTTCCCACTCTGAAGCAGGCACCGGTGCAGGCCAACACCCGCATCATGGGTATCGGGGCTTACCGGCCCAGCGTGATCGTGACCAACGAGGACGTGTGCCAGTGGATCGATTCCTCGGATGAGTGGATCCGCCAGCGCACGGGCATCATCACCCGGCACCGCGCGCCCGCCGATGTCAGCGTGATTGACATGGCTGAGGGCGCCGCACGTGAAGCACTGCAGAAGGCCGGCATCGAGGCCTCCCAGCTCGGCGCCGTGATCGTTTCCACGGTTACCCACCCGTATGCGACCCCGTCCGCCGCAGCGAGCCTCGCCGACCGCCTCGGCGCGACGCCGGCCCCGGCCTTCGACATCTCCGCGGCATGCGCCGGCTACTGCTACGGCATCGCCCAGGGCGACGCCCTGGTGCGTTCCGGCGCGGCCTCCTACGTCCTGGTGGTCGGTGCCGAGAAGCTCTCCGACGTCATCGACAACACGGAACGGACCATCTCCTTCCTGCTTGGCGACGGCGCGGGCGCAGTCGTGATCGGCCCCTCTGACACGCCCGGCATCGGCCCCTCGGTGTGGGGTTCGGACGGCAGCAAGTGGGATGCCATCGGCATGACCCACTCCATGCTGGACATCCGCGAGCTCGCCCTGACCGGCAAGCACGGCGCCGCCGTCAGCGATGAGGAAGCGGCCGTGACCGACGCTTCCCTGTGGCCGACCCTGCGCCAGGACGGCCAGACTGTCTTCCGCTGGGCCGTGTGGGAGATGGCCAAGGTGGCCCAGCAGGCCCTGGACGCAGCCGGCATCCGGTCCGAGGACCTCGCCGCGTTCATCCCGCACCAGGCCAACATGCGCATCATCGACGAGATGGCCAAGAAGCTGCAGCTGCCCGAGACTGTCAAGATCGCCCGCGACATCGCCGACGCCGGAAATACGTCGGCGGCGTCCATCCCCCTGGCCACCCACCGCCTGCTTGAGGAAAACCCCGAGCTCAGCGGCGGGCTGGCGCTGCAGATCGGCTTCGGAGCCGGTCTGGTCTTCGGCGCCCAGGTGGTCGTGCTTCCTTAGGCAGCCACCGCTTTTCCGAACTAAATACGTTCCACCCGTTTCACCCTTGCACCGCATGTCCTTCACTTTCAGGGCCCGCCCCGCATGCTGTKCTCGCAAGCATTCCCGCACCAAGCCGAACCCTCGGTTTGAATCATTTCCGCCCTTAGGCTGCCGGCATTCCACCGGCAGCCGAGGGCAACAACCAGAAAAGGAGCCATCAATGGCTAGCAACGAAGAAATCCTGGCCGGCTTGGCTGAAATCGTCAACGAAGAGACCGGCCTGGCCACGGAGGCTGTCGAAATGGACAAGTCCTTCACCGAGGATCTGGACATCGACTCCATCTCGATGATGACGATCGTGGTCAACGCCGAAGAGAAGTTCGGCGTCCGCATCCCGGACGAAGAGGTCAAGAACCTCAAGACCGTCGGCGACGCCGTCAGCTTCATCGCCAACGCCCAGGCCTAGTCTGGCTTCCGCCAGTATCGGCGGACCCCGGTGTCCGGTCCGGGCGCTGCAGCAGCGCCCGGACCGGACCACCAGCAGCACCACGAAATGCACCACCCGAAAGTTTTCCCCTCGCAGGCCCCGGCCATCCCGTTCGCGGTTCCGGATACGGCAGGCGCACCGACAGAGAGTGATCCCATGGCACGCAAAGTAGTCATTACCGGTCTGGGTGCCACCACACCCATCGGCGGCGATGTCCCCACGATGTGGAAGAACGCGCTCAAGGGCGTCTCCGGCGCGCACACGCTCGAGGACGACTGGGTGGCCAAGTACGAGCTGCCCGTCCACTTCGCTGCACGCGCCTCCACCCCTGCCCTGGACGTCCTGACCCGGGTCGAGGCCAAGCGCATGGACCCGTCCACCCAGTTCGCCGTGGTCGCATCCCGTGAGGCGTGGGCCGACTCCGGCATCACCGAAATCGACCACGACCGTCTGGCGGTGGCCTTCGCGACCGGCATCGGCGGCGTCTGGACCCTCCTGGATGCCTGGGACACCCTGCGCGAAAAGGGTCCCCGCCGCGTCCTGCCCATGACCGTGCCCATGCTGATGCCCAACGGCCCGGCCGCCGCGGTAAGCCTGGACCTGGGTGCCCGCGCCGGCGCCCACACCCCCGTTTCCGCCTGCGCGTCCGGCACCGAGGCCGTCCACGTGGGCCTGGACCTCATCCGCGCCGGCAAGGCCGACGTCGTCGTGTGCGGCGGCGCCGAAGCCGCCATTCACCCGATGCCGATCGCCGCCTTTGCCTCCATGCAGGCCCTCTCACGCCGCAACGACGATCCCGAGCACGCCTCACGCCCCTACGACCGTGACCGCGACGGCTTCGTCATGGGCGAGGGCGCCGGCGCCCTGGTGCTCGAGGCCGAGGAACACGCCCTGGCCCGCGGCGCCCGGATCTACGCCGAACTGGCGGGCACCTCGGTCACCGCCGACGCCTACCACATCACCGCCCCGGACCCCCAGGGCCTGGGCGCCACCCGCGCGCTGAAGGCTGCGATGTTCGATGGCCGCATCCAGCCCGAAGACATCGTCCACGTCAACGCGCACGCCACCTCCACCCCGGTCGGCGACAAGCCCGAGTACGCGGCCCTCAAGGCCGCCCTGGGCAAGCACGTGGACTCCGTAGCGGTCTCGGCCACCAAGTCCCAGATGGGGCACCTGCTCGGCGCCTCCGGTGCCGTGGAGGCCGTGCTGACCGTCATGGCCATCTACGACCGCAAGGCGCCGGTGACCATCAACCTCGAGAACCAGGATCCGGAAATCCCGCTCGACGTCGTCACGACCGCCCGCGACCTGCCGGCCGGCAGCATCGCCGCGCTGAGCAACTCGTTCGGTTTCGGCGGCCACAACGCCGTGATCGCGGTACGCAGCGTCTAGCTGCACGACCAGCAGCACGCCCGCAGCACGCCGGGACGGCAGATGGCGGCAATGTTCTTCGTGAACATTGCCGCCATCTGCCTTTTGGCGCGTAGCTATGGAATTGCTGCGGTGGTGCGCCCGGTGAGGCCCTAGCCGACCTGGTGGAGCCAGCGCACGGGGGCGCCTTCGGCGGCGTGCCGGAACGGCTCGAGTTCCTCGTCCCAGGCCTCGCCCAGGGCGAGCGAGAGCTCGTGGTAGACGGCCGAGGGGTCGCCGGCGCCGGATTCGTAGGCGTAACGGATGCGGTCCTCGGACACCATGATGTTGCCGTGGACGTCAGTGGTGGCGTGGAAGATCCCGAGCTCCGGGGTGTGCGACCAGCGGCCGCCGTCCACCCCCTGGCTCGGCTCCTCAGTGACTTCATAGCGCAGGTGCGCCCAGCCTCGCAGAGCCGACGCCAATTGAGCCCCCGTGCCCGGCGTTCCGGTCCACGACAGCTCGGCCCGGAACATTCCGGGCGCGGCAGGCTGAGCGGTCCACTCCAGGTCCGTCCGCTTGTCCACGACAGACCCTATGGCCCACTCGACGTGGGGGCACAAGGCAGTCGGGGCCGAGTGAACGAACAACACACCTCGGGTCAGTGCAACAGACATTCCATCCTCCATAGCTGTAGGTACGTCTTCCCCAACGACCTGTGCCTGGATGTCTGTCTGTTGCGCGGATCCGAATTTATGCCGGCGGTCCCTGCCAGACTACTAATATACAACCGGGTTCAAAGCTGGGACGTGGTGCATTCCAGCTTCAAGTTCAACTTGAAACTTCCCGGGCGTGAGTTTTATTCTGCCCTACCCCTCCTAATTACGCCAGTGCGATTCGGCGCGTCTTTTCCGGCGCGCCGTGCATGCTTCGGCAGTCCCGCAGGTGGACCCTGGTCCGCTTGGCGCCGGGCAGGTATGCGGGCCGAATCCGGTGTAGGAATCCGGGCCGAATTGTGTGCCTTTTCCGGCCGGCCGGACGCGCCGGACCGGCGATCCTCAGGCCCGGGGGTGCGCCTGCTGGTAGCTCTGCCGGAGCCTCTCGACGGACACGTGGGTGTAGATCTGGGTGGTGGCAAGGCTGCTGTGCCCCAGGATTTCCTGCACGGCGCGCAGATCCGCCCCGCCGTCGAGCAGGTGGGTCGCTGCGGAGTGCCGCAGGGCGTGCGGCCCGGTGGCGGCGGTGTCTCCCAGCCGTTCCAGCATCTCCTTAACCACGCTGCGGATCTGGCGCTGGTCCACTCTTCCGCCGCGCGCGCCCAGGAAGAGCGCCGGGCCGCTGGTCCCGGTGGCGAGGGCCGGCCGGCCGCGGCGGAGCCAGTCGTCGACGGCGAGCGCCGCCGGCAGCCCGTAGGGCACCGTGCGTTCCTTGTTGCCCTTGCCAAGCACCCGGAGCGTCCTGCGGTCCGGGTCGAGGTCGTCGACGTCCATGCCGGCCAGCTCGCCAACCCGGACGCCGGTGGCGTAGAGCAGCTCCACCATGGCACGGTTGCGCAAGGCCAGCGGTTCCCCCTCGGCCGAGGCGGATTCGGCGTCGTCCACGAGCCGCCGGACCTGTTGCTGGTGCAAGACGCCGGGCAGGGACTTCTCCCGCTTTGGCGCCTTGAGCCGCAGGGCGGGGTCGGCTTCGATCAGCTCCTCACGGACAGCCCAGGCGGTGAAGGCTCTGGCGGTGGCGGCGCGGCGGGCCAGGGTGGCGCGGGACTTCCCGGACTCGCTCTGGGCACCAAGCCAGCGCCGCAGGGTCCCGAGCTCCAGCCCGGCAAGGTCGTGGACGCCCTCGGTTGCGGCGTGCGCGAGCAGGCTTTCGACATCGGAGAGATAGGCCCGCACGGTATGGGCGGACCGGCCCCGCTCCGCTTCCAGGTAGCGGCCGAAGCGTGCGGCGACGAGCCGGATACCGCCGTCGAGCGCGGCGGGCGAGGCAGCGGGGGGATCCTGTGTAGACACCCTCTTACTCTGGCAGTATTCCCCCCGCATTCAAGGAGCCGGTCGGCGAGCCGCTTCTTCCCGGTGAAGCAAGCCATCTTAGTCCGCCTTCCCGGAGCGTTTCCAGCCGCCATGCCGGGATTCGGCCAGCCCCAGCAGCCCGAGCCGGCCAAGACCTGCGCGGACCGAGTCCGGGCTCAGCCCGGCCACCGCGGCAAGCTTCTCGACCGTGGTGGTGGTCCGCAGCGGCAGGGCATCGAGCAGGATCAGGTCCTCCAGGGTCAGGCCATCGTGGGCCTCGGACCGGTCTGCCTTGTCCGGGGGCATCGCCTCGCCGCTCGGGGAGGCGAGCTCGGCGATCTCCCCGGCATCCGTGACGCATACCGCGCCGCCTTCACGGAGAAGCCGGTGGCAGCCGGCGGAGTTGGCGCTGTGGATGGATCCGGGCACGGCGCCCACGGCCCTGCCCAGGCTCTCGGCATGGTGGGCCGTGTTGAGGGCGCCGGAGCGCCGCCGGGCCTCGACCACGACCGTGACGGAGGCCAACGCCGCAATGAGCCGGTTCCGCTGCAGGAACCGGTAGCGGGTGGGAGCGGACCCGGGCGGCACCTCGGCCAGGACCGCGCCGCGGTTCGCCACGGTCCGCAGAAGGTCCTCATTGCCGGCGGGGTAGAAGCGGTCCACTCCCCCGGCCATGACGGCAATGGTGGGCACGCCGCCCGCGCTTCCGGCCAGGGCCGCCCTGTGGGCGTGGGCATCAATCCCGTAGGCCCCGCCGGAGACGATCGTGAAGCCGCGCTGGGCCAGCGAGTAGGCGAGATCGCCCGTCACCGATGCCCCGTAGCTGGTGCTGTCCCGGGAGCCCACGAGGGCAACGGACCGGGCCGCCGGTGGCAGCTCCTGTTCGACGCCGCGCCACCACAGGCACAGGGGCTCCTGCAGTCCGAGGTCCGCCAGCTGCCGCGGCCACAAGTCATCCGTGGGAATGATGACGCGTCCGCCGAGCCGGTGCATGGTGGCCAGGTCCCGCTCCGGCGCGAGGTCGGGCACGCGCGGGGCCCAACGCTTCAGCGCCTCGCTGAGCCCGGACCAGCCGCTGCCGCACCCGCCGTCCGCCAGGATTCCAGTGATCGCCTGTTCGAGCCCGGGACCGGCGGCCAGCGCGCCGCTGGCAATCCGCAGGGCGTCCTGCGCCCCAACTGCCTGGACCAGGGCCAGGGCCGCCGCGTCCTGCGGCTCGAACAGGCGGGCCAGGGCGGCGCGGGCTGTTCGTTCGTCATCAATCATGGTGGTTCCTTTCGCACGGCTGGGGTGGGCTTCGTGCCGGCAGGCTCAGGGTGAGACCGCGGCGGCCTGCCGGAGGCCCAGCGCCTGCCCGACGTCGTCTGCGTCCGGGACGTCGTGCCGGGACAGGTCTGCGAGGGTCCATGCGAGGCGCAGCACGCGGTCGTAGCCGCGGGCGGTCAGCACTCCGCGTTCCAGTGCGTAGTCCAGGATGCGGGTGGTGGGGGCATCGAGCCGCAGGGACCCGCGCAGCAGCCGCCCCGGCACCTGCGCGTTGGTTTCCATCCCGAATGGAAGCAGCCGGTCCAGCTGGCGCGTCCGGGCAGCCCGGACCCTTTCCGCGATGCTGGCCGTTCCCTCCTCGGCTGCAGGTTGGCCGAAGCCGGCGAGCGAGACCCGCTCGACTTCGAGCTGGATGTCGACCCTGTCCAGCAGCGGTCCTGACATCCGGGCCTGGTACCGGCGGCGCATGATGGGCGTGCAGATGCAGTCCACTCCTTTGCCCGTTGCCTTGCCGCAGGGACAGGGGTTGGCTGCAAGGACCAGCTGGAACCGCGCGGGATAGGCCGCGGACCCGGCCGAGCGGTGGATGACCAGCTCTCCGCTTTCCAGCGGCTGCCGCAGGGCGTCCAGGACGCCGCGGTCGTACTCCGGGGCCTCATCCAGGAAGAGCACCCCGCGGTGCGCGCGGGATGCCGCCCCGGGCCGCGGCAGCCCGGACCCACCACCGATGATGGCAACCGCCGTCGCGGTGTGGTGCGGGTTCTCGTAGGGCGGGCGGCGCAGCAGCTGCACGGAGCCCGACGGCAGCGAACACAGGGAGTGGATGGCGGTCACCTCCATGGCCTCGGTGTCGCCCAGGTCCGGCAGCAGCCCGGGCAGCCGCTCCGCGAGCATGGTCTTCCCGGCACCAGGCGGTCCGGTCAGCAGCAGGTGGTGGGCACCGGCGGCGGCCACTTCCAATGCACGCCGCGCCGCCGCCTGGCCGGAGACATCGCACATGTCCGGCGCCAGGGCGGGACCGGTGCCGGGTTCGGGGTGGCCGGAGTCCTCGGTCTCGGGTTCGAAGTCGAGAGCGAGGTCCTGCGGGTCCGCGCCGCAGTCGAACGCGAGCCGGGCCAGTGTGGCGTAGCCCCGGACCTGCGCGCCGGGGACCAGTTCGGCCTCCGCCACGTTGGCCCGGGCCACGACGACCTCCGGGTAGCCGGCCCGGACCGCGGCCATCACGGCCGGAAGGATACCGCGCACTGGCCGCAACCGGCCGTCCAGGCCGAGCTCGGCGATGAAGACCGTGCGGCCCGTGGGCCTGATGTCATTCGCCGCCAGCAGCACGGCCATCGCGATGGCGAGGTCGAATCCCGAACCGCGTTTGGGCAGGGATGCCGGAATGAGGTTGGCCGTGATCTTCCGGCGGCTCAGCGGGATCCCCGAATTCTGCGCCGCCGAGCGGATCCGTTCCTTGGCCTCGTTCAGTGAGGCGTCCGGCAGGCCCAGGATCACGAACGCCGGCAGGGTCTGGCCAATGTCAGCTTCGACCTCCACGATGTAGCCGTTGAGGCCCACGAGGGCGACAGAATAGGTCCGGCCCAGGGCCATCTACCCCACCCCTTTGAGGTGCTCGAGGGCGGGCTCACCGATGCCGTCGTCGACCACCGCGATCACGTCCACGCGGCACAGCGGCATCCACAGCCCCTGGGCACGGCACCACGCCGCTGCCAGCCGGTGGAGCCTGGCCAGCTTGTCCGCGCCGACAGCCTCAAACGGATGCCCGAAGGCCAGGGATTTCCGGGTTTTCACCTCGGCGATGACCAGCGCGTCGCCGTCGAGCGCGACAATGTCGATCTCACCCTCCGGGCAGCGCCAGTTCCGCTCCACGATCCTCATGCCGTGGGCCTGCAGGAAGTCCGCAGCGAGGTCCTCCCCGCGCCGGCCCAGCACATCCTTAGCTCTCATGCCTCCAGCGTGAAGCGCCGCCACTTACGACGACAGGGCCCACCTCGGCTATGTGGAAAACGTCGCCGGGCTGCAAGAGCACATGCGTGATGAGAAGAGTATCCGCAGCCCGCTCAGCACTGCTGATCGCATAATCAAGGCAGAACGAAAGAACTGCAGGAGGAACAAGGAATGAAGGTACTTTTCCTCGACATTGACGGTGTCGTCAACCGCGTTGGTACGAGACAGAGCTTTCGCGGCTTCATGGGCATCGATCCTTTCCTGGCGTCCAAGGTCTGCAAGATCATCTTCGACACGGACGCAGCCGTTGTTCTAACGTCCACATGGCGGCATATCCCCGGCGGCCGTGAAGAAGTCGACAGACACGTTTGCAAGACCTTTGACGTTACTCCGACGGCGGACACAGGTTTTCGTGGCGAGGAAGTGAAGATGTGGCTGGACCGGCATCCGGAAGTTGCGCGGTATGCAATCGTCGACGATGACACTGACTTCTATGCCGATCAGCCCTTGTTCAAAACGAGCTGGCAAACGGGAATCTCCGACGAGGTTGCGCAGCAGGTAACCGAATTTCTCAACAGTGGAGATAACCCATGAGTGCACATCTACCAACGTTGGGACACTTCGCCGCGACGCCTGCCGACGGCCCCGGATCTGGGCGGATCCCGGGCGGCCACTTCGGGCGATCAAATCCGTGGCGGCATTGACAGGACGTGTTGATGCGATTGTCAGGCAACGAAACGTAGCCAATGCCCGCACGGCCCACCTAGGCTTTTCCCAACCCCCTCGAATTCCGCGGGGCGTCCGTAGTCTCTCCTGAGGATCGGCCGAAGGATCGGCGTATGGAATATCGAGCGGCCCAGCCACTGGGAACGCAGCAGCTTACGGAACCAGGTCCGCCCGGCAGGCAGGCGGGCCCCAGCTGGCCCCCACCAGCGCGTCCTGAGACCGAGACCGCACCGCGGCTTGCGCCAGGATCCGGGCCCGCACCAGGGCGGCCTGAGCCCGAGACCTGGCCGCCACCAGTGCGGTCAGAACCCGGCCCCGCGCCAGAGCCTGAGCCAGCGGCTCCGGCGGTAAAACGCAAGCACCGGGTCCGGCGTCTGCTCGCCAGGATCTTCAAGTTCGCCCTCGCCATGGTGGTCATCACGGAGCTGGCCGCCGTCTCCTTCATCTGGTTCGCTCCCCCGCGCACTGCCTACATGCTGCAGACCGGCGGCCCGATCGCCTACCAGTACGTGTCCCTGAACCACATCAGCCGCTATGTCATCGCCGCGGCCGTCGCCCACGAGGACCAACAGCTGGGAACGCGTGTTGGCGCGTTCTCCGTCGATGAGTTCCGGGACAGGGCAGTCGCCTACCTGCAGGGCAAGGATGACCCGAGCGGTTCCACGGTCCCGCAGCAGCTGGTCAAGAACATCTTCCTGTGGCCTGATGCGAATGCCCTGAGGAAGGGGCTGGAGGCCGGGCTTGCAACCGAGTTCAGCCTCACCCTGACCCCGCAACGGATCATGGAGCTGTATCTGAACTACGCGCAGTTCGGCCCGAAGCTGTACGGCATCTGCGCGGCGAGCTGGTACTACTTCGACGAACCCCCGTGGAATATGTCCGAGTATCAGGCCGCGCAACTGATGGGGGTCCTGCCACTGCCCACACTCGTCACCCGGGCGGCGGAAGGCGGCATCTACCTGGGCCCGGGGGTCCACCCCAAAGTGTGGGACTACGTCAACGGTGCGGCCAACGTGTGGGTCCCCAAGCAGATCGAGGGGCTCGGCGGATGGAAGGCGGCCGTCGCAACCATCGGCATCGGCGACACGGCGTCCGACCACGCCGCCGAGCGGGGATCCGCGAACCCGGATGGCTGCGGTTCGTATCCGGAGAGTGTGCTGGACCTGCTGCGGCAGCAGGGCATTGCCCTGGACCGCAACGGAAACCCTGCGCCACCCGGGGGCTAGGAATCGAAGGTCAGTTGCCCAGGTCCTCGACCTTGGGCAGGGCGAGTTCCTCGCTGCGGGGCAGTTCCTCGACGTTGACGTCCTTGAACGTGATGACGCGGACGCTCTTGACGAACCGGGCGGAGCGGTAGACATCCCACACCCAGGCGTCCTGCAGGGTCAGGTCGAAGTAGACCTCGCCGTCGGCGCTGCGGGCCTGCAGGTCAACGTGGTTGGCAAGATAGAAACGCCGCTCGGTCTCGACCACATAGCTGAACAGCCCGACGACGTCGCGGTATTCGCGGTAGAGCTGTAGCTCCATGTCGGTCTCATAGTTTTCAAGGTCCTCGGCACTCATGGTTCCATCTTGCACCATCCGGCGCCGGCCGCGCGCCACCGGCCGTCGCGCCCGAGCGGCCAGAACAGCCAGAGCAGCTAGAGCAGCTGCCAGCTGACCCGGTGGTACGGCGTGGGACCGGAGGTCCGCAGCGCCTCCTTGTGCGCTGCGGTGCCGTAGCCCTTGTTCACGTCCCAGCCGTAGGCCGGGTATTGGGTGTGCAGCCCGCACATCATCGCATCGCGCTCGACCTTGGCGATGATGCTGGCCGCGGCGACGCTGAGGCACTGCATGTCGGCTTTGACCAATGTGTGCACCGGGGCATCGCAACCGGGTTCGGCGGGGGCATCGTCAAACAAGGACGGCTGCAGATCCGGCGAGAGCCAGTTGTGGCTGCCGTCCAGCAGGACAACCTCGGGCCTGACGCCGGCGGCGAGCACGGCAAACCAGGCCCGGTTCCCGGCAAGACGGAGCGCCGCGATGATCCCGAGTTCGTCGATCTCGTTCGCGGACGCATGCCCGACGGCGGAGGCGACGCTCCAGTCCCGGACCAGCGGCACCAGCCGCTCCCGGTCCGCTACCTTGAGGAGCTTGCTGTCCCGGACATCGGCCAGGAGCTTTTGTTGCTGCAGGTCCACGACGGCGATCCCCACGCTGACGGGACCGGCCAGGGCACCGCGGCCGACCTCGTCGATGCCCGCGAGGAGCCGTGCGCCGGAGCTGCGGAAGCGGCGTTCGTAGTCGAGGGTGGGGGCTGCTGACATGACGGGCGGATCACTTTCCGGACGGGGCGGGCACGCTGCGGAAGACGTCCGGGTAGTTGTCCAGGGCCGACATCCTGTTCAGCGGCCAAGCGATGACGGCGGCCTTGCCTTCAATGTCGGATTCGTTGACGAAGCCGCCGTTGGTGTCCATATGGGCGCGCGAATCCGCGGAGTGGTTGCGGTTGTCGCCCATGACCCAGACCTTGCCCGCGGGCACGACGACGTCAAAGTCGCGGACCTGGGGAATCTCTGCGGCATTGATGTATTTCTCGTCCAGCGGCGCGCCGTTGACGGTGAGCTGTCCGCCGGCGTCGCAACAGACCACGTGGTCGCCGGGGAGCCCGATGACGCGCTTGACCAGGTGCTGTTCGGAGTTGTCCGGCAGCAGACCGACGAACGTCAGCCCGTCCTGCACCCAGGTGAACGGGCCCTTCGTCTTCGCGGCTGCGGGGGCAAGCCAGCCCTGGCTGTCCCGGAACACCACCACGTCCCCGCGCTGGAGCGCCATGGGCTCGGGCACGAGCAGGTTCACGAAGATGCGGTCGTTCACATCGAGGGTGTTGACCATGGATTCGGACGGGATGTAAAAGGCCCGGAACAGGAAGGTCTTGATCAGGAAGGACAGCACGATCGCCACGACGACCACGGTGGCAACCTCCTTGAGCCACAGGAAGAGCGGGCTGCGCCCTTCGCGGGCCTTGGCCTTCCTGGCCCGGCGGGAGGTCGGATCGGCGTGGGCGGGGCCGTCGGCCCGCTCCTTCCCGGTCGGCTCAGGCGCGGTCGGCCCAGCCGCGATCGGCCCAGGCGCGGTCGGCTCAGGCGCGGTCGGCCCAGCCGCGGTAGGGGAAGTCTCGATACGGGCAGCCTGGATACGATCAGCGCGCTGCGCACCGGCGCTGTCGTCCTGCGACGCAGGAGCCGACGCAGGAGCAGGAGCCGGCGCACCAGCCGGTGGATCCGCCGGCTCATCCGCGGGAATCGCCGAGGCGGTAACCCGGGGTCGGTCCTGGCCCTGCGGATCAGGAGTGCGCGGTTCGGTCTCGGGCATCTACTGTCCGTTCGTCGTCGTCGTTGTCGCAGCCGGTTCGGGCCGCGCTACTGCTGCAAATCTATCAAGCGGCCAGATGATCTGTACCGGCCTGCCAATGACGCGTTCCAGCGGCACCATGCCCCCGCCAGGGGCGCCCAGGAGGCTCCGGGAGTCGGCGGACATCGAGCGGTGGTCCCCCATGAGCCAGAGCCGCCCGGCAGGCACCTGGACGGCGAACTTCACATCGCTCGGGGTGTCCCCCGGATACACATACGGTTCCGCAACTTGCTGGCCGTTGACTGTGAGCCGGCCGCCGGCGTCGCAGCAGACCACACGGTCGCCGGGCAGCCCGATGACGCGCTTGACATACGTGGTGTCGCTGCCCGCAAGGCCAAGCCAGCGTCCGGCTTCGGCGAGGGCATCCACCACGGGGCCGTTGCCACTGTTGAGCGGGGCAAAGGAACCGCGGCCGTCGAAGACGACGACGTCGCCCCGGCCCAAGGGCTCAGCTTGGAAGCCGGTCCGCGCCACCACGATCCGGTCCCCCGTGTGCAGGAGCGGCTCCATGGAGGCGGACGGGATGAAGAAGATGTCCATCCACAGGGAGCGGACCACGGCGCTGATGGCCACGGCGAGCACCAGGGCCAGCAACGCAAAACGCCAGCCCGGTTTCCTGGGCTGGCGTTTTGGCTGTTCCATGTTCCGTATCCCCTGGCGCTGTCGTGAACTAATGTGCGCTGTTGCGGATAGCTCCGGCGCCGCACTAGCTGACGCACCGGATACGGTCCGTGGATCCGCGGTGGAAGCCTGTCGTGGAAGACGAAAAAGCTTACTTGGCGGTCTGGAAGTCGCGCTTTTCCTTGATCTTCGCGGCCTTACCACGCAGGTTGCGCATGTAGTAAAGCTTGGCGCGGCGCACGTCACCCTTGGAGACGAGCTCGACCTTGTCGATGATCGGGGAGTGCACCGGGAAGGTACGCTCTACGCCGACACCGAAGGAGACCTTGCGGACGGTGAAGGTTTCGCGGACGCCATCGCCCTGGCGGCCAAGGACGAAGCCCTGGAAGACCTGGACGCGGGAGTTCTTGCCTTCGATGATGTTCACGTGAACCTTGATGGTGTCACCCGCGCGGAACTCGGGAACATCGGTGCGCAGCGAGGCTGCATCTACGGAATCGAGGATATGCATTGATCCACTCCTGGTGAACGCCACAGGTCACTCACGTTGGGTTACGGCGGTCAGGGCCGGTGGCATGCGCCGCCCGGAAATTTCCGCCGAAAGTTTGTCAATCCGGCCCTGTCAGGAGTAGACGGGGCCGGGGTGCCGGGCTGTTGGTAGCGCTCCCCCTGTGGCAGGTTCGCAACCCAGCAGGCACAAGGACTAATTTTGCCACATTTTGTGCGGGTTAGCCCAATCCCGGCGGTTAGGCGTCGGGACGGCGCAGCAGGCGGCCGTCGACGACGTCGTACCCCAGGTCGGAGAAGGCCGTACGGTCCGCGCGCGGCAGCTTGCCAGCGTCGAATTCCACTAGGAGGTCGGGACGGCGTTCGGCGGTGCGCCGGTACTGCTCATGCCGGCGCCACTGGGCGATCTTTCCGTGGTTGCCGCTCAGCAGCACGGCCGGGACGCCGCGGTCCCGCCAGCTGGAGGGCTTGGTATAGACGGGGTACTCGAGCAGCCCGTCGGAGTGGGATTCCTCGACGAGGGACTCGGGGTTGCCGACGACGCCGGGCAGCAGCCGTCCGATGGCCTCAACCATGGCCAGCACGGCGACCTCGCCGCCGTTGAGGACGTAATCCCCCAGGCTCATCGGGCGCACCGTGAAGTGCTCCGCCGCCCATTCCAGGACCCGCTCATCGATGCCCTCGTACCGGCCGCAGGCGAAGACCAGCTGGTCTTCCTCGGCGAGCTGATGGGCGGTGGCCTGGGTGAAGCGCTCCCCCGCCGGCGACGGGACGATCAGGACAGGCTTGGCGGCAGCTTCCGGGCCGGCAGACTCTGGAGTGCCGGGGGTGCCGGCGTCGTCAGGTGCGCCGGCGTCCCCTGCGTCCCCGGACCGCCCGGCGGCCACGGCGGTGAGGGCCTGAGCCCAGGGTTCGGGCTTCATGACCATGCCGGCGCCGCCGCCGTAGGGGGTGTCATCGACCGTGCGGTGCCGGTCGGTGGTGAAGTCCCGCAGGTCATGGACCTTGAGGTCCAGCAGGCCGTCCTGGCGGGCCTTGCCGATCAGCGACAGCTCCAGCGGGGCCAGGTACTCCGGAAAGATGCTGACGACGTCGATTCTCATCTAGGCGATGCCCTGCTCTTCGGAGTTCCGGGCCGCGGCGCCCTCGGCTTTCGGAGCCTGGGCTGCGGGGTTTTGGGCCTCGGGGTTTTGGGCCTCGAGGTTTGGGGCCTCGGGCGCCTCGTCCGTGTTGACTTCGAACAGTCCGGGCGGCGGGGTGACGAGGACGTACTTTTCACCCACGTTGACCTCGGGCACAATCTGTTCGACGAACGGGATCAGGACTTCCTTGCCCTCATCGGTGGTGACCACCAGCAGGTCCTGGACCGGCAGGGTGTGCAGTCCGGAGACCTTGCCGACCACGTCGCCGCCCACCCGGACCTCCATGCCCACGAGCTCGTGCTCGTACCAGCCCTCATCGTCGTCCTCGGCGCCGATGTCTTCGGTTTCGATGAACAGCTTGGCGCCGCGCAGGGTCTCGGCCTCGTTGCGGGTCTCGATCTCATCGAAGGCCAGCAACAGGATGTCCTTGTTCCAGCGGGCGCTGATTACCGTCAGCGGCCCGGCCGAGGCGGGTTCCACGATGAACTGGGTGCCGGGGACAAAACGGTCGCCGGGCGCGTCGGTGAGCACCTGGACGGTCACTTCGCCGCGGATGCCGTGGGGCTTGCCGATTCGTGCCACCTGGAGCTGCATCTGTTCCTCTGTTCGGGGTTGGTGATTCTGTATTCTCTGGTGCGGAATTACGGGAAAACAGTCCGGCCCCTCCACCGTTATCTGGTGAAGGGGCCGGACTCAAGACAAGTAGTGCTGAAAGCGTTACCGGCGGCGGTCGGTGTCGACGACGTCGACCCTGACCGGCTCGCCGTCCGCCAGCGCCGCAACCACAGTGCGCAATGCGCGTGCGGTCCGGCCCTGCCGGCCGATCACCCGTCCGAGGTCGTCCTGATGAACGCGCACCTCGAGGGTTTCCCCGCGGCGGTTGTTCTTCGCACTGACCTTGACGTCCTCGGGGCTGTCAACAATCCCGCGGACCAGGTGTTCGAGCGCTTCTGCCAGCAATTTACTCAGCCTCGGTGGTCTCTGCTTCGGCGGCGTCGGCGGGAGCCTCGGCAGCTTCGTCCTTCTTGGCCTTCTTGGTGATGGCTTCCGGGATGATCACGGAACCCTTTTCCGGGGTAACGAAGGCAGCCTTGGGAGCCTTGGTCTTCAAGGTTCCCTCCTGGCCCGGGAGACCCTTGAACTTCTGCCAGTCACCGGTGATCTTCAGGATCGCGGCGACCTGCTCGGACGGCTGTGCGCCGACGCCGAGCCAGTACTGGGCACGGTCCGTGTCGACCTCGATGTACGAGGGCTCTTCGGTCGGGTGGTACTTGCCGATCTCTTCGATAGCACGGCCATCACGCTTGGAGCGTGAGTCCATGACGACGATGCGGTAGTACGGTGCGCGCATCTTACCGAAGCGCTTAAGGCGAATCTTTACGGCCACTTTTGTGGTCACTCCTGTTTCTGAAACGGGGTCGAGCCCGGCGTTCTGCACCCGTGGGGCGGGCCGTACTTGGGGGTTCTAAAGGACAAGATCCAGACGCGGAGAGAGGGGCCACGCAGATCGAGTACCTGTTCATTGTGCCAGATCACCGGCAGGATTTCGACTTGACACGTGCCCGGCGCACCAGCGCGCGGCCTGGATGCGGCCTCGAGGGCCGGTCAGGACGTCCAGACGTAGAGGCCGGACCTGGTGGCGGGGTCGACGCCGGCGGCGAGCTCGGCGATCCGGCGGACGTAGTCCCGGGCCTCGTCGGGGCCGAAGGGCATGTCCTCCTCGGCGGCCCAGTTGGCGGCGACATCCTCCAGGACCTCGCCCTCCCCTTCGGTTTCATAGCTGAGCAGTTCCGCCAGCGTGCGGACCATTGCCGCCGGGACGCCGAGCAGCGAGTCGCTGGCCACGTCGACCATGGCCAGTTCATAGTCCGCGCCCGGGGCGTGCACGGCGACGCCGGCGAGGTCTCCCAGCCGCTCCACCTCGAAATCGCTGATCTCCGGGATGCGGACGGCGCCCGGGGCGGCCGGGCTGCCGCCTTCCAGTGCGCCGGCGCGCTTGAGGGCTTCTTCGTGGGTGGACACAAAGAGTTCGGTGAATCCCATGCAGCTGGTCCTTAGGGTTCGGCGGTCCGCAGACCGCTGTTTTCGGCGTCGCTTCAGCCTAGCCGCTTCAGCACGACCCCGCCCCGCCCGCTGGACATGCCCTCCCCTGGCCCTGAGCACTGGACATATGGCAACCATGTCCATTCCCGGCTGCGAGCAATGGACATGTTCCGACGTCCTGCCTGGGAACAGTGGACATGTCCCATGTGTCCTGCTGGCGAAGAGTGGACATGTCCCTCGCTGGCCCGGGAACCCGACCAAGGCCCGATGGGCATGCCCTCCCCTGACCCTGAGCACTGGACATATGGCCACTATGTCCATTCCCGGCTGCGAGCAATGGACATGTTCCAGTGTCCTGCTGGCGAAGAGTGGACATGTCCCTCGCTGGCCCGGGGAACCCGACCCCGCCCGTGGACATGCCCTCCCCCGACTGCGAGTACTGGACATATGGCAACTATGTCCATTCCCGGCTGCGAGCAATGGACATGTTCCGGAGTCCCGGCCGCGAGCAGTGGACATGCCCAGCTGTCCCGCCGGCGAAGAGTGGACATGTCCAGCGGGAAGCTCTGCGCGCTGGACATGCCCAGCGACCAGCTTGCCTGGGGAGAACTTCTAGCGCACGGCTACGCGGATCCGGTTGCGCCACGGATCCTCGAAGCGCAACTCGGCGCCGGTGTGGTGGGATTCGACGCCGGCAACCTTGAGCCGGTCGGCCAGCGCTGCGACATCGTCACCGGACGGCACTTCGATCAGGACTTCGCCCAGGCCCAGCGTGTCGCGCCGGGGGCCCGCGCCGCGGCTGTTCCATACGTTCATGGCCATGTGGTGGTGGTAGCCGCCGGCCGAGACGAACAGCGCCTGGCCGTGCCAGCCCGCGGTCTTTTCGAAGCCGAGCGTGCCGACATAGAAATCATGCGCCGACTGGACGTCGCCGACCTGCAGGTGGACGTGCCCGACGCCGGCGGCGGCCTGGCGCTGGCCGGCCACGGACTCCTCGGTCAGGTATTGCTGCAGGTAGCGCTGCGGCGGCAGGGCGAGACTGTCCATGACGACGTTCTTGCCCTCCCAGGACCACGCCGCCCGCGGCCGGTCCCAGTACAGCTCGATGCCGTTGCCTTCGGGGTCGTTGAAGTAGAACGCCTCGCTGACGAGGTGGTCCGCGCTGCCGGTGAAGGACTGGGGCTCGTACTGGGCCGCGGTGGCGATGGTGGCCGCCAGGGAGTGCTGGTCCTCGAAGAGGAGGGCGGTGTGGAAGAGCCCGGCCTCGCCGCGGGAAGGTAGATTCAGGCCCGGGGCAGGCGCCAGATGCACCAGCGGCTTCTGCTGGCGCCCAAGGTAGAGCCCGCCGTCCTCTTCGGCCACAGTCTCCAGGCCGAGGGCGCGCTGGTAGTAGTCGGTCATGAGCTTCATGTCGCCGACCTTGAGCATCACGGTGCCCATGGTGAGTTCGGCAGGAAGGAGGTCCTGGGTGCTGGCTTCTGCGGTCATGGCAATGCTCCGTGGATTCTGTAGCCACCGGCCTTCGGCGACTCTACGTAAAGATAAATTACTTGAAGCTTCAATTTATTCCAAAACATGGACTGGCGCCCGGTCTACCGGCAGCCCACGCAGCACGATGTGCCGGATCCGGCGGAGCGTGGCCGGATTGCTCCGCGGATCCTCGGCGGTGACGAGGACGTCAGCGCTTGCCCCTTCACCGATGGACTCCGCGCCGAGCCAGGTCCGCGCAGACCAGCTCGCGGCGTCGAGGGCGGCAGCGGCGGGAAGGCCGGCGGCGTGCAGGGCCTGGATCTCGTCCACGATCCTGCCATGGCTGATCACGCTGCCGGCATCGGTACCGGCATAGATCGCCAGCCCGGCCTCGTGGGCTTCGAGGATCCGCTCCGCCCGGCGCTCCCACAGCGAGCGCATGTGGGCTGCGTAGCGGGGGAACTTGGCCGCCGCCCGGGCGGCGATGTCCGGGAACGTGGCGATGTTGATCAGGGTGGGCACGATAGGAACACCCTGTTCGAGGAAGCGCGGCAGGTGCCGCGGCAGCAGCCCGGTGGCGTGCTCGATGCAGTCGATCCCGGCGTCGAGCATGTCATCGAGGGTGTCTTCGGCGAAGCAGTGTGCGGTGACGCGGGCCCCCTCATCGTGGGCGGCCTGGACGGCGTCCTTGATGGTCCGGGCGGGAAAACTGGCGGCGAGGTCGCCGGCGTCGCGGTCGATCCAGTCCCCCACGAGCTTGACCCAGCCATCACCCGCGCGGGCCTGCTTGCGCACGGCCTCGACGAGATCCTCCGGTTCGACCTCGACGGCCAGGCCCGGCAGGTAGCGCCGGGTCCTGGCGAGATGCCTGCCGGAACGGATGATCCGGGGCAGGTCCGCGCGCTGCTGGAGCCAGCGTGTGTTGTGGACGGCGCCGGCGTCGCGGACCAGGAGTGTCCCGGCGTCGCGGTCCGCCAGGGCCTGGGATTCCGCGGTGTCCTCGGTAACGTCCCCGCCCGGGCCGAGGCCGATGTGGCAGTGTGCGTCCACGAGGCCGGGCATGACCCAGCCGTCGAGCACGAGGTCCGGCGCGGCGGCCGGACGGCGGAAGGTCAGCAGGCCGCCCACCGACCAGAGCCCGCGGCGTTCATGGTCCGCCGCGGTGAGGATGGGGCCGCTGAACTTGATGATGCCGGTCATGACCTAAAGCCTAATCCGCATGACGATCCGCCGGCCAAGACCGTCCAGCCCCAGCTGCGCTTCGTGGATCCGCAGGGCGCCCAACGCCTGTCCTGGCTGGGCGAGTTCCTCGAAACCGCAGCTCGCATAAAACGGCGCATTGAACGGGACGCCTGCGAAGGTGCAAAGCGTCATCGATAAATTGCCACGGCTCCGGGCCGCATCAAGGGCCGCCTCCACCAGGGACCGTCCTATCCCCCGCCCGGCGGAGTCCGGCTGCACGGAGAGTTGTTCCAGATGGGCCTGGCCGCCGACCTCGTCAACGCGGGCAAACCCTACGGGCGGGTTTCCGGCGACAAGTATGAAGATCGGCTCAACCGGCGTCGTCAACTCCGGAGCCGGGAGCGTCTGGTTCCCCAGCTCCGCTTCGAGGATGCGGTCTGCTTAGGCCTCGAGAACCGGCAGCGCCGGGAGGTCTTCCGGCGTCGCCATCCGGATGCGGGGCACGGCCCTGGGCAGAGTCACAATGCCACGCTAACACCGCGGCCCGACCGCACTCCGTCACACTCGAGGGCCGGCCGGCGGTGCGTGGTAGTTTCGTCTACGACCACACGGGTGCCCCTGCAGGGGCTGAGATCGGGCTGACGCAGCCTGCGACCGTTGAACCTGTCCGGGTAATGCCGGCGAAGGAAGTGAGCTTTTCCGTGAACACCCAAGTGACACAGCACAGCCCTGTCCAAATTCAGTCCGCAGCCACCACGCAGTCGCTGAAGTCCCACTCGCTGGCCTTCAGCACGGATCCGGAGCACGGCATCCGCGTGCCGGTGACCGAGATCGCCCTGGAACCCTCCCCGGGCGGCATCCGGAACCCGCCGTTCCGGGTGTACCGCACTGCCGGACCGGGCAGCGATCCGGTCCGCGGGCTGGAGCCGTTCCGCACCCCCTGGATTGAGGCCAGGGCGGACACCGAACCCTACGCCGGCCGTGAACGGGAGCTGCTCGACGACGGCAAATCGGCGGTGCGCCGCGGTGCGGCGTCGGCCGAGTGGCGGGGCGGCCGGCCGGTGCCGCGCCGGGCCGCTGAGGGCAGGACCGTCACGCAGATGCGCTACGCCCGGGACGGTGTCATCACCCCGGAAATGCGGTTCGTCGCGCTGCGCGAGAACTGCGATGTGGAGCTGGTGCGCAGCGAGGTGGCCGCGGGCCGCGCGATCATTCCCAACAACGTCAACCACCCCGAATCCGAGCCGATGATCATCGGCAAGTCGTTCCTGGTGAAAATCAACGCCAATATCGGCAACTCCGCCGTGACCAGCTCCATCGCCGAGGAGGTCGACAAACTCCAGTGGGCCACGCAGTGGGGCGCGGACACCGTCATGGACCTCTCCACCGGGGATGACATCCACACCACGCGCGAGTGGATCATCCGTAATTCCCCCGTCCCCATCGGAACGGTCCCGATCTACCAGGCGCTGGAGAAGGTGAACGGTGAGGCGAACGCCCTGACCTGGGAGATCTTCCGGGACACCGTGATCGAACAGTGCGAGCAGGGCGTGGACTACATGACCATCCACGCGGGCGTGCTGCTGCGGTATGTGCCCCTGACGGCCAACCGGGTCACCGGCATCGTGTCCCGCGGCGGTTCCATCATGGCTGGCTGGTGCCTGGCGCACCACCGGGAGAACTTTCTGTACACCCACTTCGATGAGCTGTGCGAGATCTTCGCACGCTACGACGTCGCGTTCTCGCTGGGCGACGGGCTGCGGCCGGGCGCGACGGCGGATGCCAACGACGCGGCACAGTTCGCCGAACTGGACACCCTGGCCGAGCTCACGCAGCGGGCCTGGGACTTCGACGTGCAAGTCATGGTGGAGGGCCCCGGGCATGTGCCCTTCCACCTCGTCCGGGAAAACGTGGAGCGCCAGCAGGAACTCTGCAAGGGCGCCCCGTTTTACACACTCGGGCCGCTCGTCACGGACATCGCACCGGGCTATGACCACATCACCTCGGCGATCGGCGCCACCGAAATCGCCCGCTACGGCACTGCCATGCTCTGCTACGTCACGCCCAAGGAACACCTCGGGCTGCCGGACAAGGACGATGTGAAGACGGGCGTGATCACTTACAAGATCGCCGCCCATGCCGCGGACCTCGCCAAGGGCCACCCCGGCGCGCACGAACGCGACGATGCCCTGTCCAAGGCAAGGTTCGAGTTCCGCTGGCGGGACCAGTTCGCGCTGTCCCTGGACCCGGTCACGGCCGAGGCCTTCCATGATGAGACGCTTCCCGCGGAGCCGGCCAAGACAGCCCACTTCTGCTCGATGTGCGGTCCGAAGTTCTGCTCCATGCGGATCAGCCAGGACATCCGGGACGAATACGGATCAGCAGATTCGCAGGCGGCCCTAGCGCAGATGGCGGCCGGAATGCGGGCGAAGAGCAACGAGTTCCTCGCCTCGGGCGGCAAGGTCTACCTGCCGCAGCCCTCGGTGGGAGAACCCGCAGCTTCCTAGGACGCCCGGGCGTGCTGGTGCCGGCTGACCTCGGCAATGTAGGAGCGGATGGCCCGGTCCCCTTCGGCTGAATCCTGGGGCCGGTGCCCTCCCGGCGCCGTGCGGTGCAGGGCGCCGGTCTCGCGCAGGTAGCCGGCGATTTCCTCATACAGCGGTTCCCAGCCGCCGGTCAGGACCAGGGTCGGCACGCCCGGCACGATCTGCAGCGGGGCTTCCCACGGCGGCGCCTGTAGGCGGAGCCGGCGCGCAGCCCGGAGGGCCTCCGGCGTCGTGGCCCCGGGGGCGTCCGCCGCGAACGCGCGGCGGATGAACTCTCGCTGGAAGTCGTCGTCGCTGAGGTTGTGGCGGACGTCGAAGAGCGGCTGCATCAGGGCCCGGTGCGCGGCGGTGGCCGGGAGCTCCGCGGTCAGGGACAGGCAGGCCGGTTCCACCAGGGTCAGCGACTGGACGAGGTCGGGCCGTTCGACGGCGGCCATCATCGCGGCGATCGCGCCCTGCGAATGGGCCACCACATGGCCGCCGGCCTCGCCGCGGCCGTCGTCTGCCAGCGAGGCGAGCACGATGGCGGCGTCGGCCGCGAAGTTGGATTCGAGCGGTTCCGCGACGGCGTCAAACCCGTGCCGCCGCAGGAACAGGGCGTCGTAGTCCAGCGCCATTCCGTGCTGTTTTGGCCACGCGGCGGCGCCGAAGCTGCCGTCCCCGTGGACGAAGACTACGCGCTGCTTGAACATTGTCTAACCCTATGGCACTTCAGTGCTGATGCCGCCGGCGACACAGTGCCGGCGGCCGTCAGCACTCGCGGCTACTTGCTGCCGCCGAGGAACTTGTCGAAACCCTTGGGCAGGTTCAGCTGGGACGGATCGAAGTCGCCGCCCTGCTGGCCGAACGACGCGCCGGTGGGCAACGCCTTGGGGCCGGCGGCACGCCGGGCCTCGGCGTCGCGCAGTTCCTGCGCCGCCTTGGCCGGGTTGCCGGAGCGGGCCTTCTTCTTGGGCGCGGACTTGGCTCCCTTGCGGGCACCGCCCCCGCCGCCCATGCCGGGCATGCCCGGCATGCCGGGCATCCCGCCGCCGGCGGCCATCTTCTTCATCATCTTCTGGGCCTGGGCAAACCGTTCCAGCAGTCCGTTGACCTCGGAGACGTGCACGCCGGAACCGCGCGCAATACGGGCCCGGCGGGAGCCGTTGATGATCTTCGGAGCCACGCGCTCGTGCGGGGTCATCGAGCGGACAATGGCCTCGACACGGTCGATCTCGCGCTCGTCGAACTGCTCCAGCTGCTGGCGGATGTTCTGCGCACCCGGCATCATCATGAGCATCTTCTTCATGGAGCCCATGTTGCGGATCTGCTGCATCTGGGCGAGGAAGTCATCGAGGGTGAAGTCTTCCTGGTCGGCGAACTTCTTCGCCATCCGGGCGGCTTCATCCTTGTCCCAGGACTTCTCGGCCTGCTCGATCAGGGTGAGGACGTCACCCATGTCGAGGATGCGCGAGGCCATGCGGTCCGGGTGGAAGAGCTCGAAGTCGTCCACGCCTTCGCCGGTGGAGGCGAACATGACCGGCTTGCCGGTCACCGACGCGACGGAGAGCGCGGCGCCGCCGCGGGCGTCGCCGTCGAGCTTGGAGAGCACGATGCCGGTGAAGTTGACGCCCTCGTCAAAGGCCAGGGCAGTGTTGACGGCGTCCTGGCCGATCATGGAGTCGATCACGAACAGGACTTCGTTCGGGACGATCGCGCGGCGGATCTGGCGCGCCTGCTCCATCATCTCGGCGTCGACGCCGAGACGGCCGGCGGTGTCCACGATCACGACGTCGTGCAGGGTGCGCTTGGCTTCCTCGACGCCGTCACGGGCGACGGCGACGGGGTCTCCGGCAGGGTGGTCCAGTTCGGTGGACGTGGCGCCCGGGTGCGGGGCGAACACGGGTACGCCGGCGCGCTGGCCGACCACCTGCAGCTGGGTGACGGCGTTGGGCCGCTGGAGGTCGCAGGCCACCAGCATGGGGCTGTGGCCCTGGGACTTGAGCCATTTGGCGAGCTTGCCGGCCAGGGTGGTCTTGCCGGCGCCCTGGAGGCCCGCCAGCATAATGATGGTGGGTCCGGTCTTGGCCAGGCGGATCCGGCGGGTCTCGCCGCCGAGGATCTCGACGAGTTCCTCGTTGACGATCTTCACGATCTGCTGGCTCGGGTTCAGCGCCCCGGAGACCTCGGCGCCGAGGGCACGCTCGCGCACACGGCCGGTGAATTCCCGGACCACGGGCACAGCGACATCGGCGTCCAGGAGGGCACGCCGGATCTCGCGGACTGTGGCGTCAACGTCCGCCTCGGTCAGGCGGCCCTTGCCACGCAGATTCTTGAAGGTTGCTGTCAACCGGTCAGAGAGTGAATTGAACACGCGCCGTGCACTTCTTTCAGTGGATCTACAGGTGGCGGCCGGTGCGGCACGCCAGCGTCGCGACTGGTATTCGCCTGGACGAACCGCCACGACAACAGGACTCGACTATCTAGGGTACCAAGATGCGCCTTCAAGATGGCATGCTGGCGTAGGTGACCAGCCAAACAACTGTAAAAACCCTGCTCATCCTGGGCGCTTCCGGCGATCTCACCGGAAGGCTCCTGTTACCGGGGCTTGCCCGCCTGGTGGCCCGGGGCCGCGCCGACGGCCTCGCCCTGGCGGGAGCGGGATCGGACCCCTGGACGCCGGAGCAGTGGCTTGGCCGGATCGAGGAGTCGTTCGCGGACGAGGACTCCAAGGCCGACGCCCACGGCAAGCGGGAGCTCAAGCGGATCCGCAAGGAGAGCACCTACCACCAGCTCGATGTCACGGCCGAGGGCCAGCTCGCCGGGCTCCTGGCGCAACTGGAGGGACCTGTGGCGGTCTACTTCGCCCTGCCGCCGCGGGTCAGCCAGCTCGCGTGCGAGGCCCTGGCGCCGGAGGACGTGCCCGCCGGCACCCGGCTGGTCATGGAGAAGCCGTTCGGCTCCGACGAGCAGTCGGCGCGCCACCTGAACAAGACGCTGGCCGCGCTGGTCCCGGAGGACCACATCCACCGCGTGGACCACTTCCTCGGCAAGGCAACGGTCCTGAACATCCTTGGCCTGCGCTTCGCGAACACGTTCCTGGAGCCGGTGTGGAACCGGCAGAACATCGAAAAAATCGAGATCATCTTCGACGAGGACCTCGCCCTCGAAGGCCGCGCCCGCTACTACGACGGCGCCGGGGCGCTCCGTGACATGATCCAAAGCCACCTGCTTCAGATCATGGCCCTCATGGCAATCGAGCCGCCGGCATCCGTGGACGAACGCGATCTCCGCGATGCCGTGGCCACCGTGCTGCGGGCCAGCAGCATCAAGGCCCCCTACCGGCAAAGCAGCCGCCGGGCCCGGTACACGGCGGGTTCGATCAACGGCCGGGACATCCCGGACTACGCCAAGGAGGAGGGCGTGGACGCGTCCAGGGCTACTGAAACCCTCGCCGAGGTGCAGGTGGAGATCGACAACTGGCGCTGGCAGGGCGTGCCGTTCATCCTGCGCTCAGGCAAGGCGCTGGGCCAGAAACGCAAGGAGGCCGTGGTGACCTTCCGGCCGGTGCCGCACCTTCCGAAGGGGTTCACCGGTGTGGACGCCCCCAACCAGCTGAGGATCGGCTTTGGCCCGGACACGCTGCAGTTCGACGTCGACGTGAACGGCCCGGGCAATGTCCTGAGCCTGGACCGGGCCACGCTGCAGGCCGAACTGAGCGCCTCCGAACTCCTCCCCTACGGTGAAGTGCTCGAGGGCGTGCTGACCGGGGATCCGCTGGTCTCGGTGCGGGCGGACACGGCCGAAGACTGCTGGCGCATCCTGGCGCCGGTACTGAAATCCTGGACCGCCGGACATGTCCCGCTGGAGGAATATCCGGCCGGGACCCCGGGGCCGGAGGGCTGGCCGGCCTAGATTCGTCGCGGCAGGGCCAGCGCGGATCCTGCGGCGCGCCGGGCCGACACAGCAGCAACGACACAGCACTAACGACACAAGCAGCAACGACACAGCGGGCCGGATACCTTCTCAGGTATCCGGCCCGCTGTGTCAGTGCCGTGTCAACGCCCTGCCTGTCTCCCGTTCCGGGAGTGGAGCGGGGGCAGCTAGATCGCTGCCGAACCACGCTCTCCGGTACGGACCCTGACAGCCTCGAACACATCCATCGTCCAGACTTTGCCGTCGCCGGCCCGGCCGGTGTTGGAACTGGCGATGATGACATCCAGGATGTCGTCCGCCTGTTCGTCGGTGGCCAGGACTTCCACCCGGATCTTGGGCAGCAGGTCCACGTTGTACTCGGCCCCGCGGTACACCTCGGTGTAGCCGCGCTGCCGGCCGTAGCCGCTGGCTGCGCTGACCGTGAGGCCCTGCACACCGTAGGCTTCCAGGCCTTCGCGAATAGCCTCAAGCTTTTCCGGTCGGACGATTGCCGTGATCAGTTTCATGCCCCCACACTTTCCTTGCCCGTTGCGTTCTGCTTGCCGTTGGACGCGGCGTCCACCGGCACTTCGGCGGCTGTGCCTTCCTCCTGCGGCTCGCCGCCCATCGGCTTGCCCGTGATCAGTTCGTGCAGCGGCTGGAAGCTGCCGCCGTGCCCGCCGACGCCGAACTCGTAGGCGGTCTCTGCGTGCAGGCTCAGGTCCACACCGACAACTTCCTGTTCCTGGGAAACCCGGAAGCCCATGAGCTTGTGGATCGGGAAGGCAATGATGAAGGTCATCACGGCGGTGAAGACGATGGCCATCATTGCCGCGAGGGTCTGGGCGACCAGCTGCGTGGTGCCGCCGCCGTAGAACAGGCCCGCGGCGCCCTGGGTCGGGGTGGCCAGGAAGCCGATTGCGACCGTGCCGACAACACCGGAGACGAGGTGTACGCCGACGACGTCGAGCGAGTCGTCGTAGCCGAACTTGAACTTCAGGCCGACGGCGAGCGCCGAAGCCACACCGGCAACGACGCCGAGGGCGATCGCACCCAGCGGGGAGACGTTGGCGCAGGCCGGGGTGATGGCGACCAGGCCGGCGACCACGCCGGACGCGGCACCGAGGGAGGTCGGGTGACCGTCGCGGAAGCGCTCCACGGCGAGCCAGCCGAGCATGGCTGCGGCCGGGGCGGCCAGGGTGTTGATCCAGATCAGGCCGGCCTGCTCCACAGTGGCAGCGGCACCGGCGTTGAAGCCGAACCAGCCGAACCACAGGATTGCGGCACCGAGCATGACGAACGGAATGTTGTGCGGGCGGTGGTTCGGGTCCTTGCCGAAGCCCTTGCGGTTACCGATGATCAGGACCAGAATCAGGCCCGCGACGCCGGCGTTGATGTGGACCACGGTGCCGCCGGCGAAGTCGATGACCGGCGCGAACGTCTGGCCGAACCAGCCATTCGCGGAGAAGAGTCCGCCGCCCCAGACCATGAAGGCCATCGGCGCGTAGACCAGGGTGGCCCAGATGGGGGTGAAGACCACCCATGCGGAGAACTTGGCGCGGTCGGCGACCGCACCGGAGATCAGGGCCACCGTGATGATCGCGAACGTGGCCGCGTAGCCGACCTTGAGCAGGTCGGCCGGTTCGGTGAAGTTGTGCAGGCCGAAGTGGCTGAACGGGTTGGCGAAGATCTGGTAGAAGTTGTCTTCGTTGGTCGTAGCCATCGAAGCGCCCCACAGGATCCACATGATGCCGACGGTTCCAATGGCGACGAAGCTCATCATCATCATGTTCAAAGCCGACTTGGCGCGGGTCATGCCGCCGTAGAAGAATGCCAGGCCCGGGGTCATGAACAGCACGAGTGCCGCGGCGACCAGGAGCCAAACGAGACCTGCGGTGAGTTCCATGGTCTACGTCCTCTCTTGCTATTAGGTGCGGAGTAGTCCGCCGGTCCCAACGCATTTATTTGCGTTCTAGAAAGAGTTTCGCGGGGCCGTGTTTCGCTGGCGGAGGATTTACATTGCCGGGTTGTTACAAGAACCTCCCGGACGTAAATGGTGCATCTCACACTTGTTACGGTTATGTTTCAGCGGATTATTCCCGCACTTGTTGGACCCGCCGCCAGCCGGCACCGCATCTTCCCAAGGACGAACGCATTATGAGCAAGACCTCCCGCCCCGCCGGCGACGCCGCAGCCGAGGTGCCCTCCCGGGCCCCGGGCCATTCCCGGCTGCCCCGGGACATCAAGGTGATGCTGGTGGCGGCCTTCCTGATTGCGATCGGCTTCGGCCTCGTGGCACCGGTTCTGCCCCAGTTCGCCACCACGTTCGACGTCGGGGCGACCGCCGCGGCCGTGATCGTGAGCATCTTCGCTTTCATGCGGCTCGTCTTCGCACCGGCCGCGGGCACCCTGATCGTGAAGCTGGGCGAACGGCCGGTCTATGTGGCCGGGCTGCTGATCGTCGCGGTGTCCACGGCCGCCTGCGCCTTCGCCCAGAATTACTGGCAGCTGCTGGTCTTCCGCGGCCTCGGCGGGGCTGGCTCGGTGATGTTCACGGTGGCGTCCATGGCGCTCGTGGTCCGCCTCGCGCCGCCGGAAAGCCGCGGCCGGGTCTCCGGGGCCTATGCCTCCGCCTTCCTGATCGGCAACGTCTGCGGCCCCATCGTCGGCGGGATGCTCGCCAGCTTCGGCTTGCGGGTGCCGTTCCTGGCCTACGCGGGGGCCCTGGTGCTGGCCGCCGTCGTGGTGCAGACCCAGCTCAGCCATGTCCCCGCCGCCTCGCGGCAGCCCGGCGCCACGGCCCCTGCGATGGAACTGCGGGACGCGCTGCGGGACAGCGCCTACCGGGCCGGCCTGTTTTCGAGCTTTGCCAACGGCTGGGCCACCTTCGGGGTTCGGATGGCCACAGTGCCGCTCTTCGCCGTCGTTGCGCTCGGCGCCGGTCCGGAATCGGCCGGCTGGGCGCTGGCGGTGTTTGCCGGCGGCAACGCGGTGGCGCTGACGTTTTCCGGCCGGCTCGCGGACAGCCTCGGCCGCAAGCCGCTCCTGCTGGCCGGGCTGCTGGTCACCGGCACCGCCACGGCGGCCATCGGCTTCACCCACCAGCTGCCCTGGTTCCTGCTCGCCTCCGCCTGCGCCGGGATCGGCTCCGGGCTGCTCGGACCGGCCCAGCAGGCCGCCATCGCCGACGTGATCGGCAACGAGCGCTCGGGCGGCCGCGTCCTGGCCGTCTTCCAGATGGCTTCCGACAGCGGCGCAATTGTCGGACCGGTGGTGGCCGGGCTGCTGGCGGACCGGCTGGGCTACGGCTGGGCCTTTGGGGTCACTGGCGGCATCCTGTTGGCCGCCGCCGCAGTGTGGTTGCCGGCCCGCGAAACGTTCCGCCGGCCGGCCCCGGACCGCGCCTGACCTGCGGCGTTGCCGCCGCTGGTCCGCTCCGGGCGGCGCCTCCGCCGGGATCTTGTCCGGGACCGTGCACGGGACGTTGTCCAGGGCCTTCCGGTCAGCGGCGGCCTTCGCCCTTGGCTAAGCTGGGGGCACGTGCCACAAACTTCCGGAGGTAATCCCCCATGGCCAAATTCGACTCTTCCCCCGGGAAAGCCGAAAGCCCCGACCCCGCCCAACCCGCAAACCCCGGTAAGAGTGCGGGCACAAGCGCGGGAAACAGGAAGCGCGCAGGGCTGATCGCCGGCGCCGGAATTATCGCCGTCGCCGCAGCAGTACTGGTTCCCCTCGCCCTCGGAAACCCGACGCCGGCCCCGCCGGCCGCTTCTTCCCCGGCCCAGTCGGCACCGGCGCTCGCCCCTGCCGAGGTGGGCCCGACCGTCACCTATTACGCGCAGCCGGGTCCGCCGGCCGGGTCGCCGCTGGAAAAGGTTGAGCCCCTCAAGGTCGATGTCTCCAGCGACCTCGTGGGCACTTCCCTGAACAAGGGCATGGCGGGAATTTCCCTGGAGGCCACGGATCTGGCCGATCCCGACCTCAGCAGCGACAACGCGTCGATGGTCAAGCTGCTCAAGGAGATCGACCAGCCGGTCCTGCGTTTCGGCGGCAACGCCGTGGACCGGCGTTTCTTCTGGACCTCCACCGGCGAGGCCGTCCCCGCCGACTACAAGGGTGACAAGACGCACCCGGTCAAGGCCGTGGGCCCGGCAGACCTGGTCCGGCTCAAGACCCTGCTGGACGCCGGCGACGCCAGGGTCAGCCTCACAGTGGATCTGGGCCACTACAACCCGGCGCGGGCTGCGGACATGGCCAAAAACGCCTCGGCGATCCTCGGCGACCGGCTGCTGAGCATCACTGTGGGCAATGAGCCCAACGGCTTCGTGTTCAACGATGTGAAGTCCGGCAGCGGCTACAGCCTGGATCAGTACATTCGGGAATTGAAGGACTACGCCAACGCGATCTATGCAGTGGCGCCGAACGTGCCCATCTCCGGCCCGGGCGCCTACGACCAGAAGTGGTGGCAGCCGTTCGTCGATGCGGACCTCCCGCAGAAGAAGATCCTGACGTTCCACCACTACCCGCTCTCCAACTGTGACGGCAGCTTGCCCCAGGACTCGCCTACCTTGGCAAACGCGATGAGCCGAACGATGCACGACCGTGGCGTCAACTACCAGAAGGCGGCCCTCGCGGTGGGTCAGGCCGCCGGCCTGGAAACCTGGATTCCGGAAACCGGGATCTCGGCGTGCCCCGGTTCCAATGAGACCTCCCGCACCCACGCATCTGCGCTCTGGGCGGCAGACTATGCCCTCACCGCCGCCCAGCTGGGCATCACCCGAATCGGCTTCCACAGCTCGCTGCTGACCTGCAAGGGCGGCCCGCCCCTGTCCGCCATCTGCAGCGCCGGGGCCTACCCGTTCGGCAACGGCCAGATGTCCGGCCGGGCCAACTTCTTCGGCATCTCCATGGTGGCCGAGCTCGAGGCCGGCAAGTTCATGAAAGTGAACAGCGCCGGAGGCGGCCCGGCGTTCAGCTACGCGCTGCAGAACGCCGACGGCAGCACCAGCGTGGTGATCATCAACGAAAACGACCCCGAAAAGGCCGCGCAGACTTCCGTCACCCTGAACCTTCCGGGCAAACCGGTCACCGGGACCATGACCCAGCTCAGCGGACCCAGCTACGCAGCCGAGGACCAGACCGTGATCGATGGCGCCAAGGCCGAGCCCACGCCCCTCGCCAAGCGCGCCACGGTGCCCGGCTTCGCGTACAAGTCCCAGACGCAGCAGTTCAAGCTGACGGCCGGCACAGTGACGGTCCTGAACTTCAAGTACTAGCCACTTGAACAAAGAGTGCCCCGGTTCCGTCTGAACTCACCAGACAGGACCGGGGCACTCTTTTTGTTGCGGTGCGGGCTAGTTCAGCAGCGCATCCACGAAGCCTTCAGCGTCGAACGGCGCGAGGTCGTCGGCGCCTTCGCCCAGGCCGATCAGCTTCACCGGGACTCCGAGGGATTTCTGGATGGCGACGACGATCCCGCCCTTGGCGGTGCCGTCCAGCTTGGTCAGGACGATCCCGGTGATGTTCACGACCTCGGAGAACACCCGGGCCTGGTTGAGTCCGTTCTGGCCGGTGGTGGCGTCCAGGACCAGCAGCACCTCGTCCACCTCGGCCAGCTTTTCGATGACCCGCTTGACCTTGCTGAGCTCGTCCATGAGGCCCACCTTGTTCTGCAGGCGCCCCGCGGTGTCGATCATGACGACGTCGACTTCCTGGTCGATGCCGGCCTTGACGGCCTCGTAGGCCACCGAGGCCGGGTCCGCGCCGTCGATGTCCGACTTCACGGTGGGCACGCCGACGCGCTGGCCCCACGTGGCCAGCTGCTCGGCGGCGGCGGCGCGGAAGGTGTCCGCCGCGCCCAGCAGCACGTCCTTGTCCTCGGCCACGAGGACTCGGGCCAGCTTGCCCACGGTGGTGGTCTTGCCAACGCCGTTGACGCCGACAACCATCATGACGGCGGGCTTGTCGCCGTGGCGCTCGACGTTCAGGCTCCGGTCCATGGTCGGATCCACGAGCTTGATGAGTTCCTCCCGGAGCAGGGCCTTGACGTGCTCAGGGTCCCGCGTGCCCATCACCTTGACGCGTTCGCGGAGTGAGTCCACGAGCTGCATGGTCGGTTCGGTGCCGAGATCGGCCAGCAGCAGGGTTTCCTCGACCTCATCCCAGACGTCTTCATCGATCTTGTCCGCCGAGAGCAGGGCCAGGAGTCCCTTGCCCAGGATGTTGTTGGACTTGACGAGCCGCTCGCGCAGCCGCATCAGCCGCCCGGCCACCGGCAGCGGCGTTTCGACCGGGACGGTTTCCAGCCCGGCTGCGTCGTCCGGAACTTCGAGGGTTGGTTCTTCGATTTCGACGCCGTCCGGCGAGGTCCGTGCCGGTGCCGGCGCCTGCGCGGGACGGTCCTCCACAAGGGTTCCGGCTCCCGGGGCCTGCACGGGGTCGTTCGCGTCACGCGGGCCGGTGTAGGTCTTGGCGCTCTTCCGGGTCTTCATGAGCACCGGGATCAGCACACCGAGGACCACCAGGACAGCGAAAATGGGCAGAATGATGGGGAGGATATCGTTCACTCCCCTAGCTTCTCACAAACCCCAAATGGGCCGTGGCCAGCGCTTTTGTTGCGCGCGGGCGCCGTCGTGCCGGGACCTGGACGTTTGCCTAGATCTCCGCACTGAGCCGCTGGCTGATCACCGTGGAGACGCCGTCGCCGCGCATTGTGACGCCATAGAGGGCGTCGGCGACTTCCATGGTGCGTTTCTGGTGCGTGATGACGATCAGCTGGCTGGATTCGCGGAGTTCTTCGAAGATGGTGATGAGGCGGCCCAGGTTGGTGTCATCGAGCGCGGCCTCGACCTCGTCCATGACGTAGAAGGGCGAGGGCCGTGCCTTGAAGATGGCCACCAGCAGCGCCACGGCCGTCAGGGAGCGTTCGCCGCCGGAAAGCAGCGAGAGCCGCTTGATTTTCTTGCCGGCCGGGCGGGCTTCGACTTCGATGCCGGTGGTGAGCATGTCGGTGGGGTCGGTCAGGACCAGCCGGCCCTCGCCGCCGGGGAACAGCCGGGCGAAGACGCGGACGAACTGCCGGGAGGTGTCCTCGAAGGCCTCGCCGAAGACCTTCTGGACGCGGTCGTCGACTTCCTTGATGATGTCCAGCAGGTCTTTGCGGCTGGACTTCAGGTCTTCGAGCTGGGTGCTGAGGAACTGGTGGCGCTCCTCAAGCGCGGCGAACTCCTCGAGCGCCAGCGGGTTGACCTTCCCCAGGGCCGCGAGGTCGCGTTCGGCGCGTTTGAGCCGTTTTTCCTGTTCCGCACGGACGAAGGGCTTGCCTTCGGAAATCTCGCGTCCGTCCTCGTCCACCGGGGCGCGCAATGCGGCCCATTTGTCCGCCGAGTCGCCGGCAGGGACCGGGACAGGCAGGTCCGGTCCGTAGTCGGCCACGAGCTGTCCGGCAGTCAGCCCGAGCTCCTCCACGCTCTTCAGTTCCAGCGCCTCGATCCGCAGCCGCTGCTGCGTGCGGGCGAGCTCGTCGCGGTGCACGGAGTCGGTGAGTTCGGCCAGTTCGCGGGCCAGCGCGTCGTTGCCGCTGCGGACCCCGGCCAGTTCAAGGTCCATGGCGTCCCTGCGTTCCTCGGCGCTGTCCCGCTCGCGGCGGGCCAGTTCCACGGACACGTCGATGAATCCGATGACCTGCTGCACGGCGCCGGCGGCGGCGGCGGCGCGCCGGGCCTGGAGCCGGCGGCGGCGGGCCCGTTCCGCGGCTTCCTCGCGGGCGCGGCGTTCGGTGGCGGCGGCCCGTTCCAGCGACGCCGCCCGGTTGCGGGTGGCCGTGAGCTGTTCCTCGGCGCTGCGCAGGGCGAGCCTGGCCTCCATCTCGGCCGTGCGGGCCAGCGAGGCGGCCAGGGCCAGGGCATCCCGGTGCTCCGGGGAAGGTTCCTGCTCCGCGGGGGCCTCTGAGGCCGCGGCGAGCCGGGCCGCCACCGCTTCCAGCGCACCTTGTTCGCTGACAATCTGGGCCTCAGCCCTGGCCAGGGACGCGGCCAGCCGCTCACTTTCGGCGACGGCGCTGCGCAGCACCGCGTTCAGGTGGCCCAGGCGTTCGGCGACGGCCGCGAGTTTCGCGTCGGAATCGTGGAGTTTCGCGAGGGCCGCGTCGGCACGGTCCTGAGCTTCGGCGCGCCGGGTCCGGGCGGTGGAGAGTGCGAAGCGGTTGCGTTCGAGCGCGGCGGTGACGGCGGCCAGCTTCGACGCGGCGTCGTCGACGGCGGCCTGGACTTCCAGCAGCGACGGCGCCGACGCGGACCCGCCGGTCACGGTCAGCGCCGTGAAGACGTCCCCGGTCCGGGTCACGGCGGTCAGCTCGGGACGCGCGGCGATCAGCTGCGCTGCGGCATCCAGGTCCTCGACGACGGCGACGCCGGCCAGCAGGGCGGGCAGCGGCAGGCCGGCGGCGTCCGGTGCCGCAGCCGACACAAGATCCACCAGATCCACAGCCCAGCGCGCGCCCGCGGGAAGCGTGCTGCCGCCGGTTAATGCATCGGCCGTCAGCGCATCGGCCACCGGCGGCGGGGACCCGGCCGGGGGGCCGGCCAGCAGCAGCGCGGCACGGCCGGCGTCGTCCGCGCGCAGCAGCCGCACGGCAGCGGCGGCCGTCTGCTGGTCCCGGACCACCACGGCGTCGGACGCGCTGCCGAGTGCGGCGGCGACGGCGGCCTCGAATCCGGGATCCACGGTGATCATGGATGCCAGCGATCCCAGGACCCCGTCGGCCAGGTCCCCGGCTGTGGCGCCGAGCACGTGCCCGGAGCCGTCTTTGCGGTTCAGGCCCAGCTGGAGGGCATCGCGGCGGGCCATAAGGGCGCCGCGTTCCCGCTCGCCTTCACGCTCGGCCGCCTTCAGGGCGACAATTTCGGCGATGATGGTTTCGAGGGCCTCGCTCGCGGCCTCGTAATCGGCGTCGAGCGATTCCTCGCCGTCCTCGACCCCTGCGACCTGCGCTTCCAGGGCCGTGAACTCGCTGTGCGCCTGCCGGCGGCGCTCCTCGCCGGCCTTTTGCGATTCGCGGAGGCGGCCGAGCTCGGACTGGGCAGACTCGACGCGGGACCGTGCCGCGCCGACCTGCCCGGCGAGCTTGGCCAGGCCTTCACGCCGGTCCGCGGCGGCCCGGAGCAGGGCCGCGAGCCGCTTGTCCTCGGCGGCGGCGGCCTGTTCGGCGTCGTGTTTGGCGGCTGTCGCGGTGTCCAGGGCCTCGGTGCGGTCCAGGATCTGCCGTTCCAGCCCGGACTGCTCGTCGCGGACGCGGGCGGCCTGCTGCTCCAGCTGGTCAGGGTCCCGGCCGGTGTCCGGAACCACGTCCGCGGCGCCGAGCAGGCGGCGGCGTTCCTCGGCGAGCGAACCGAGGGAACGGAGCCGTTCGCGCCCGGTGGAAAGCGAATACCAGTTCTCCCGCGCGGCGTTCAGCGCGGGCGTGGCCTCGGCTGCGAGCCCCTCGAGGACGGCCTGGCGCTGCCGCCCCGCCTCGAGGTCGCGTTCGACGACGGCGCGGCGTGCCTTGAGCGCCGATTCATCCGCCACGTCCTGCGCCAGCGCGGACTGCAGCGCAACGAGGTCGTCGGCCAGGAGCCGTGAGCGGGCGTCACGGACCTCGAACTGGACGCTCTGGGCGCGCCGGGCCACCTCGGCCTGTTTGCCCAGCGGGGTCAGCTGCCGCCGGATTTCGCCGGTGAGGTCGCTGAGCCGGGACAAATTGGCCTGCATGGCTTCGAGTTTGCGGACCGTCTTTTCCTTGCGGCGGCGGTGTTTGAGGATGCCGGCGGCCTCCTCAATGAAGCCGCGCCGGTCCTCGGGGGTGGCGTGCAGGACCTTGTCCAGCTGGCCCTGGCCGACAATCACGTGCATCTCGCGGCCCAGGCCCGAGTCGGAGAGCAGCTCCTGGATATCGAGCAGCCGGCATCCCGCGCCGTTGATGGCGTATTCCGAGCCGCCGGTCCGGAACAGCGTGCGCGAGATCGTGACCTCGCTGTATTCGATCGGGAGGGCGCCGTCGCTGTTATCGATGGTCAGCGAGACGTGCGCCCTCCCCAGGGGCGGCCGGCCCGAGGTGCCGGCGAAGATCACGTCTTCCATCTTGCCGCCGCGGAGGGTCTTGGCTCCCTGTTCGCCCATGACCCACGCCAGCGCGTCCACCACGTTGGATTTGCCCGAGCCGTTGGGGCCCACCACGGCGGTGACGCCCGGTTCGAATTCAAAGGTCGTCGCCGAGGCGAACGACTTGAATCCCCGGACGGTCAAACTTTTCAGGTGCAAGGCGCTTCGGTTCTCCTGGTCGGCGGACTGGTCCGCTGTCCGACGAAAGCATGATTCGGACGGACACGGGGGTTCCGGGGCGGCCCCGGATACTTACAATCTACTGCGCATCTGCGGCCATTCCGCGCAGAACCAGCGCGAAGCCGCCGCAGATGGCTGAGGCCGCATATGCGGGAATTGACCTGCACGGGGCATAGTTAAGCTCTCGGGCTTGTGAGCGGCCACCGCCGGAGCGCAGGACGGACATGAAGAGGGGCTTGAATTGGTAGGCAATGCAACATTCCGGCACAGCAACACCGCTCTACTTTCGGTAAGCAGCGTCGAAGCTCCGACGATCATCAGTTCCATGGATTTCGACCGCAGGCTGGCTTCGACCCTGCGGCGGCTGAGGGTCCCCCCGAAGCTGCTCGAACGGGTCGCAGGCATCACACACCGGCGCTGGTGGGCCCCCGGGACATCGTTCGACGACGCAGCCATCGAGGCGGGCGCAAAGGCCCTGGCCGAGTCCGGCATCGAAGCGTCCGAGATTGGCCTGCTGATCAACACCTCCGTGACGCGGCGCAACCTCGAACCGTCCGTCGCGGTGAAGATCCACCACGGACTGCGCCTGCCTTCGTCGGCCATGAACTTTGATCTGGCCAACGCCTGCCTTGGATTCGTCAACGGCATGACGCTGGCGGCCAACATGATCGACTCCGGCCAGATCAAGTACGCGATGATCGTCAACGGTGAAGACGCCCAGCCAACGCAGGAGGCCACCCTGGCCCGGCTGCAGCGGCCCGAGACGACCCGCGAGGACTTCAACCGCGAGTTCGCCACACTGACGCTCGGCTCCGGAGCCGCTGCGGCCGTCCTGGGCCCGGCGGACGAGCACCCCGGGGCGCACCGGGTCCTCGGCGGCGTGATGCGTGCCGGAACCGAGCACCATGAACTGTGCGTGGGCAGCATTGACGGCATGGCCACCGACACCAAAGGCCTGCTCGACGGCGGCCTGCAGCTCGTGGTCGATGCCTGGCACGAGGCCCAGCCGGAGTGGGACTGGGCCTCGATGGACCGGTACGTCACGCACCAGGTGAGCAATGCCTATACCCAGGCCATCATCAACGCCATTGACCTGGACCCGGACAAGGTGCCGATCACGTTCCCGCATTGGGGCAATGTGGGCCCGGCCTCCCTCCCCATGACCCTCGCGGCCGAAGCGCAGACTCTCGCCGCCGGGGACCGCGTGCTGTGCATGGGCGTCGGTTCCGGCCTGAACACCGCCATGGTGGAAATCGTTTGGTAACCGCCGACTGGCCCGGCGTCGACCCCGAATGGTCGCGCGAGATCGATGTGGCGTCCACCTCCGCCGCGGATGAGCCCGGCACCGTGCGCCGCTGGCACCTGCTGGACAACGGTGCCCAGCTCGCGCGCCGCGGCCTGACTCCTGCCGGCACCCTGCTGTGCGTGCACGGCAACCCGACGTGGTCCTACCTGTGGCGGACCCTGCTGGCCGCCGGATCCGACCCCGCACATCCGTGGCGCGTGGTGGCCGTGGACCAGCTGGACATGGGCTTCTCCGAGCGCACCGGCACGTTCCGGCGCCTGGAGGACCGGATCAACGACCTGGGCGACCTCACCGCGGCGCTCGGCCTGGATGGGCCGGTCGTCACCGTCGGCCACGACTGGGGCGGCGTGATCAGCCTGGGCTGGGCCGTGGCCCATCCGCAGCAGCTCGCCGGCGTGGTGCTGACCAACACGGCCGTGCACCAGCCCTCCGGCACCCGTATACCGCCTGCGCTGCGGCTTGCCTTGCACCCTGCCGTGCACCGCTGGGGAACGACGGGGACGGACAGCTTCCTGCGCGTGACGCATGCCCTGGCCCGCCCGCCGCTCACCGCGGATGTCCGTGGCGCTTTCATGGCCCCCTATCGCGGCGCCGGCCGACGCGCCGGCGTGGGGAACTTTGTCGCGGACATTCCCGCCGACGCGTCCCATCCCAGCTTTCCGACGCTCAGCCGCGTCGCGGAAGGGGTGCGCGGGCTGGGGGTTCCGGCCCTGATGCTCTGGGGCCCGCGCGATCCGATCTTTTCCGACCGGTACCTCAAGGACCTCATCGGCCGGCTGCCGGACGCGAAAGTTCACCGCTTCGAGGGTGCCGGCCACCTGGTCGCGGAAGACCGGGACATCGCCGCGCCCGTCTTCGAGTGGCTGGCCGAGTGCGGGCCGGACAGCGGGCCGGCCGACGGCCCGGCCGACGACTCGATGCTGGAATTCGGGGCCGGGCCCCTGGAGCCCGGCGCCGGGGTCCCGCCCCTTTGGGCGCCCCTCGCCGAGCTGGCGGCGGGACCGGCGGCCGGGGATACCGCCGTCGCGGAAATGGCCAGGGACGGCAGCGTCGCCCGTTCGCTCAGCTGGCAGGAGCTCGAACAGAACATCGCCGCCCTCGCGGCGGGCCTGCAGGACGCCGGTGTAGGGAACGGCACCCGGGTGAGCCTGATGGTTCCGCCGGGCGTGGATCTGACCGTGGTCCTCTACGCCTGCCTGCGGCTCGGCGCGGTGGTCATCGTGGCCGACGCCGGCCTGGGCACCCGCGGCCTGAGCCGTGCGGTGAAGGGCGCCACCCCGGACTTCTTCATCGGAATCGACAAGGCCCTGGCGGCCGCCTCGGTACTTGGCTGGCCGGGGCGGCGCATCAGTGTGCGGGACCTGCCGGCCCGCCGCCACCGGCTCCTCGCCGTCGAGACCTCCCTCGCTGCCCTTGCCCGCCGCGGAGCCGGCCTCAGCCCCGGACTCCCCCGCCCGGGCACGGCCCCGGTTCCGGACCCGGACGCCCCCGCCGCGGTGCTGTTCACCTCCGGTTCCACCGGGCCCGCCAAGGGCGTGGTCTACACGCACCGGCGGCTGGCAGCGATGCGCGATGCCGTGGCCGCGACGCTGGGGATCCGCCCGGGCGCACGCCTGGTGGCGGGCTTCGCGCCGTTCGCCCTGCTGGGACCGGCGCTCGGAGCCGTTTCAGTGACGCCCGCCATGGACGTCACCGCCCCCCGCACCCTGACGGCCAGCGCGCTGGCGCACGCCGCAGCAGCCATCGACGCCACGGTGGTCTTCGCCTCGCCCGCGGCGCTGCGCAACGTCCTGGCCACCCGGGCCGGCCTGAGCCGGGCCGGACACGAGGCGCTGGGGCGCGTTGAGCTGCTGCTCTCCGCCGGCGCGCCGGTCCCTGAATCCCTCCTCGCAGAGGTGCAGCGGCTGCTGCCGCGCGCCTCGCTGCATACCCCGTACGGGATGACCGAGGCGCTGCCCGTCACGGACATCAGCCTCGAACAGATCCGTGCCGCCGCGGCCGACGCCGCCGCCGGGACCATGGCAGGCGCCGGCAACGGCGTGTGCGTGGGCCGGCCGGTGCAGGGCGCCCGCGTGGCCATCATCCCGCTGGCCGCGGACGGCACCGCACCCGGGAACGAGCCCGTCAGCGAGGCCGGAGTGAGCGGGGAGATCCTCGTCAGCGCCCCGCACGTGAAAGAAGCCTACGACCGGCTCTGGCTGACCCAGTGCGAGAGCGTCCGCACGGCCGGATGGCACCGCACCGGCGACGTGGGGCACCTCGACGCCGCCGGCCGGCTCTGGGTGGAAGGACGCCTCGTGCACGTCGTGACGGCCCCGGGCGCCGTGGTGACGCCGGTGGGCGCCGAGCAGGCCATCGAACGCCTGGACGACGTCGGGATGGCAGCCGTCGTCGGGGTCGGTCCGTCCGGGACCCAGGCTGTCGTCGCCGTCGTCGAAACAGTTCCGCCGGTCCGCCGGGCCGGTCCCGCCGCGCCGCAGCTGGCGGGCCGCGTGCGGGACGCCGCCCGCGCGGCAGGGGTCAGCGTCTCCGCCGTGCTCGCTGTCCCCTCCCAGCCGACCGACGTCCGCCACAACGCCAAGATCGACCGGAGCCGCCTGGCCCGGTGGGCTTCGGCGGTGCTGGCCGGCGGCCGTCCGGGCACGCCATGAGGGTCCTCGTCACCGGCGCGAGCGGACTGCTCGGGCGGGAGGTGGCACGGCTGCTGGTGCGGCAGGGCCACGCCGTCAGCACGTTCCAGCGCCGCCCCTCCGGCGTCGACGGCGCCACGGACCTCCAAGGGTCCGTTGCGGACGAGGCC
Source organism: Arthrobacter sp. 10N44_2 (assembly GCF_056394385.1). Taxonomy (NCBI): domain Bacteria; kingdom Bacillati; phylum Actinomycetota; class Actinomycetes; order Micrococcales; family Micrococcaceae; genus Arthrobacter; species Arthrobacter sp. 10N44_2. Next base: position 20,414 of record NZ_JBFTHT010000022.1, on the reverse strand, counting down.
GCCGTGCGCCGCGCCGTCTCCGGCGCCGAGGGCGTCATCCACCTGGCCGCGAAGGTGTCCTTCACGGGCCGTGCCGCGGAGTTCGACGAGGTCAATGTCGAAGGCACGCGCCGCCTGCTCCGGGCCGCCCGCGAGGCCGGTGTGCGGGAGCTGGTGTTTGTTTCCTCCCCGTCCGTGGCCAATTCCGGGGCCGCCATCGCCGGGCTGGGCGCCGAGGCGGCGGACCCGGCCCGCGCGCACGGTGACTACTCCCGCACGAAGGCCGAGGCCGAACTGCTGGCGCTGGCCGCGGACTCGCCGGGTTTCCGGGTCACGGCGGTGCGCCCGCACATCGTCTGGGGCCCGGGTGACACCCAGCTGGTGGAACGGGTGCTGGAACGTGCCAGCCGCGGCCGCCTGCCGCTGCTCGACGCCGGTGCGGCCCTGATCGACACGACCTACGTGGACAACGCCGCTTCGGCCATCGTCGCCGCGCTTGACCGGATGGAGCACATCCACGGCCGGGCGCTCGTGGTCAGCAACGGCGAACCCCGCCCGGTTGGTGAGCTGCTGGCGGGCATTTGCGCCGCGGGCGGCGTCCCTGCGCCGTCGTGGACGGTGCCGGGCAGTCTCGCGCGGGCTGCGGGATCGGTGGTGGAGAAGGTGTGGTCCCGGTCCGGCCGGGCGGGGGAGCCGCCGATGACCAGATTCCTCGCTGAGCAGCTCTCCACGGCCCACTGGTTCGACCAGCGCGGGACCCGTGAACTCCTCAACTGGGCCCCCGCCGTTTCGCTTGACGAGGGCCTGGTGAGGCTGGCCGGGCACTACGCCCGGACTCCCCCTACCAGCGCCCGTTCCGCGGCCGGGGCTGGCAGACGGGGCAGGTGTACGAGGACCGGTTCATGAACTGTTCCCGCAGGAGCCGGCTGACCCGGCCGGCGGCGGCGCAGCGCTTGCACTCGAGCCCCTCCCGGCCGTAGGCGTTCAGGGAACGGTCGAAGTACCCGGAGGCTCCGTTGACGTTGACGTAGAGCGAATCGAAGCTCGTGCCGCCGGCGGCCAGGGCATCCGTCATGACCGCACGGGCGGCGTCGAGGACCCGCAGCGCATCGGGTCGGCGCAGGGTGTCGGTGGGCCGGGCGTAGTGCAGCCGCGCCGTCCAGAGGGCCTCGTCCGCGTAGATGTTGCCGATCCCCGAGACCAGGCCCTGGTCCAGCAGCGCCCGCTTGAGCCCGGTTTTGCGGGCCCGCAGGCGCCGGTAGAAGGTCTCGAAGGAGAACCAGGGATCCAGCGGGTCGCGGGCAATGTGCGCGGCTTCCTCGGCGATGAGCGGCAGCGGCGTTTCGGCGAGGCCGCCGGGGCCGCCGTCGTCGGTGGGGATCAGCGTGGTCAGGAACAGGCCGCCGAAGATGCGCTGGTCCACGAACCGGAGCTGTTCGGGCATGCCGTCGGCTGGGCTGAGCCGCAGCCTGACCTTCAGGTGTTTTTCGTCCGGAACGCCGGGGTCCTGCATAAGCAGCTGGCCGGACATGCCCAGATGGGCCATGAGCGCGACGGCGGGGGCGGGCCCGCCGGCCGGGGTACCGTTTCCGGGCGGGGCGGGCGTGTCCGCCAGTGGCATCCACAGGAATTTGCCGCGGCGGACCACGTCCAGGACCCGCGCGCCTTCAAGGTTGCCGGCAAAGTCGTCCGGTCCCAGGGCGTGCCGGCGCAGGGAGCGGGGGTCCAGCACCTCGACGGAGGTGATGGTCCGGCCGCGCACCCAGCTCACCAGGCCGCGCCGGACCACCTCGACCTCGGGCAGTTCAGGCAATGCCGCTGCCTAGCTGCCGGTCTGGGACTGCAGTTGCTGCGGATCCGGCGCGGACGGGGCGGTCAGCCGGCGCCAGGCGTCGGCGGCGGCTTCCTGTTCGGCCTCTTTCTTGGAGTTGCCGGTGCCGGTGCCGTAGTCCGTGCCGCCGATCCGCAGCACGGCCTCGAACGTCCGGGCGTGGTCCGGCCCGGAGCCGTCGACCGCGTAGTTGATGGTCCCAAGCTGCCGGCTGGCGGCGAGCTCCTGGATGGAAGTCTTCCAGTCGGTGCCCGCGCCGAGGGCGGCGGCGTCCTTCAACAGCGGGCCGACCAGCCGCATGACCAGCTGCCGGGCCGTCTCGATGTCGTTGGAGAGGTAGGTGGCGCCGATCAGCGCCTCCATGGTGTCCGCCAGGATGGAGGCCTTGTTCTTGCCTTCGGTGAGCTTTTCGCCCTGTCCAAGGTAGATGTACTCCCCCAGCCCGATGCTGCGGCCGATGCCGGCCAGCGCCCGGGTGCTGACGACGGCGGAGCGGCGCTTGGCCAGGTCGCCTTCGGGCAGCGTGGGGTTGTCACGGTACAGCGCGTCCGTTACGGAGAACCCCAGGATGGAGTCGCCCAGGAACTCGAGCCGTTCGTTGGTGGGGATGCCGCCGTTTTCGTAGGCGTAGGAACGGTGTGTGAGCGCAAGACGAAGCGTCCCGGCGTCAATAGTGACACCGAGACGCTTCAGAAGCTCTTCAGTTGAAGACATCTTTTTCAGCCTGTTGGCGGATTAGACGTCTGCGACCTTGCGGCCCTTGTACTCAAGGAACAGCGCAGTGCCAGCCGAGTCGGTAACGACCTTTGCCTGGTGCGGCAGGCTGTACGTGACCTGGCCGTTCTCGACAGTCTTCACCAGGTGGGGGGCAGTTGCCTTCCACTGGGAGCGGCGGGCGCGGGTATTCGAGCGAGACATTTTCCGCTTCGGGACAGCCACGGCTAACTCATTTCTCTCTAGAAAAACACTTACAAATCAGTTTTGCCGGTCAGGCTTAGCCAAGTCAGCCAGGGCGGCCCAGCGAGGATCTACGACCTCGTGGTGATGCCCCGGCTCGTCTTCCAGGCGCACTCCACATTCGGAGCAAAGGCCCTGGCAGTCTTCCCGGCACACCGGCTGGAACGGCAGTATGGTGACAACTGCGTCCCGCAACACCGGCTCAAGATCGATCAGATCGTGCTCGACTCGACGTTGCTCTTCTTCGTCTTCTTCGTCGGAGAACACAGCATCCTCGTAGAAGAAAAGTTCTTGCACATCAACCTCTTGGTCATACGCAAGGGGATCCAGGCATCGGCCGCATTCGCCAGTAACTTCAACGTGCGCGGTTCCTGATACCAGAATTCCTTCGTGTACGGCCTCAAGCCGCAGGTTCAGCTCGACATCCGAGCCTTCCTGCACGCCAATGAGCGCCACGCCAAGATCACTTGGCGCGGGTACATGTTCCGTCAGCGTCCGCATGCTTCCCGGACTGCGTCCGAGGTCCTTGACGTCGAACGCCAAGGGCGAACTAGCATCTCGTTTAATGAGAACTCCTGTTGAACATATGACCGACGTACTATCTTAGCCTGAACTTCCGGACGGACTCAAACCGGGGGCACGCCGGCGGTTCACACCACAAGCGGCCTCGGATTCGGGCCCCGCAACCGGCAGCAGGCCGCCGAGTACCGGTCAAGCTTACACTTTGCGCGCCCGGTTCGGGACCGGCTCGCCCGGGGCCAGCCGTTTCAGCACGGAGCGGGGAACAAAGTCCGAGACGTCCCCGCCGAGGGCGAAGACCTCTTTGATGAGGGTGGAGGACAGGTGCAGGTAGTGGCTTTCCGCCGGCAGGAACACCGTCTCGACACCGGTCAGCTGCCGGTTCATCGTGGCCATCGGCAGCTCGTAGTCGAAGTCCGAGGACGAACGCAGGCCCTTGACGATCGCCGATACACCGCGCTGCCGGCAGTACTCGGCCAGGAGACCCTCCCCCACGGGTTCAACCACGATCCCGCGCAAGGACGCGAACGTTTCCCTGGCCATGTCGATCCGCTCCTCCAGGCTGAAGCGGTACTTCTTGGAATAGTTCGTGGACACGGCCACGATCACCTCGTCGAAGAGGCCCGCGGCACGCGCAATGACTTCCAGGTGTCCATTGTGGATGGGGTCAAAAGAGCCAGGGCAAACAGCGCGTCTCATGCTCCGAACCTACCGTATCCGCGCCGCAGCCCGGGATAACATGGCTGAATGTCAGCATCGAACAATCGCGCGACTTCTCCTGTCACTGTGCGGCCTGTCGCTGCGCAGCCTGTCACTGCGCCGCCTTTCACCGTGGACGGCGGCGTGGTCCTGGTCACCGGTGCCGCCAGCGGCATGGGCCGGCTCTACGCCCTCCGCGCCGCCCGGGAAGGCGCCGGGGTGGTGATCCTCTGGGACGTCGACGCCGATACCCTGGCCGGCACCGCCGCTGAAGTTGCCGCCCTGGGCGCCCGCGCCGTCCCCCGCACGGTGGACCTGGCGGATCGCGCCGCGATTGCCGGCGCCGCCCGGGAGGCCCGGGCCGAGGGGCCGCTGGCGCTGCTGGTGAACAACGCCGGGATTGTCCGCGGCGCGTACTTCTGGGACCACGCCCCGGACCGTGACATCGCCCTGACCATGGACATCAACGCCCTCGCCCCCATGTACGTCACCCTTGAGTTCCTGCCGGACATGATGGCCGCCGCCGGCCGCCCGCGCCGGATCCTCAACGTTGCCTCCGCCGCCGGCACGGTCTCGAATCCGCGGATGAGCGTGTACGCGGCCTCGAAATGGGCCGTCATCGGCTGGAGCGACTCGCTCCGGCTCGAGCTTGAGCAGCAGGGCTACGGCCACCTGAAAGTCACCACTTTCTGCCCCAGCTACATTTCCACCGGCATGTTCGAGGGAGCCCGCGGTCCCCTGCTGACCCCGCTCATGACGCCCGAGGACGCCGTGGACAGGGCATGGCGCGCTACGACCGCCGGGCGGCCGCTGCTGATCGCCCCCGCCATGGCCACGCTGGGGAAAGTACTCAAGGGCATACTGCCGGTGCGGGCGTGGGACTTCGTGGGCGGAAAGGTCTTTGGGATCTACACCACCATGGACAGCTTCACCGGCCGGGACGAGAAGGCGGGCACCCGATGAGCCCCCTCATGCCGTTGCCGTGGCAGCGCGCCGCAACCGGCGCCAACCTGCTCTCCCCCGATGGCTCGCTGGGCGTGACGATCTTCGAGGAGATGACCACCCTGGCCCTGAGCACGGGCGCCATCAACCTTGGCCAGGGCTTCCCGGACGAGGACGGCCCCTTGGAGATCAAGGAGGCCGCCCAGGCCGCGATCGCCGCCGGAGCCAACCAGTATGCGCCCGGCAAGGGCATCCTGCCGCTGCGGGAGGCGATCTCGGTGCACCAGCAGCGGTTCTACGGGCTGGACCCGGATCCGCAGACCGAAATCATCGTCACGACCGGCGCCACGGAGGCCATCGCCGCCGCCCTGCTCGCGCTGGTAGGTCCGGGAGATGAAGTGCTCACCTTCGAGCCGTTCTATGACTCCTACGGCGCCATCATCGGGCTCTCCGGCGCCACGCATGTCACCGCCCCGCTCCTGGCCCCGGATTTCATGCCGGACCTGGCCGCACTCGAGGCCGCATTCAGCAACCGCACCAAGGTGGTGCTGATCAACAATCCGCACAACCCGACCGGAGCGGTGTTCCCCCGCGAGGTGCTCGAGCGCGTCGTCGAACTGGCCGCGAAATACGACGCCGTCATCGTCACCGACGAAGTGTACGAGCACCTGACGTTCGGTGTGCGGCACATCCCGATCGCGACGCTGCCCGGGGCGGCGGAGCGCACGCTGACCATTTCCTCGGCCGGCAAGACGTTCTCCTTCACCGGCTGGAAGATCGGCTGGCTCTCCGGGCCGGAGGAGCTCGTGGCCGCCGCCCGGACGGTCAAGCAGTTCCTGAGCTACAGTTCCGGCACGCCCTTCCAGGCCGCGATCGCGGTGGGCCTGGGGCTTCCGGACGAGTTTTACGCCGGCATCGCCGACACCCTCCGGTACAAGCGCGACATCCTCAGCGAGGGACTGCGCGCGGCCGGCCTCGACGTGCTGACCCCACAGGGGACCTACTTCGTCAACGTGGACACCTCACCGCTGGGGATCACCGATTCCGTGGAGCTGGCCCGCAGGCTGCCGGCCCTCGTGGGCGTCGCCGCGATCCCGGTGCCCGTCTTCTGCCACACCGACGGCGCCGAACGCACCCGCAGCCTGCTCCGCTTCGCGTTCTGCAAGCAGCTGCACGTGCTGGAGGAGGCCGCCGAGCGGCTGGCGACCTTGCGCGACAGGCTGTGAACATGGCCGGGCAGCAACCCGGGGCCTCGCGGTTCCTGCGGACCACCGGGCAGCACGCCGTAATCGAACCGGATCCCTTTACCGACGGCGGCTTCGTGCTGAGCATCGGCGGCGCCGAGCAGTCCCACGTCAACCTGGCCGACCCCGCGGACATCTTCTACGAATACCTGCGCAGGATCGGGCACGTGGTGGACCTCGCCGCCCCGTGGGGCGAGCCGATCACGGCGCTGCACCTGGGCGCCGGGGCCCTGACGCTGGCCCGCTACATCCAGGCCACCCGGCCCGGCTCGGTTCAGTACGCCGTGGAGCTGGAGCGGGAACTGCTGGACTTCGTGCTCGCGCAGCTGCCCCTGCCGGAGGGAACCGAGCTGCACACGGTGATCGGCGATGCCCGCGACGCCCTCGCCGGGCTTCCGGCGGACCTGCGCTTCGACGTCGTGATCCTGGACATCTTCTCCGGGCCGGAGGCGCCGGAACACATCGCGTGTACCGGGTTCTACCAGGAGGCGGCGGCCCGGCTGACACCGCGCGGCGTGTTGATCGTCAACGTGGGCGACGAACCCGGACTGACCCTGGTCCGGAGCCAGATCGCGGCCATGCGCCGGGCCATGGCCGACGTCTCGGCCTTCGCGGAGGCCGGAATGTTCACTGGCCGGTACCCCGGGAACATCATCCTGACCGGGACGCAGGGGCCGTGGCCGGAGGTCTGGACGGCGGCGCTCACGGCGCGCGGTCCGCATCCGGCCCGGCTGCTCGCCGGCGTCGATTTGGACGCGCTGGCCGGCTAGTCCCCTGCCTCCAGGTCCACGGCTTCTACAGCGTCCGCGGCTTCCACGCCGGGCTCGGTGAACCACAGCCGGGTTTCGCCGTACTTCTTCTCGGCAAACCGTTCCATGCCCTGGGGCCATGCCGGTTCGGGGCTCCGGGACGAGCGTTCCACCACCACGACCGCTCCCTCGCCCAGGTGCGGCACCAGCTTGGCCAGCACGGCAGCGAGGGCCGGCTCGTCCAGGGGGTAGGGCGGGTCCAGGAACACCAGGTCCCAGATCGCGGCGTCGGCGGCCCGGTCGAGGAACGATTCGACCTTGGAGCGGTGCACGGAGACCACCTTGCGGCCCGTGACGGTGTTGACAAGAGCGGCGTTCCGCTGGCAGACGGCGCTTGCCTTGGCGTCGAATTCGACCAGGTCCACGGAGTCCGCGCCGCGGCTGCCGCTCTCCACCCCCAGCGAGCCGGATCCCGCGTACAGATCGAGCACGCGGGCGCCGGCGATGACGTTGAAGGCGTCCAGCCGGGAGAACAGGGCCTCCTTGACACGGTCGGTGGTGGGCCGTGTCAGGTTCCCGGGCACGCTGTTCAGCGTGCTGCCGCCGGCCGCCCCGGCAATGATCCGGCTCATGCGCGGACCCCTGCGGACGTGCTTGCCTGGCTCGTGGTCCTAGCCGCGTTCAAGGAACGCCTCCTTCTCGGGGTTCAGGTATTCATCGATCGCGGCCGCAAGCCGGGGCTGGCCCGCCAGCGCGGGATCGGCGGCCACGATCCGCTGGGCGTCCTGCCGGGCCCGGGCGATCACGTCCTCGTGTTCGAGGACGCGCAGCAGCTTCAGCGTGGAGCGCCCGCCGGACTGCGAGGCGCCCAGGATGTCGCCTTCCCTGCGGAGCTTGAGGTCCTCCTGGGACAGTTCGAAGCCGTCGGTGGTGGCGGCTACGGCATCCAGGCGGCGCCGGCTCGGATGGCCCGGCTCCAGGGTGGTGACCAGCAGGCAGGTTCCGGGCAGCCCGCCGCGGCCCACCCTGCCGCGCAGCTGGTGCAGCTGGGAGATGCCAAAACGGTCAGCGTCCAGGATCACCATGAGCGTGGCGTTGTGGACGTCCACGCCGACTTCGATCACGGTGGTGGAGACCAGCAGCTTGGTTTCGTTGGCCGTGAAGGAGGCCATGGTCTCGGACTTCAGCACCGGGTCCTGCCGGCCGTGCAGCGGCGCCACAGCCACCCCGGCCAGGGCCGGTTCGTCCTGGAGATGTTCCACGACGCCGGTGACCGAGGCGAGTTCCCGGGAACCGTTCTCGCCTTCGAGGTACGCGGCGGACGGTTCGGCCTCGCCCGGGGTGAAGTCGCCGTCGTCGTCCGTGCCGATCTTGGGGCAAACGACGTAGACCTGGTGGCCGGCGTCGATCTCCTCCCGCGAACGGGACCAGATCCGGGTGGCCCACCCCGGGTGTTCCGCGAGCCCCACCACGTGGGTGGAGATCGGGGCGCGGCCGGCGGGGAGCTCATCGAGCACGGAGGTTTCGAGGTCGCCGAACACGGTCATGGCCACGGTCCGGGGAATCGGGGTGGCGGTCATGACCAGCAGGTGCGGCGGTTTGCTGGCCTTGGCCCGGAGGGCGTCGCGCTGCTCCACGCCGAAGCGGTGCTGTTCGTCCACCACGATCAGGCCAAGGTCGTAGAAGGAGACGTTGTCGCTGAGCAGGGCGTGGGTGCCGATCACGATTCCGGCCGTTCCGGAGGCGGCGTCGAGCATGGCCTGCTTCCGCGCCGCGGTGGGCATGGAGCCGGTGAGCAGGGTGACCTGGACGGCGTCCGGGCCGAACCCGCCGAGCATCCCGTCCCGGGAGAGCGGTCCGAGCGTGCGCCGGATGGATTCATAGTGCTGGGCGGCGAGGACTTCGGTGGGCGCCAGCAGGGCAGCCTGTCCCCCGGCGTCCACGACCTGCAGCATGGCGCGCAGTGCCACGATCGTCTTGCCGGAGCCCACCTCGCCCTGCAGCAGCCGGTTCATGGGCGAGTCCTGGGCGAGCTCATCGGAGAGCGTCTTGCCGACGGCGGCCTGGCCGGCGGTCAGCGTAAACGGGAGCTGGCGGTCGAAGGCGGGCAGCAGCCCGTCCGGTGCCGGGCGGCGGGCCGTCGCTTCCTCGGCGGCGAGCTGGGCGCGGCGGCGGGCCAGGGCCGACTGGAGCACCAGGGCTTCCTGGTAGCGGAACCGGTCGCGGGCCCGCTGGTAGTCCGCCGGTGTTTGCGGGGCGTGAATCAGCCGGTAGGCGTCCGCGACCGGCAGGAACTTCTCCCGCGCCGCGATCTCGGCGGGCAGCGGGTCGCCGAGGGTTTCCAGTTCCACGGTGTCCAGCAGCGTCGAGATGACCTTCTGGATGGACCAGCTGGTCAGTTTCGCCGTGGCCGGGTAAACCGGGATCGGCATGGCGGCGAGCTTCTCGGGGTCGATGCCCGGTGTTTCGGGGTCCTCGTCCAGCAGCAGGAAATCCGGGTTGGTCAGGCCGAGGGATCCGGCGTAGCGCGTAACCTTGCCGGAAAACATGGCGCGCCGGCCCGGCTGCAGCTCGGCCTTGGCCCGGAACCCGTTGAAGAAACTGACCTTGAGCGTACCCGGCAGTGCGCCGGCGGCCCGCGTGGAAGCGGCACCGCCGGCGTCGTCGGAGATCACGACGTCGGTGAGGGAACCGCGCCGGGCGCGCATGGGCCGGGTGCTGTTGGAGACCACCCGGGCGATCAGGGTCACTTCCTCGTCCAGCGGGACCTCGCTGATGGGCGTGAGCTCGCCGCGGCTGAGGTAGCGGCGGGGAAAATAGTTCAGGAGCCCGCCGACAGTGGTGATGCCAAGGTGTTTTTCGATGACAGCCGCGGAGCGCTTGCCGATGCGGCGCTCCAGGCCCAGTTCAAGTTCAGCGTGCATGTCCGTCGGGGTTTCGGGTTTCGGCGGCACGCGCAGTGGCAACTGTAGGGGCTGCGGTGGCGGCAACTGTGGCGGCCGGTGCCTCCGGGTCGCGCGGGACTGCGAGCTCGCTCACGGAAATGTCCGTGGGCTCGCCCAGGGAACGGATCAGCGCGACGGCGAGGTCCGCATCCAGGACGTGGACGTGGACGCGCCAGCGGTAGAGCCCGGCGGCGTCGGCGCCGCCGCCGACCTGGCTCATGATCACCGAGTCGCCCATTTCGTCGAGCCGTTGGCGCATCATTGCGGCGTCCAGCGGGGACAGGGAAATGGTGCACATGACTTCGACACCTTCGTCGCGCGGCATGCCGACGTGGATATGCGGATCCTGGACGTCGTAGCCGTGCAGTCCGTCCAGCAGTTCGCTCTGGAGCTCCTCGCCCAGCACGGCCGAACGGAGGCAGTCCAGGATGAGCAGCATGCCCACGCCGCCGGCGTCCACCACGTGGGCGGCCTGCAGGGCAGCGAGCTGCTCCTCCGTGCGGACCACGGCGGCCAGGGCGGCCTCGACGGCGGCGTCCAGGGCCAGGCCCAGGGTCTGGTTGCTGTCATCGCCGTCGTGTGCGGAGTCCACGGCGGCCGCGGCCCGGGCGGCAGCCTCCATGACGGAGAGCATGGTGCCGGGCACGGGATCACTCAGCGCGGACCAGGCCCGGATCTGGGCCCGGTTCAGGGCCGCAGCCAGCAGGGGTGAGCTGATCCGGGTGTGCCCGGCCAGGGGTTCGGCGGCAGCGCAGAGGAAGACGGCGAACAGGGTTCCCGAGTTGCCGCGGGCCTGCTCCATGGCAACCTGGCCGGCCTGCGCCAGGACGGCGCCAACGTCATGCAGGGTCGGGTCCGGCGCCGCGTGCGCCGCCCCGTCCGGGTGTCCCGGCACGGCGGCGTCCGCGGCGTGGGCCGCGGCGCGGACAGTCAGGTAGAGGTTGGTGCCGGTGTCGCCGTCGGCTACCGGAAAGATGTTGATGGCGTTCAGGCGGTCGCTGTGGTTGCCGAGCGTGGTTTCCGCCTTGCCCAACCACCGCTTCATCGCTTGCGCGTTGGCGGCAATCTTAGTCTGCAAAGTGATCCCATCCCACAGCGTCAGCGGGCCTGCCCGCGATCGTTACTCCCGTGCTTTCGGTTGGTGCAGGGGCCTCTACCGAGCCTATCGCAGTGAACCCGGGAGGGAGCGGAACCCCTGCCGGGAAAGTGGCGAGCAGCCCATGGTCTTCACCGCCGCCGAGGACCCAGGCCATCGGGTCTGCCCCCAGCAGCTCCGACGCCGGCAGCAGCGGGGCGGCCAGCTCCTTCAGGGCGGCGGCGTCCAGGTTCAGCATTGCGCGGCTGGCGGCCGCCATGCGGTTTCCGTCCCGGACCAGGCCGTCCGAGATGTCCATCATGGCGGACGCCCCCGCCTCACGGGCCAGCGGTCCGGCGGCGAGCGGCGGCTGCGGCCTGCACTGGGTGTCCAGGAGGGAACGCTGCCCGGCGGTCAGGGCGCCCACCGGGACGCTCGACTCAAGCAACGCCAGCCCGGCGGCGGCGCGGCCCACGGTTCCCGCCAGGGCCACGGTGTCCCCCGGCCGGGCCCCGGAGCGCAGGACGGGCTCCTTGCCGTCAAGGGTCCCCAGGATCGCCACGCTGACCGCCAGTTCGCGGCCGCGGCCGAGGTCGCCGCCGGCCACCGCGCAGGCCGGAGCCCCCAGGCCCCTGATGCCGGCCACGAGGCCGTCCGCGAAATCCTCCACCCAGGAGACAAGGGTCTCCGGCGGCATGGTCAGGCTGACCACAACGGACGTGGCCCGGGCGCCCATGGCGTTGATGTCGCTGAGGTTTTGCGCCGCGGCCTTCCAGCCGACGTCGTACCCGGTGGTCCGGTAGCCGTTGTTCCATTCGAGCCGGAAATCCTGGTCCGCCACCTGGGTGTCGATGCTCAGCACGGTCCGCCCGTCCGGCGCGGCGACAATCGCGGCGTCGTCCCCCGGCCCCAGCAGCAAGTACGACGCCGCCGCCGGTCCGCCATTGGGCTGCGGGATCGTCAGCCGCGGAAAGATGCGTCCCAGCAGCTGGGACTCCGAGAGGCCGGCAACGGTCAGTGCGGCGTCCGCGGGCAGGGCATCGGGCACGGCGGTTTCGGGGACAGCGGTTTCGGGCACAGGTTCGGGCACAGTTTCAGGCACAGCCCTACGCTACCGCGAGGGACTGACCGTGCCGGACCGGAGGGTTCGAAGGAACCCTCCGGTCCGTCAGTAGGTAAGGGACTGGCACCCCAGCGCGGACACCCCGGTCCGCAGGACGCCGGCCCCGGCGCTGGAGACACAGACGGTGTACTTGCCCCGCGCCTTGATGGGAATGGCGGCACGGTAGCCGTGGTTTCCCGTCACGCCCAGCGCGCTGTTTACATCCGGCCGGGCCAGGTTGGCCGTGACGCTGTAGCTCTTGGAGCTCGAATCCGGTGACTTCACGGTGACGCGGACCGGAACACTCTGGCTCGTGAAGCCCGGATCCATGGCCCAGCCGGTCGCCACGATCGATTTATTCGTGCTGGTCCCGGAGAGGCGGGCGGTGTCGAGGTAACCCCGCACCGGGGCTGCGGGCTGCGCAACCACATCCCGGCAGCCGAGCAGCGTGTTGCCCGCACTCAGCGGGCTCACGGAGATGCCGTATGCGCACACGCGGTAGCGGCCGGACAGGGTGATCGGGATGCTGTTCTGGAATCCGTGGCTTCCGGTCAGCGAAAACGCGGCATTGACGTCCGGCCGGGTCCCGTTCGCGGTGAAGGGGTAGCCCTTGGTCTTGCCGTCCGGGCCCGTGACGTAGATATGTACGGCGTTGGAGGCCGCCGGTGTACCGGGTTCGTAGGTCCAGCCGGAAGCCGTGATAACCGCCGACGGCGTCCTGGTCTGCACCACAATGTTGTCCACGTAGCCGACCGGCCGCGCAGCAAGGGTCGCCGTAGCGTTCACGCAGCCCAGGAAGCCGTTGCCCTTGGTCAGGGTCGCGACCGCGATTCCGGTGGCGCAGACGCGGTACGTACCGGCCTTCGTCACGCTCACGGATGTCTGGTACCCGTGCGAACCGGCGATCCCCATGGCGGCGTTGACGTCGCTCCGGGCAGCGTTGGCGGGGGTGGTCACTGACTTGGTGCTGCCGTCGGGCGCCGTGACACTCAGCTGGACGGGGATCGACGCCGACGGGACGCCGGCGTCGAAGGACCAGCCTGCGACGTCCAGCCGCGCCGAGGACCCGGCGTTGATGAACGCCACGGAATCCAGGTATCCGGTGGGCGGGTCACTGACGGCCACCGGGACGTTGCGGCAGCCCAGGGTGGTGTTACCGGCAGCAAACGGGGCGACGGGGATGGCGTAGGCACAGACCCGATACGTGCCGGTCTCCGTCGCCGGGACGGTGACCGCAAACCCGTGCGCGCCGCTGACCCCCAAGGCCTGGTTGACGTCCGGGCGCTGCAGGTTGGCGGTGAAGGCCTGGCCGGTGGTGGCCCCTGCGGGGCTGGTCACGTAGACGTGGACCGGGATGGACGCGCCTGCCTGGCCGCGGTCCACGGCCCAGCCCCGCAGCTTGATGGACGGTTTGCCAGACACCATGGCGGTGGTGACCTCATCGAGGGATCCCTCGGGAGCGGGCGTGCCGGCCAGGGTGAGGGTCCGGCAGCCCAGTGCTGTGTTGTTGAAGATGCCGATTGCATAGGCGCAGGCTTCATACTGTCCGGCCGCTTTGACGGTGATCGACTCCTGGAAGCCGTGGTTTCCGCTGATGCCCAGCGCCGCATTGACGTCGGCGCGCGGTTTGTTCGCGGTGAAGGCATGGCCAGCCGTCGTGCCGTTAGGTGCTGTGACATAGATGTGCGTCTGGGTGGAGGTGGAGGCCGCGGCCGGATCCACCGACCATCCGCGGACGTTGATGGTGGCGCCGGACGAGGTGACCGCGAGGGCTGCGCTGTCGAAGGAGCCCTTCGCGGGCGCACCCGGCGGACGGATCGTCACGGTAGCCGCGGTATCGCTGACAGCGCCAATGGAGACCTTCGTGCCGGCGTGCGTCGTGAAAGTCTGGCCGGCCTGCCAGGCCTGGGTGTTGCTGTAGTAGCCGTTGAAGGCAGTTGCCCGGGTATTGGGCGGAAGCAGGATCGAGGTGTTGCCTCCGCCTTGCTGAGTGATCTTCACGCCGCGGTTTCCGTCTTGCGCAATGACGGAGTCGTAACCGACCGGGGTGCGGAGTTCCAGGAAATAGACCTCGCCGGATTTCGGGTCCGTGAACTTCGCTGCGCGGTTGGCACCCGTTCCGGCCCAAGGCTTGAGGTTCACCGTGCGGGGGGCGGACAACGTGCCCAGGTTGGCGATCTCGTTACCGTTGCCGAACCGGCCCATTTCCCAGAAGCTGGCGCTGATTTCCGGCATGATGTCGAAGTGCGAGATGCCCATCAGGTCCAGGTTGTCGCCGTAGGTCTTGATGCTGCAGGTGGCATCCGCAAACCCGGCGAATGGCCCGGAGGCCACGTCCATGGCCCCGCTGCCGCACAGCAGGCTGTTGGCATGGTCCATGCCAAGGGCGTGCCCGAACTCATGTGCCAGGACAGGCGTGGAGAGCTGGCTGTTTTTTGGCATCAGGATGCGGCCGCCGATGTTGCCGTTGCTGTAGGTCATGCCCGCGGCGCCGTTTGTGAGGTAGGCGCCGGGGATGAACATGACCAGTGCCGTGTAAGAACTCTGCGTCCAGCCCAGCTCCTGGGAGACGATGTCCACAATCTGCGCCGGCGACTGCTTGGAGGTCGCGGCGGACTTGTGCAGCTGGCGCGAGGAAGTCAGCGCAATGTCCACCCGGCCCGCGGTGGCGTAGGCCCAGTAGCGGTTGGCGGCGCTGAGCGAGGCCTTCGCCGCCGCCATGGGGACGGCCGCGTCCGTTTCGGCGGCAGACTTGTCGGCCAGCTGCACCGTCACCAATGTGGTTTTCAACGTACCGGCCAGCGGCGCGCTGACGTAGGTGTACTCGGACTTGGCCCTGCCTGCGGGCGGTTCCGGACGCACAAAGTCATCCACCTGCGGCTGCGGGCTCGGGTCCGACACCGCCGGAACAGCACCTGTCGGCACGGCACCAGTCTGCATGGCAGCCGCCGGCGCCAGCGCTCCGGCGGACACCTGTCCGGCGGCCGGCACCTCGACAGCGGCCACGGCGGCCTGCGGCAAGGTTGCTGCCAGCATCACGGCGGCAATCACGGTTGCCGCTATGTTTAGTTTTCGCAAGATTGCTCGCTTAGGGGTGAGACCGCAGGTGGAGACCTGTTGGTGGGAGCGACGTAAGTTGCCTACAGCATAAACGGCAATCCACATCTGTCACCCCAGTAACTTTGATCTCCAAAATCACAACTGCATCACGCATTCTTTTGTCCAAGTTTTGGCGCAGTACCGGCGCACCATTTCGCCACCTGAAGACCGCGTGCCAAACTCTTAGCCGTGCTTCCTTCCGTCGCCGCGGTGAATACCGCCACCCGCAGGGTGCTCGCCTTCGCCGTCGGGGGCCTCCTGCTGTGGCTGCTCATCGCCCTTCAACTGTTCGTCAACGTGGAACCGCTCAGCACGCACCGGACGGACGCCGTCATCATGCTCGGCGGCGCGGCGTCCGAACGACTGCCGGTGGCCCGCCAGTTCCAGGCCGAATTCCACGTTCCGGTCCTCGTGATCTCACACACGGACACGTTCGGCAATCGGGAGGCGGATGAGGCGTGCAATTCAGCCGCCTTCCCCAACGCGGCCGTCATTTGCTTCCGCCCCCCGGACCTGGACACCCGCGGCGAAGCACTGGCAATCTCCAACCTGGTCAAGGCCAACGGCTGGAAGTCCGTCACCGTAGTGACATCCAGCTATCACCTCACCCGTGCGGGGCGCCTGATTGGCCAGTGCACGACGGCGGACGTACAAATGGTTGCCTCTCATCCGGACCTGGATTTGGGCCAATGGTTGCGGCGGTTTGTGGTCGAAACCGGAGGATTGATCGATGCTTCCTTGCGGCCGGAATGCGCCAATCAGTGAGCGGAAATGTAACAATTGAACCTCAACCGGCTGAACTGGTCAGCCGGTTCGGGCATCTGACCCAGGCGAGGAGGACACGCTGGAACACTCTCCTGACGGCCGTCCCCCTCTGGTCGCCGCGCCACGTCACCTGCGCAGGCGGCGCATGCACGCCGAGATCGCAGACACCCTCCTAGTGCCCGGGGCGGAGCCAGTACCGTATAAGGAACCGTCGGCCGAGCAGGATGCCAGAACACAAGACGCCCCGGAGCGGGAGCCTACAGGCCCGGCCGCTGAAGCTGCGGCCCAGGCTGCCGCTATCCGGGAAAAAGAAGCCCAGCAGCTCATCCGGGCCGCATCATATCGGCGCAAGCGGCGTGTGGCGTTCTTGGCCATGCTCTTCGTTGTCATCGCGGTGCAGGCCATCGCGCTTGCCCTTTTCTTCGGCTGAACCCGGGCCAAAGACCTTACCAACCACTCGCACACCCTTGGGGAATGACCATGCACAGCATCATGCCGATCTTCGGAACCAGGCCGGAAGCCATCAAGATGGCACCGATCGTCAGCGCGCTCCAGGAGTCTCCACTCTTCCGCTGCATCGTGACGGTCACCGGGCAGCACCGCGAGATGCTGGACCAGGTCAATGAACTTTTCGGCATCGTTCCGGACCACGACCTCAACATCTTGCAGCAGGGGCAATCCCTCTCGGCCATCATGACGCGGACCATCGACGGTCTGGAGAAGCTCTTCGCCGGCACCCGGCCGGACGCCGTCGTCGTCCAGGGCGACACCACCACCTCCACCGCCGCGGCCATCGCAGCGTTCTACCACGGCATCCCTGTGATCCATGTCGAGGCCGGGCTGCGCAGCGGCGACCTGCTCTCGCCGTTTCCGGAGGAGGCCAACCGCAAGGTCACAAGCCAGATCACCCGCCTGCACCTGGCACCCACCTCCACTAGCCGGGAAAACCTGGAGAGGGAAGGCATCAGTCCGGAGGACATCGTGGTGACTGGCAACACCGTGATCGATGCCCTGCTCACCACGGTGGACAAGCAGCTCCCCTTCACGGACCCGCGGCTCGAAGACCTGGACGCGAGCGGCTGCCGGATCCTGCTGGTCACCACGCACCGGCGCGAAAACCAGGGCGAATCCATGCGCAACGTGGGCCGGGCGCTGGCCCGGATCGCCGACGCCGAGCCGGACCTTGTCATTGTGCTCCCCGCCCACAAGAACCCGGTGGTGCGCGAGGCCGTGCTTCCCGCGCTGGAAGGCAAGGCCAACGTCCTGGTGACGGAGCCGCTGGCCTACGGCGAATTCACCCGCCTCCTGTCCCGGGCGCACATCGTCCTCACCGACTCCGGCGGAGTGCAGGAGGAAGCGCCCAGCCTCGGCAAGCCCGTCTTGGTGATGCGGGAAAACACGGAGCGGCCCGAGGCCCTGGAGGCCGGGACCGTGAAGCTGATCGGCACGGACGAGGAGCGGATTGTTGCCGAGGTGACCCGCCTCCTGCACGATTCCGCGCACTTTGCCGCCATGGCAAACGCAGTGAACCCCTACGGCGATGGCAAGGCCGCAGCCCGCACGGTGGCGGCCATCGAGGAGTTGCTGGGCGTCGGCTACCGGACGGCGGAGTTCAGCGGGGCGTAGGCGCCTCAGCGGACGCGGACCAATGTCCGGCGCCGCTCACGACCAGCCTTTGGCATTTTGGGGACGAACCTGTCCGGCAGTTCGGCGCCGTGAAGTGCTGCGATGCGGTCAAAGACCGCGAGGCGCTTCGGGACGCGCATCACGAGCGCATCGACAAACGGATGCGAGATGAAATTCTGTGCGAGTTCGCCTCGGCCGACTGTACCTCTCCGCACGAATTCGTCCGCCACAAAACTTAGGGACGGAGAGTCTTCGTCGGAGCGATCAAAGCCTGGAGGATGCATATCCGCTGGAACTCCATTCCCAATTCACCACGCCGGAATTGCGAATGCACCCCGTTGACACGCCGCTCGGGCGCCAGTTTAAGGAGGCAACTTCCACGGGCAAAATGCAGTGGTCGACGGTGCCCTGCGGTCGCATTCCCGTGGTGAACCGACGGGGGCATTCATGAAACAATGGAGGTCGAGCCGCCGAGGACGCAGGTTTGCCGCAGTACTTCGCCAGCACAGGGCTTTACCCACACTGCGCTGTTTGACCACCACGCCCTCACGACTGTTACCGGTCCGCCGGGTGATGGGCGCCAGTTCGACCACGATGCCAGGGGGTGCATATGGACCGCAGGACCTTTCTCACCATCCCCCTCGCCACCGGCGCCGCCGCCTTGGCGGCGTGCACTCCGGATACGACCCCCGGGCCCCGGCCGCCGTCGGCGCCGCCCGCGCCGAGTGTTGCTCCGAACACACCAAGAGCCACGCCAAGAGCCACGCTGCGACCCCGCCGGCCCAAGCCCGGATATGCGAGCAAGGGCGTCGGTATGCCCCGCTTTAATGGATTCGACTTCGATGAGCTAGATTCGCTGGACTTGGACTGGTTTTACAACTGGGGAGCAAGCTACCCGTCCCTCCAGCCGGCTTCGAGGCAAGCCGCTGAATATGTGCCGATGATCTGGGGGCGCGGATCTTTGGAGCGGAAAGCCATCGCGCAAGTACGCTCGGAGGTACAGTGGACGGGCGCCAAACATCTCCTCGGCTTCAACGAACCTGACTATGATGCCCAGGCGGACATGTCAGTGGGCACTGCCATCAAGCTCTGGCCGCAGCTGGAACAATCGGGCCTCAGACTGGGGTCTCCGGCTCCGTTTCAGGCGCTGGGCGACTGGCTCAAAAAATTCATGGACCAGGCAGCAGCGAAGGACTTGCAGGTGGATTTTGTCACGATGCACTCCTACGCTTCGCCCCGTGCAGACTCATTCCTGAAAACGGTGCAGAAGCTGCATGAACGCTACGGAAAGCCAATATGGATTACTGAGTTTGCCGTGGCCGATTGGAAAGCCACGGCCTCCTCGCCCTCCCGGTTCACGGAGAAAGAAATTCTGGCTTTCATGAAGGAAACCGTTGCCGGGCTCCGGGAGATGTCCTACGTGGAGCGCTTCGCCTGGAAGACCAGGGTCCACGGCGATCCCATCATGGGGGCCTCTGCCCTGTTCCGGAACAACGGGTCACTGACCCCCACGGGCGAGCTCTACCGGTCGCTCTAACCTTGATCCACCGATGATGGTCGGAGCCGGCGGGTGAACAAGGCCGGGAAACGGTCGAGTACGAATCGGCGTTACTCCGCCGGTCCTTCCGGCAGGACGGCAAGGTCAAGCACGAGACCCTGGCGAACCCCTCGGCGCTGCCGGAACCGGCGATCTAAGCGGTCCGCGGCGCGCTGGCCGGCAAACCGGCGGTATTCTCCACCGAGAATCCGGAGGCCGCGCAGTCCCTTCCCCACGGCCACGTTGCCGCCGTGGCCGTCCAGGCCAAAGCGCTCGGGATGCCCGCGCTACTGGGGCGGGCCGGGCGGATGCGGGACATTGCCTTCGCCCTGGTGATCCCGCGGATCTGCCTTCCCGCATCGAAGCTGGCGACCACCCGGTGGTGGGCCGACACCACCCTGGCCGAGGACCTCGGCGTCCCCGGGGCCACCACGGACGAGGTCTACGCCGCGATGGACTGGCTCGAGGTCCGGCAGGAAGGAATCGAAGCCAGGCTCGCCGCCCGGCACCTGACGGAAAAAAGCGAATCCGGACCGGCTCGCCCTGTTCGATCTGTCCTCGTCCTGCACTCGTTTGAAAAGCGGAATTAAACCCGGTGCGGTTCAGACGGTTCACCCGTGCTATCAGGGCTTCCGACAAACCCGGGGCGATTCGTCCGCTAAACTTGGACGCTGAATACGACCTTGAGGGGGAATGCGTGGTAATTGCTAATGGGAACGTGCGCATCGATCACGCCATGGCCGGGGCTAGGTCCGATACCTGTGGCGCGGGGCGTCGAGATGGCAACCGGAGCCTCGCGGGATGACGTCGATCTGTTTTGTCTCCGAAACTGGGCGGAGCGAGAGGCCGATCAACGACCCATCGGTACGGTACCGGTGCTATCACCCAGCAGAGGTGCTGGCTGGCCAGGGCAACTTCGCCTCCGTTTACTCGGCCGCGCAATTCTACAAAGACCCGAATTTCGATCACGACGTTTACGTCTTCCACCGGCCCAACAAGGCCCGCGGGAACTTCCTACCTGTCCTCCGTCGTCTGCGCAGTGCCGGCAAGACGCTCATCGCCGACTACGATGACCTCATTTTCGGCGACGAGGGGATCGCCCTGCAGTCCTCTGCGGCGAAGAACGGCACGCTGACACCCGAGAGGGCCATCGCCGCATTCGCGAGCAACCTGTCGGGCCTGGGCGAGTTTGACAWGGTGACCGTCTCGACTGCGCCGCTTGCGCAGCGGGTGAAGGACTTCAACCCGGACGCTGACGTTAGCGTCGTGCCGAACATCATCCCGCCGTCGATCCTGTCTGTCCATGGCGAGCTGGAGACGTACCTAGCGCCGCGCCCGCATACGG
>NZ_JBFTHT010000021.1:0-65511 GCF_056394385.1 Arthrobacter sp. 10N44_2 | reverse complement strand
ACCCCGATCCGGGCAGAGGCTTCCTTGACCGACACCCCCTGCCGGACCAGGGAGAAAAACTCATCCTTCAGCGCATCGGGCGCCCGATAACCACTCGGCATCGCAACCTCCAAAACCAGAATGTTGCAACGACCGTATGACTTTGCGAGGTCCAGACCGGCGCTAAGTGACCCCGCGTTGTTTGTTAATTGCAGCTAGTGGGCGGCCGGGTGTGCCGCGCCTTCGGTTTTGCGCATCATGGTGGACAGCACGACGGCGGCGATGGCTATGACGGCCGCCGTCAGGAAGGCAGCATGCATGCCGGCGACCATGCCCGAGGCAACGGCCACGAAAGCGTAGATCGAGACGAGCAGCGCCGTGCCGGCGGCGCCGGCCACCTGCTGCAGTGTGCTCATGATGGCCGAGCCGTGGGAGTACAGGTGCGGCGGCAGCGGGTTCAGCCCGGTCGTGAAGGCGGGGGTGAACAGCAGCGCCAGGCCCAGGCTCAGTGCCACGTGCAGGGCGATGATCCACCCCAGCGGCGACGTGGCGTCCAGCATGGAGAACTGCCAGAGGGACAGCACCATCATGATCGAGCCGGTCACTGTCAGCGGCAGGGGCCCGACCCTGTCGAATACGCGGCCGATGAAGGGCCCCAGCAGGCCCATGGCGAGGCCGCCGGGCAGCAGCACCAGGCCGGTCTCGAGGGACGTCAGGCCGCGGATCTCCTGCAGGTACAACGGCAGCAGGATCACCGCGCCGAAGAGCGCGATCATGGCCACGACCAGCAGCAGCACCGATACGGTGAACATCCGGAAGGTGAAGGCGCGCAGGTCCAGCAGGGGGCCGCCGGTCTTCTGCAGCTTCAGCTGGCGCAGAACGAACGCTGCCAGGGCCAGCACGCCAACGGCCAGCGCCACCACGGCGGGGGTGCGGGAGCCTGCCTGGCCGCCGCCGATCTGGCTCAGGCCGTACACCAGGCCGCCGAAGGCGGGGACCGTGAGCACCACGGAGAGGGCATCGAGCCGGGTTTTCTCGGTCTCACCGATGTTGGTCAGATACCTGGCCCCGATGGCCAGCGCGGCGAGGGCGATCGGCAGCACGAAGACGAACATGAACCGCCAGGAAAAATGCTGGAGGATCAGGCCGGAAACTGTCGGGCCCAGTGCCGGCGCAACCGAAATGGCGATGCTGACGTTGCCCATGACGGCGCCACGGCGCTCCAGCGGCACGAGCGTGAGGATGGTGGTCATCAGGAGCGGCAGCATGATCGCGGTGCCGCCGGCCTGGACGATGCGGGCCAGCAGCAGGACTTCGAAGCCCGGCGCGAGGGCGGCCAGCAGGGTGCCGCCGGAGAACAGTCCCATGGCCAGCATGAACACGGCACGGGTGGTCAGCCGCTGCAGGATGAATCCGGTGGTGGGAATCACGACGGCCATGGTGAGCATGAAACCGGTGGACAGCCACTGCACGGTGGGCGCATCGATGTTCAGGTCCACCATCAGCCGTTGCAGGGCCACGTTCATGATGGTCTCGTTGAGGATCACGACGAAGGTGGCCACCAGCAGCGTGGCGATGATGGCCACGGACTCCCGGGGCATCTTTGCCGGCACGGTGGATGCTGCCGGCGCCGCCGGCACGTTCTGCGCGGCGACGGCGGGGGCAGCGCCCGGTGCGGGATCGCCAGAGGCGTTGGAAGAGACGTCTGTTGACATGGGAATTCCCTCAGGGAGTTTGGTGTGGGTCCGGCGAGCGTCGGCGCTGCTGCAGGTTCCAACAGTCTAGGGCCCGGGGGCATTCCCGTCACCGCGAAAGCAACGCGGGGTCAGTTACGGCCCATGACGGGCGGCGGCATGGGCCGTAACTGGCCCCGCGTTGCTTGTGGTGGGGCTGGGGGGCTAGGAATTCAGGGGCACGTTGTCGATGAGGCGGACGGGGCCGACCGTGGCGGCGATGATCGCCAGCCCCTCGCCGCGGAACGGGGTGTCCCGGCAGTTCTCCGCGAGGGGCTCGAGGGTGCGCGGATCCACTACCTCGAAATAGTCCAGCTCCACGAGCGGCTGGGACCGGACGAGGGCCTGCGCCGATTCGATGTCCAGCGGCTCATGGGCGTTGGCGCGCTCCTCGATGAGCCGCAGTGCGCGGGAGAGCACCAGGGCCGCCTCGCGCTGGTCTTCGGAGAGGAAGCGGTTGCGGCTGGACAGCGCCAAGCCGTCGGCCGAGCGCACAATGGGCACCGGCACGATCTCCACGGGAAAATTCAGGTCAGCCACCATGCGCTGGACCAGGGCCAGCTGCTGCGCGTCCTTCTGGCCGAAATAGGCGCGGTACGCGGGCTGGCCGCCACCGGGCACGCCGGCCCCAGGGATGCCGTAGTGGAGCAGTTTCGCGACGACGGTCAGCGCGCCGTCGAAGTGCCCTGGCCGGGACGCGCCTTCCCATTTTTCGCCCAGGGGTCCCGCCGTGATCCGCACGAGGGGTGCCCCGCCGGGGTAGACCTCCTCAACACCCGGCGCGAACGCCAGGTCCACCCCTTCGGCGTCGAGCAGCGCGAGGTCGGCGTCGAGCGTCCGGGGGTAGCGTTCGAGGTCCGCGGCCTCGCCAAACTGAAGCGGGTTGACGAAGATGGTGGCCGCCACGACGTCGTTCTGGGCGACGGCCGTCCGGGCCAGCTGGGCATGTCCCTCGTGCAGGGCGCCCATGGTGGGCACGAGGCCCTGGGACGTGCCGCCTTTCTGTGCCAGCAGCCGGGCGCTTGCGGCGCGGAGCTGGGCAGCAGTGGTGACGAGTTGGATTGCCATGTCAGGGTCCTTCCGGGGCGGGCGTCCCGTTCTGGCCGGGGCCGCCGAGCGCCTGTTCGATGCCGTCGAGTTGTTCCGGCTTCAGCAGTCCGCGGCTTCCTGCCCGGCGGGCTGTCGCCCGGGCCATGGCCAGGTACGCCTCAAGAATATCGCCGGCGGCGCCGCCGTCGTACTCGCGGAGGGCGCCGGCGTGCGCGGCCACCGTGCCGGTGTCGCCGCGGGCCACGGGCCCGGTCAGGGCCGTTTCGCCGGAGGCGAGGGCGTTCTCGAGGGTGGCGCGCAGCAGCGGGCCCAGCATCCGGTCCGGGGCCTCGACGCCGACGTCGCGGAGCAGCTGCGAGGCCTGCGCCACGAGCGTGACCAGGTGGTTGGAGCCGTGCGCGAGGGCAGCGTGGTAGAGGACGCGGTCGGCCTCGGCGATCACGACGGGCTCGGCGCCCATTTCGACGACGAGTGCCTGGGCGATCGGCAGCATCGCGGCGTCGGCCGTGACGCCGAAGGTGCAGTCCAGGAGCCTGGTGAGGTCCAGGCTCATGCCCGTGAACGTCATGGCCGGGTGCAGCGCGAGCGGCACGGCACCGGCGGCGCGGACCGGATGCAGGATCCCGACGCCGAAGCGCCCGGAGGTGTGCGCCACGAGCTGGCCGGGCTGCCAGGCGCCGAGCTTGGCCAGTCCTTTCACCAGCGGGCCCAGTGCATCGTCCGGGACGGCGAGCAGGACCAGTTCGGCCCGCTCCACGATGTCCTGCACGTCCAGGATCGGGACGCCGGGCAGGAGCGTTTCGACGCGTTCTTTGCTGGCGTCCGAAACGGCCGACGCCCCGATGACGGCGTGCTCGGCTCCGCGCAGCGCCGCCCCCAGGACGGCTCCGACCTTCCCCGCGCCAATGATTCCGACGCCGAGGCGTCCTGGTTTAGCCATGATGCGGGCCTTCCTGGTGGTCTTCTGCGGGTGGTGCGGCCGGCTGGGCCGCCGGCTCCAGCCAGTGTTCGCTCTTCTGGTGCTTGCGCGCGGCACGGGCACGGGCCGACTGGGCATCGAACAGGGCCCGGGCTTCGTCGAGGCCGGCCTGTATGAGCCGCGGAGCCACCGGACCCGCCGTGGTGTGCAGGACCAGGTCGGCCACCCGGAACCGCCGGGCGAGCGGGCCCTGCTGGAGCGCCATGGACTGGGTGCGCTGGTGCGGCACCACCACGAAGTTCCGCCACCAGCGGCCCGACCTCAGGAGCAGGGCGGACTCCGTTGCCGCGAAGCCGTTGCGGCGCCAGCCCAGCGGCGCCAGGAACCGGGCCCGGCGCGGGCTGGTGACGAAGCCGCCGTCGGAGGCCTTCCCTGCTGCGCTGCCCGGGGTCCCGGCAGGGTCCGCGAGGCCGGTGATCCCCGCGGTGAACAGCCCCACCGGGTCCTGGGTCCCGGGATCCGGGAGCACCAGGGAGAGGATGTCCATGACGTCGCCGAGGTATCCCACCGGAAGCAGCGTGGTCCGGGCCGATCCTTCGCCGGCGCTGCCGGCCAGGCCGTAGCCGGCCACGTTGACCTGGATCCGGTACCAGCCGAACATCCGCCACAGCGGCGGCTGGCTGACCTTCAGCGCTTGGATCCTGCCCGGCGGAACGGTCTGCGCCTGCGTGTCCAGCAGGCCGTAGCGCAGCCGGATGCCGTCCGGGGAAATGGCGGCGGTGAAGTTGTAGCCCTTGTTGAACGAGGACCAGTAGGAGGCGATGAGCCCGATTGCGGCTGGGATCAGGAAGACCGTGAAGTTCCGGTTTTCCGTGACGGCGGAGAGCATCACCGAGGCAATGCCGCCAGCCAGGATCACGACACTTTGTTCGCTCAGGAGCAGCGAGCCCACCAGGCGCGGCGGCGGCACGGTGAGCACGGCCTGTTCGGGGGCTTCCACGGCGGCGGCCGCCGGCTCTCCGGACTCCGGGTCTCCCGGCTCCCGCGCCGGCTTCCCGCCCGCGGCACCGGAGGCTCGGGCCAGGATTGTCGCGCGGAGCTGCCGGGCCTCGTCCGCGCGCAGGTACGCCAGGCGCACCGCGGACTGGCCGGCGTCGGCGACTTCGAACCGCAATTCAGCCAGTCCGAAGATCCGTGCCAGCAGGGGTTGCACGACGTCGATCGCCTGCACCCGGTCCAGCCTGGCCTGCCGCTGCTGCTTGAACAGGAAACCGGTGTTGACGCGCACGTAGCCGCCGGCTACCTGGTAGCGGGTGAAGTACCAGCTCAGGACGTAGCCGAGAACGGTCAGCAGAATCAGGGCGCCGCCGCCGAGCAGCAGCCAGGGCGCCCGTCCGGCCAGCCGCTCGTCAAAGAGCGGGCCGCCCTGCAGGAACCGTTCGAAACTGTCGCGTCCAAAAAAGAACAGCAGTGCAGCCAGCGCCACCCAGCCGCGGACAAAGGGCGACGCGGGGTGCACGCGCAGCCAGCCGGCGTCGGCAGTTCCTTCGATACCGGAGCCGACGGCGGTTCCGTCGGCGGCGCGCCCGGCATCCTCCGGTGTCAGCGCCATCCCGTCACGGCCTTCCCGTCACAGCCCGGCCAGCCGGGCTTCGCCGCGGGCGGACAGTTGTTCGCGGAGCCGGGCGCCTTCGCTCGCGGGCAGCCCGGGAATCTCGGCGCTGGTCGCGGCGGCCGCGGTGTGCAGTTTCAGTGTGCACAGGCCCAGCTGGCGTTCGACCGGGCCCACCGCGATGTCGACGTACTGCATCCGCCCGTAAGGAACCACGAGCGTGCGCTGGAAGAAAATGCCGCGCCGGATCAGGAGGTCATCATCACGCTCGGCGTAGCCGATCGAGCGCACCTGCCGGGGAATCAGCGCGAGCCGCCACAGGGCCAGCAGCAGCGCGACAGCGGGCAGGGCGACGGCCAGCCAGACAGGCAGCCAGGTCCACACGCCGGTCAGCACCAGGATTAGGGGAAGCGACAGCAGGGCCACCGCGACCAGGGTTCCCAGCGCCCATCCCGCGAGGCGCACCGTGACGTATTTCGGGGACACCCGGAGCCAGTCGATGCCCGGAGGATCAATCGCTTCGGTAGGCATATTCGCCTTCCGCCGAGGGCTTGCTGCGCTTTCCCTGCACGCCGGGCCGGGATTCGGCGTCGCCGTCCTCGGGGGGAATCCGGCAGAACCGTTCGACGACGAGCCCGACGATCACCATGATCAGGCCGCCGCCAGCCATGGCCAGGGCCTGCCAGGTGATCTCCTGGTTGCTGCGCAGGTTCCACAGCCGCAGTTGCTCCACCACGATTCCCGCGTGCCAGCCCAGCAGGACCGAACCGGTGTAGGCGCAGGCCTGCGCGAGGACCAGGGTCCAGGCAGCCAGGATGGGGTTGAGGATTTTCTTCTTCTTGCCGTTGCGCCACCGGAGCACGCGGATGCCCAGCACCAGCGTGAGGGCCACGATCACGCCCATGGTCACCAGGCCCGTCAGCGGCAGCACCGGGGTGGCCAGGCCGTAGCGGCCGGAGAGCATGGTGGCGAACCAGCCGGCCACGGCCAGGACCACGCAGATGGCCAGCAGGAGCAGGGGGCTGGTCAGCTTCACGGCCGCTCCGCCGCACCGGGCACGCCGGTGATCTCCGTGGCAGTGACTTCCGCTGCGGCGGGGTTCTGGAAGCCGTCAAAGGTGGCAAGGCCGGCGAAATCGGCGGCTTTCGACGCGAGGTCGCCCACGCGTTCGCCGTTGAGCTCCGCCGCGGGATCGATCAGCGACCACGGATAGAGCACGAACGCCCGTTCCGCGGCCCGGGGATGGGGCAGGGTGAGCTCGGGATCGGAGCTGACCACATCCCCGTACGTGATGATGTCCACGTCCAGGGTCCGCGGCCCCCACCGGACCTCGCGCACGCGCAAATGCTTCTGCTCCACGGCGTGGCAGTGCTCGAGCAGTCCGCGCGGCGGCAGCGACGTCTCGACGGCAATCACCATGTTCAGGAAGTCAGGCTGGTCCGGCGGGCCTCCCACGGCCTTGGTCTGGACGATCGGCGAGATGGCCAGCAGGCGCACCTCCGGCGGGTCGACGAGGTCCGCGACGGCGGCGGACAGGGTGTCGCTGCGCTCCCCCAGGTTGCTGCCGAGCGCGATCACGGCACGGGTGTAGAGCGGGCTCACGTCCGCCTCCGGTGCACGCTGACGGCGACGTCGCCAAAGTCGACTTCGATCGGGGCCTTGGGCTTGTGCACGGTGATGTCCACGGCGTCGACGGCGAATTTCTGCAGGATGTCCTCGGCAATCCGCACCGCGAGGGCCTCGATCAGGTTCAGCGGCTCACCCGTGATCCAGTCCCGGATGCAGTTGGCCACCTCGCCGTAATGCGCGGTGTCCAGGACGTCGTCGGAAGCGGCCGCTTTGCTGAAGTCCAGGTGCAGCACCGCGTCGACGACGAAGGGCTGCCCGTCGCGGCGCTCAAAATCGAACACACCGTGATGGCCGACGGCGGTGACGCCGCTCAGCGTGATCTGATCCATGGTGCCGGCCGGATCAGTTGGTGCCGGCGTGGGCGGAACCGGCCGGTGCCGGGGGAACCATGCGGGCGGCGACCTTGACGGCGTCCAGGCTCGCGCCGACGTCGTGCACGCGCACAGCCCAGGCGCCGCGGAAGGCGCTGATGGCGGTCATGGCGGCGGTGGCGGCGTCGCGTTCAACCGGCTGGGCGGCCTTGCCGGCCACGGTCAGGAGGCTGCCGAGGAAGCGTTTGCGTGAGCCGGCGACGAGGACCTTGTGGCCCATGGCCTGCAGGACATCCAGGTGCTGCAGGAGCTCCCAGTTCTGGCCCTCGTTCTTGGCGAAGCCCAGTCCCGGGTCCACAATGATCTGTTCCGGCGCGACCCCGGCGGCGTACAGCTTGTCGCGGACGCCGGCGAGCTCGGTCACGACTTCCCCGGCGACGTCACGGTAGTCCGTCAGGGAGTTCATGGTGCTGGCGTCGCCGCGGCGGTGCGTGAGGATGTAGGGGACCTTGGTGCGGGCGGCGAGTTCGGCCATTTCCGGTTCCATGGTCAGGCCCGAGACGTCGTTGATGATCGCGGCGCCGGCCTTCAGGGCCGCGGCAGCCGTCGCGGCGTGGGTGGTGTCGATGCTGACCAGGGCGCCGGCCTTGACCAGGGCCTCGATGACCGGCAGGACCCGGCGCTGTTCCTCGTCAGCGCCGACTGCCGTGGCGCCCGGGCGGGTGGACTCGCCGCCGACGTCTATGATGTCCGCCCCGGCATAGAACATCCGCAGCCCGGCCGCGATCGCCGTGTCCGCCGTCGCGTGGGCTCCGCCGTCGCTGAAGGAATCAGGGGTGACGTTGAGGATTCCCATCACCAGTGTCCGGTCCGTGGGCAGGTCCTGGAACTTCGCCGCCGGGCGCGGTTTGCGCAGGATGGGCAGGGGCGAAGTGGCGGGGCCGGTGCCCGGGGCTGCAGCTAGGGAGTCCATGGTCTGTGTTCTTACCTTCCGAGTATGAGGCTCATGGCTTCGGCACGGGTGGCCGGGTCATGGAGTTGCCCGCGCACTGCGCTGGTGACGGTCTTGGCGCCGGGCTTGCGGATTCCCCGCATGGACATGCACAGGTGTTCACATTCGACGACGACGATCGCGCCACGCGGATTGAGGTGCGTAACGAGGGCCTCGACGATCTGGGTGGTCAGGCGTTCCTGGACCTGCGGGCGCTTGGCGAACATGTCCACCACGCGCGCCAGCTTGCTCAGGCCCGTGACCTTGCCGTCGTGGGACGGGATGTAGCCTACATGCGCCACCCCGTGGAACGGCACCAGGTGGTGCTCGCAGGTGGAATAGAACGGAATGTCCTTGACCAGCACGAGTTCCTCGTGCTCGAGGTCGAAGGTGGTGGCCAGGATCTCGGCGGGGTCGTGGTGCAGGCCTGCGAACATTTCCACGTAGGCCTTGGCCACCCGCTTCGGGGTGTCAATGAGGCCGCCGCGGTCCGGGTCCTCACCGATCGCCAGCAGGATTTCCCGTACTGCCGCTTCGATCCTGGGGCGGTCCACTTTGGACTTTGAATGCGGGGCTCCCCCGTCCCCCGCCGAAGCAGCGGCGGGGGCGGGAACGTCGTCGTCGAAGTTAGAAGTCACAGAAGAAGCCTAGCCGGGATGACCATCAGTCCCGATATCTGTTGCACCGCCCTGGAAGGACTCCTGCCCGCCGACGCCCTGGGCATGCGGGGGCTGGGCATCCAAGGGCTCTTCGAGCCGGGCGTGGGTGGCTTCCTCCTGGGCTTCACGCTCCGCCTTTTCACGGCGCGACTCCACCGGGCCGGCGGTCTGGAGCGTGCGGGTCTCCTTGGAGAGCCAGACGTCGCGGAAGTCGCGCTTGCGGATGTTGGTGAAAATTTGCGCGATTTCGGCCTGGTTCAGTGTTTCGCGTTCGAGCAGTTCCAGCGCCAGCTCGTCCAGGACATCCCGGTTTTCGGTCAGGATGGCGTAGGCCTCATCATGGGCACCGTCGATCAGGCGGCGCACTTCCTCGTCGACGATGTAGGCGATCTGGTCCGAGTAGTTGCGCTCGTGGCCGGCGTCGCGGCCCAGGAACGGCTCGCCGCCGCCCTGGCCGAGGCGCACGGACCCGACCCGTTCGCTCATGCCGAACTCGGTGACCATCTTCCGGGCGATCCCGGTGGCCTTCTCGATGTCATTCGACGCGCCCGTGGACGGATCATGGAAGACGAGTTCCTCGGCGACGCGGCCGCCCATGGCGTAGGCCATCTGATCGAGCAGTTCGTTGCGGGTGATGGAGTACTTGTCGTTTTCCGGGACCACCATGGTGTAGCCGAGGGCACGGCCGCGGGGCAGGATGGTGATCTTGGTGACCGGGGCGGAGTTCCGCAGGGCAGCCGCGACGAGCGCGTGGCCGCCTTCGTGGTACGCGGTGACTTTGCGTTCGTGTTCCTTCATGACCCGGCTGCGCTTCTGCGGGCCGGCCATGACGCGGTCGATCGCCTCGTCGAGGGCGCGGTCATCGATCAGGTTGGCGTTGGACCGGGCCGTCAGCAGGGCGGCCTCGTTCAAAACGTTGGCCAGGTCCGCGCCCGTGTAGCCGGGGGTCTTCTTGGCAACAGCCCTGAGGTCGACGCCGGCAGCCATCGGCTTGCCCTTGGCGTGCACCTGCAGGATCTGGTCGCGGCCGATCAGATCGGGGGCCTCAACACCGATCTGCCGGTCGAAGCGGCCCGGGCGCAGCAGGGCGGGGTCCAGGACGTCGGGGCGGTTCGTGGCGGCAATCAGGATGACGTTGGTCTTGACGTCGAAGCCGTCCATTTCCACCAGCAGCTGGTTCAGGGTCTGCTCGCGCTCGTCGTTGCCGCCGCCGATTCCGGCGCCGCGGTGCCGGCCGACGGCGTCGATCTCATCGACGAAGATGATCGCCGGCGCGTTGGACTTGGCCTGCTCGAAGAGGTCGCGGACACGGGAGGCGCCCACGCCGACGAACATTTCCACGAAGTCGGAGCCTGAGATGGAGAAGAAGGGTACGCCGGCCTCGCCGGCAACCGCGCGGGCCAGGAGGGTTTTGCCGGTGCCCGGAGGGCCGTAGAGCAGCACGCCCTTGGGGATCTTGGCGCCAACGGCCTGGAACTTGGCCGGTTCCTGCAGGAATTCCTTGATCTCCTCGAGTTCCTCGACGGCCTCATCGGCGCCGGCGACATCGCTGAAGGTCACCTGGGGCATGTCCTTGTTGACGAGCTTGGCCTTTGACTTGCCGAACTGCATCACCTTGGACCCGCCGCCCTGCATCCGGGAGAGCAGGAACCAGAACAGGACGCCGAGCAACAGCACGGGCACCAGCAGGGAGAAGAGCCCGGAGAACCAGTTGTTTTCGATCGGCTGGTCGGTGAAGCCGCCGGACGGTTTGGAGTCCGTGACGGCCTTGACGACGTCCTGGGCGCGGGCGTTGACGAAGTAGAACTGGACGTTCTTGCCCTTGTCCTGCCCGTCGACCTGAAGGTTGTCCTTCAGGACCAGGTCCACCCGGTTCTCGGCGTCAAAAATCTTGGCCTGTTCAACCTTGCCGCCGGCTGTCAGCAGCTCAAGGCCCTTGTCGGTGTCGATCCGGCTGGCGCCGCCCGGCGCAAGCGTGGCAAATGCCAGCAGCAGCATGGCCACCACGACGACAATCCAGATGCCGGGGCCCTTGAAGAAACTCTTAGCTTTCATCTGTTCGGGGCTGGCCCCGTCCCTCCTGGTAGTGCTGCACGGCGACCGGTCTGCGCGCGTGTGGTGCTGCGTCAGCTTCTAGCTATACACCGTCGGACTACCTCACGCACGGCAAAGGGCAAAAGTTCCCTGTGGGCGTAGCGGGGCCGGGCCTCCGGCCGCCCGGGGCCCGGGCGGGGTTGCCATCGCGTGAACGATTTACTCGTAGACGTGCGGAGCCAGGGTGCCGACGAAGTCCAGGTTGCGGTACTTCTCGGCGTAGTCCAGGCCATAGCCCACCACGAACTCGTTGGGGATGTCATAGCCGACGTACTTGACGTCGATCTTGACCTTGGCGGCCGTCGGCTTGCGGAAGGCGGTGCAGATTTCCACCGACGCCGTGCCGCGGGATTCCAGGTTCGTCTTGAGCCAGGACAGCGTGAGACCGGAATCGATGATGTCCTCGACGATCAGGACGTCTTTGCCCATGAGGTCGGTGTCGAGGTCCTTCAGGATGCGGACGACGCCTGAGGACTGCGTGCCCGAGCCGTACGAGGACACGGCCATCCAGTCCATGGAGACGTGGGTGTGCAGCGCACGGGCCAGATCCGCCATGACCATGACGGCGCCCTTGAGCACGCCGACGATCAGGAGGTCGCGGCCCTCGTAGTCCTTGTCGATCTGCGCCGCGAGTTCGGTGATCCGTTGCTGGATCTGTTCCTTGGTGTAGAGAACGTGTTTGAGGTCTGCCTGGACGTCGTTTGAATCCACCAATGGCTCCTGTGTAGATGCGGGGTGCGACTAATTTCGGGGCGGCTGTTGAGGCCGGAATACAAGCTTCCCACAGCGGGCGGCTTCGCGGGGAACACTTGCGGCGGACAGCTCCGCCGCAAGGAGCTGCGCGAGCGAGAGCCGGTAGACGCTGACCGCGCCGGGAAGCTCCACCGGGCCGGCCGATCCCTGCCGGCGCAGGAGCGCTTCCGCCGCGAGCAGCCGCTGGTAGCTGGGCTGCTGACCGCCGACGGCGGCGGCGGCCTTGGCGATCACCCGGAACCTCACGGCTGGGGCCAGGTCCCTCAGCCCGGCCTCCGGAAGGCTGATCTCCTCCCCTGTCTGCTGGCGCAGCCGCTCGAAAGTGTCGTTCGCCACGTCCTCCAGGTAATCGGCGTCGAGCTGCAGGATCGCGGCCGTGCGGGCGAGCGATTCGGCAACGCCGGGGCCAAGCTTGTCCTCCAGCAGGGGCAGCACCTCAACCCGGGTCCGGGAACGCGCGTACACGGGATCGGTGTTGGACGGGTCGTGCCAGGGCTCCAGGTCCTCCACCCGGCAGATCTCCAGGGTGTCCGCGCGCCGCAGGCCCAGGAACGGGCGCAGCAGCCGGCCGCGGGCCGGCCGCATCCCGGCGAGGGACCGGGTACCCGACCCGCGCGCCAGGCCCAGGAGCACTTGTTCCGCCTGGTCATCGAGGGTGTGGCCGAGCAGGATGGCGGTTGCACCTGCCTCGTCCGCGGCGGCCTCAAGGGCAGCATGGCGGGCGTCCCGGGCGGCGGCCTCTGGGCCCGCGCCGCTGGAGGCGACGTCGACAGTCCGGATCGTCACGGGAGAGAGCCCGAGCTCCTCGAGGGTCCGGGCCGTGGTGGCCGCGACCCCGGCCGAGCCCGGCTGCAGCTGGTGGTCCACGACGACGGCGCCGACAGAGACAGGATGGCCGTCCACGTGGCCCCGGCGCCCGAAATAGGCGGCGACGGCGGCGAGAGCCAGCGAGTCCGGCCCGCCGCTGCAGGCAACCAGGACGCGGTCCGGGTAGCCGGCCGCGGCGAGGGCGTCCTGCAGCATTTTTCGTGCCGTGCCGACCACCGGCGCGAGGCGGCCGGGCCGGCGTCGTCCGCTGGAAATCGAGGTCGAACCGGCGCCGTCGGGGGCAGTCATGGCGGCTAGAGGCCCATCCGGTCGAGCCAGAGCCGGGAGTCGTGGATCTCGGGTTCGCTGGGGAGGTGGTCCGCGGACTCCCAGACTTTGTTGAAGCCTCCCATGCCGGCGGCGGCCACCACTTCCCGGACGAACTTGGCGCCGTCACTGTACTGGCGCATCTTGGCGTCGAGGCCGAGCAGGTTGCGGATGAATTTCTCGATCATGCCGCGGTCCTGGCCGCGGTCGTTGAAACGTTGCCGGATGGTCTTCACCGAGGGAACGATGCTGGCGTCCACGGCGTCCATGACCACATTGGCGTGACCTTCGAGCAGGCTCATGAGGGCAGTCAGGCGGGACAGGGCCGCCTTTTCCTCCGGGTTCTGGAGCAGGTCCAGGATGGCGCCGCGTCCGGGCGCGGCGCCGGGTGCCGCGCGGTCCTTCAGCGATTTCGCGGCCGCCGAGGCCCGTTCCATCAGGGAATCGACATTGCCCAGCAACAGTCCGCTGAGGTTTTCGATCTCCTGGAGCATGTGGTGCCGCAACCACGGTGCGGCGGCGAACTGCACCCGGTGGGTCTGTTCGTGGAGGCAGACCCAGAGCCGGAAGTCCGCGGGTTCGACTTTCAGTTCGCGTTCCACGGAGATGATGTTCGGCGCTACGAGCAGCAGCCGTCCGGAAGCGGGGGCCGTGGAGTTTTCGGCCAGCGCGGAGAAGGGATCGTACTGGCCCAGGACTTTGCTCGAAAGGAAGGCCAGGATGGCGCCGAGCTGGCTGCCGGTGATGGCCGCGCTGACCCCGGCAGCTCCGGGGCTGAGGGAACCACGGCCCTCCAGCAGCTTTCCCATGGCGGGCTTGAGCATGACGGCGAAGCTCTGCGTGTTGGCCTTGGCCCATGAGGCCCGGTCCACGACGAGGACCTCGGAGTCGCGCAGGTCCCGGGCGGCGTCCAGTCCGGTGATGTGGTGGACGTGCGGCACGGAAATGTCCGCCATGAGCCGCAGATTTTCGACGGCGGCGCCGATCTCGGCGCTGCCCAGGACGGGGCCTGCCGGCGTCAGCCGGGCTGCCGTGGACGCGGCGAGCTCCCAGTTGATGAGATCCGGGACCTGGACCGATGCCGCACTCGGCGTCTTGGGTGATGTCTCGCTTGCAGAGGACTCCATGGGGTCCATCAGATCACAGGGCCCCGACAATGCGCCTTAATTTTCGCTGACCGGCGAACCGGCCGGGGCTCCGTGACCCCGGGCCGAAGGGCCAGACCGGCGCGGGGTCCGGGCCGGCCCGCGCTGTCAGCGGCAGCCGCAGCCGGCGAGGACGGCGGCGGAGCGGTCCAGTGCGGCTTTGTTCGCGGCGCCGGGGGTCAGCCCGTTGCCGACGAAGGAAAAGACCAGGAGCCGGCCGTCGGCGTCGACCACGGAACCGCTAAGCGCAATGACCGTGTTCAGTGTGCCCGTCTTGGCGCGGACCAGCCCGGCGCCCGCGGCCGAGGCCGCATCCGTGTAGCGGTCCCCCAGGGTGCCGGTGAGCCCGGCGACCGGGAACCCGCTCAGGGCTGCGCGCAGCCGGGGGTCTGTGCCCGAGGTCATGGCCCGGACCAC
Organism: Arthrobacter sp. 10N44_2; assembly: GCF_056394385.1. Taxonomy (NCBI): domain Bacteria; kingdom Bacillati; phylum Actinomycetota; class Actinomycetes; order Micrococcales; family Micrococcaceae; genus Arthrobacter; species Arthrobacter sp. 10N44_2. The sequence goes on along the minus strand of NZ_JBFTHT010000021.1, from coordinate 51,085 downwards.
GTCCGTGAGCTGCCGGGCCGAGACCCGGTTGGCCAGGGCAAGGCCGGAGACGTCCGCGGCCCGGAGCGAGTCAGTGGGAACGCCCATGTCCTTGACCTGCTGCAGCACGGCGGCAATGGCGTCGTCGCTGCTGCCGGGCCGGCCGACGCCGAGCGCGGTCATCCGTCCCATCACCTCGGCGAGGTAGTTGTCCGAGGTCTGCAGCATCATGTCCACCTGCTGCCCCACCGTGGCGGACTGGACCTCGGCCAGGACTTTGGCGTGCCCGCCCTCCGGCGCGTCACCGGTCCGGCCCCGGGCGACGCCGGGGGCAACGGACAGCCCCCCGGCCGCCGCGGCCGCCGTGAGCCGGGCGGCGAACACCTCGGCGGCGGTCATGGCGGCGTCCTGCGGGCGGGGTCCGGTGGTCTTGGCGGGATCGAACCTCGCGGAGTTCAGCGCCAGCGGGTACAGCGGGGCCATCTCCCCGGCGGCGACGTCCTCTGGGCTCCACGCCTGGCTGAGCGAGGGGCCGCTGAAGAGGGAGTCATCCAGCAGGACGGTCACCGTGCCGGTGACGCCGCCGGCTTTGAGGGCATCGATAGTGGCCTTCGCGAGCGTGGTCAGCCCGGCGCGGCCCAGAACGGCGCCCGGGGCCGATTCCCCGGCGCCCAGGAGGACATCGCCCCCGCCGGTCAGGACCACCGAGCCGGGGGTCGGCCCCGCCAGCACCCGGGTGCTGAAGCGGCGGTCGGGGCCCAGGACGCGCAGGGCCGCGCCGGCTGTGAGGAGCTTCATGTTCGACGCCGGAACGCGGGCCTCGTCGGCAGCCTGGTCGAAGAGGACCTGCCCCGTGGCGGCGTCCTGGACGATGCCGGTGAAGGTGCCGGCGCCGTCGGGCTTAAGGGTCTGGTTCAGCTGCGCGGCGAGGGCGGCCCCGGCCGGAACCGGCGCGGAAGCGCTGAGGGGCCCGACTGCCCCCGAACTGTTGCCGGGAGGGCTCAGTGTGGCGGGGATCTGCTGCCAGGGCGGTGCTGTCTGCGAGGCGTCGGAGGACCTGTCATGGCCGAGGAACGCCGGGGCGATGGCGATGCCTGCCGGCACTGCCACTGCCACCACGAGGAGGGTCTGGAGCAGCAGCGCGGGCATCCTGCGACCCCTGCCGGGCGCCGGCTGGGTACCCTCGCGGCTGGTTCTCGGTTTCATGCTGCTGCTGGTCCTTAGTCCTGAAATGTCCCCACTAGTTCCTGAAACCAGCGCCTCTCGCTATATCCTCAATAGTAGTCGGCGGCACCGACAGCCCTTATGCACGTGCCGCGCACCCCCTGAATTCGTCAAGGAGCATTCCATGAAGCATGACGTGACCATCGAGATCCCCAAGGGATCGCGCGTCAAGTACGAAGTCGACCACGAGACCGGCCGCGTCCGCCTGGACCGCGTCCTGTTCACGTCGATGCAGTACCCCACCCACTACGGTTTCTTCGAGAACACCCTGGGTGAGGATGGGGATCCGCTGGACGCGCTGGTGCTCCTGCAGGACTTCGACCTCTACCCCGGCGTGATCGTCGAGTCCCGCCCGATCGGCGTGTTCAACATGACCGACGACGGCGGCGGCGACGCCAAGGTCCTGTGCGTCCCGACCGATGCCCGGTTCGACCACATCAAAGAGATCAGCGATGTCAGCGAGTTCCTGATCAAGGAAATCGAGCACTTCTTTACCCGTTACAAGGACCTGGAGCCGGGCAAGTGGGTCAAGGCCGAGGGCTGGGGCGACCGTGCCGCCGCCGAAGCCGAACTGGCAGCCTCCATCAAGCGTTACGTTCCGGCAGCCGGCCACTGACCGTTCCTGCACTCCAGCGCGGGGTCACGTACCGCCCATCCGGGGTTCCGGAACGGGCGGTAGGTGACCCCGCGTTTTTGTTGGGCGTTTTTCGATTGGCGTTCAGTCAATTGGCTGGGGCGCGATGATGCGGACTCTCGGCGTCGACCTCGCTGCCGCCGCGAAGAAGACGGCGGCGGCCGTCATCGAATGGGATGGCGGCGCGGCGCGCCTGGCGCATCTGTCGTTGAACGTGGGCGACGAGGAGATCCTCCGCCTCTTCGACACCAGCGCCATGACGGGGATCGATTCCCCCCTCGGCTGGCCGGATGCGTTTCTTCCCTTCATCGCCGGGCACCTGAGCTTCGAACCCCATCCGGTGCTGGACCATGACGGGATCGAGGGCCGCCGGCTGCTCGCCTACCGCGACACCGACCGTTTCGTCACCGGCAACACCGGCATGATCCCGCTCAGCGTCTCCGCGGACCGGCTGGCCCACCCGGCGATGCGTTGCGCGGTGATTCAGGCGAAGATCGCAAGGGAGTACGGTCCGCAGGCCAGGGACGGCAGCGGCCGGCTTGCCGAGGTGTACCCGGCGGCGTCGCTGAAGCTCTGGGGGATCCATGCCCGCGGCTACAAGGGGCGCGGGGCGCCGGAGGCGGAAATGCTGTCCTCAGCGGTGGCGGACCTGGCCGTGAAGGCGCCGTGGCTGGACCTGGCGGAGTACCGGGCCGATCTTGCGGCGTCCGATGACATGTTCGATGCCCTCATCGCCTCCCTGTCCGCGCGGGCCGTCGCCGTCGGCGCGACGCTGCGGCCCGGGCCCGGGCACGCCGCGGCGGCCCTGACCGAAGACTGGATCCACCTGCCCTCCGGCCAGCTTTCCGGCCTCGCTTCCCGGTAACCGCCTCTGTTACGGCCCCGGCACAGCACGCCCGCCAACAACTTGCCCCGCAAGTGCCAGCAGGTAGTGTGTCATCAGAATGTTCACGCTGACCATCAATCAAACCGACAGCCGGCGCGACGGCGACCGCGTGCCGCAGCTCCTCAAGGACCTGCGGCACATTCCGGCGCGCCTTGATTTCGACCGTTCCGTCGAGGATGAGGTCCAAGGGATCCTGGACTGTCCGCATCAGACGGTGGAAGCGGCCATGATCGCCCTGCGCAGCGGCAGCTGGTACGTGGGCATTGGCGTGGGCCCGGTCAATGAACCCCTGCCGAACCAGATCAAGGACGCCTCCGGGCACGGGCTGATCTATGCCCGGCGCGCGGTGGATCGCCTCCGGAACCACAAGGACCGCGTCCGGGTGGCCGTGGAGGGTCCGCTGGCCGATCTTGCCGCAGAGGCGGAAGCCGTGCTGCGCCTCCTGGGCCACATTGTGCACGACCGCAGCCACGCGGAATGGCGCGTACTGGACTTGCTCACCCCGGGGGTGCGGGGTCAGCAGAAGGCGGTCGCAGAGGAACTCGGGATCACCACCCAGGCCGTGAGCAAGGCCGTGGCCCGGTCCCAGTGGAATGAAGAACACGCGGCCCGGCCCGCTGCGGCGCGGCTCCTGGGCCTCATCCTCGACGTCCGCTAGCCGTCCCGGCCCCTCCCCGGAACCGCCCGACCCTGCCGCGCCTTTGAGGCCTTAGAGGAGGCTGCGAAGCACGTGCGCGGCGCCGTCGTCGTAGACCGATTTCGTCACTTCGTCAGCGGCGGCAATCACCTCAACGGGGGCCTGGCCCATGGCCACGCCGCGGCGCGCCCAGGTCAGCATCTCGATGTCATTGCGGCCGTCGCCGACGGCGACAGTGCGGTGCGTTTCGATGCTGAGCCGGTCGCGGAGCTGTTCCAGTGCGCTGGCCTTCGTGACACCGGCAGCGGCGATGTCCAGCCACGCCGTCCAGCCCACCGAATACGTGACGCCGGCGAGCCCGATGTGGCGGATCGCGGTGTTGAATTCTTCGGGCGTATTCTCCGAGCTGAAGACCACCACGCGCACGGCGGTTGCCTCCAGCATGGTCTGGAAGTCGACGCCGACCGCTTCGACGCCGAAGCTGGCGTCCTGGAAGCGTTCCGTGGACAGGAAGTTGCCGTCCCCGTCCTCGAGCGCGTACTTGGCCGAGGGCAGCCGCTTGCGCAGCGCGCGAAGGACCGGCCCGGGGTCAAACGTTGCCTTGTGGAGGATTTCGTAGCCCTCGGGCAGGCCGGAGTCGACGCGCAGGATCACACCGCCGTTGGAGCACACGGCGTAACCGTTCTCGATCCCGATGTGTTCGATGACGGGCAATGTGGCGTTGAGCGAGCGGCCGGTCGCGATCATGACGTGGTGGCCTGCGGCCACCACGGCCTGGGCGGCCTCGCGGACGGGAACCGACATGTGCCCGTCGTGGTCCACGAGGGTGCCATCGACGTCCAGGGCGATCAGCATCTTGTCGCCGGCCCGGTTCCGGGAGTTTCCCACCCGGGCCGCGCTGGCCGGGGCCGCCGTGTTCTGGTCTGTCGTGTTCTGGTCTGTCGTGTTCTGGTGTGTGGTGCGCCGGTCATCGTTGCCGGCGACTGAGGATTCAGTCATTGTTGTCATCTCACAAGTAGAGCAGAGACCCCCGACTGCCGCTAGGACACACGCCACAGCGAGGCGTGAACTTGCGGTAAACACCCACGGAATGTCCCCGTTGTGGGCGTTTACCCGGCGGCCATCGGAGGCCTGGCTGGGGTCGGGACCGGGGTTAGAGGACGGGGAAGACCGTCATGCCGCCGAGGTACTTCTGCAGGGCGGCGGGGACGTTGACGGAGCCGTCGGGGTTCTGGTGGTGTTCCAGGATGGCGACGATCCAGCGGGTGGTGGCCAGGGTGCCGTTGAGCGTGGCGACTGCCCGCGTGCCCTTGGGCGCGCCGTCCTCGTTCAGAACCCGTTCCCGGATGTTCAGCCGGCGCGCCTGGAACGTGGTGCAGTTCGACGTCGAGGTCAGCTCCCGGTATGCGCCCTGGGTGGGGACCCAGGCCTCACAGTCAAACTTCCGGGCCGCGGAATTGCCCAGATCGCCGGCGGCGGTGTCAATGACGCGGTACGGGAGCTCGCACTTGGCCAGCATCTCCTCTTCCCATGCCAGCAGGCGGGCGTGCTCGGCGGCAGCGTCCTCAACCGTGGTGTAGATGAACATCTCCACCTTGTTGAACTGGTGGACCCGGATGATGCCGCGGGTGTCCTTGCCGTGCGAGCCCGCCTCGCGCCGGTAGCACGAGCTCTGGCCGGCATAGCGGATGGGGCCGGCCGAAAGGTCCAGGATCTCGTCGGCGTGGTAGCCGGCGAGGGCCACCTCCGAGGTGCCCACGAGGTACAGGTCGTCTTCGGCGAGACGGTAGATCTCGGCGTCGTGCTTGACGTCAAAGCCGGTGCCCTGCATGGTTTCCGGTCGGACCAGGGTGGGCGTGATCATGGGGACGAACCCGGCGTCGATCGCCTGTTCCATGGCCATCTGGAGCAGCGCCATTTCCAGCCGGGCGCCGACGCCGCGCAGGAAGTAGAAGCGTGAACCGGAAACCTTCGCCCCGCGTTCCATGTCGATGGCCCCGATCAGCTCACCGATCTCGAGGTGGTCCTTCGGCTCGAAGTCGGGGAATTCGCGCGGCGTGCCCACCGTCTTGACCACAATGTAGTCGTCCTCACCGCCGGCCGGGACGCCGTCCTCGATCAGGTTCGGGATGGTCCGGAGGAGTTCGTCCTGGGCGGCCTGGACGAGATCGGCCTCGGCCGATGCCGCCTTGACGGAGGCCGCCAGAGCCTTGACCTCGGCGAGGAGGGTCTGCTTTTCCTCGCCCTTGGCCTGCGCGACCTTCTTGCCGTACGCATTCTGCTCGGCCCGCAGGTTCTCGAACCGGATCAGGGCTGCCCGCCGGGCCGAGTCCCCTGCGATGATCGCGTCCACCGCGGATTCGTCGGCGCCTCGGGCGCGCTGGCTGGCACGGAACTTGTCCGGATTTTCGCTGAGGTCTTTTACGTCGATCACCAGACAAGAGTATCCAATCCGGTCACGGTTGCCCGGCAAGCCGGCCTGCATGCGCTGGCGGGATACTGTTGGATCACAATGCGCGACTGGCTGCTCTACCTCGTCATCGCTGGGGCCCTGGTCTTTGCCGTCTCCAGCTGGTGGGGGGTGCGCCGGCTGAAGGCCAAGCACACCCGCCGTGCCGTGTGGGAGGAAACCCACAGCCCGGGCCCGGGCCGCCAGAAGGTGGCCGTGGTCCTGAACCCCATCAAAGCCAAGTCTGCCGAGGCCCGGGGCCTGATTGAGGCAGCGTGCGCGGCGGCCGGCTGGCCGGCGCCCCGCGTCTTTGAAACCACCGCAGAGGATCCCGGCTTCTCGCAGGCGCGGGCTGCGGTGGCCTACGGGGCCGACGTCGTCCTGGCCGGCGGCGGCGACGGTACCGTGCGTGTGGTGGCGGAGGTCCTCGCCGGGACGCACACCGCCATGGGCGTGATCCCGCTGGGCACCGCAAACCTCTTGGCCCGCAATGTGCATCTGGAGGTCAACGACCTCGCCGGCAACGTGCAGGCCGCCCTGTTCGGGCACCAGCGGTTCATCGATACGGCGCGGCTCACCCTGGAAAATTCGCTCACCGGGGAGTCAGCGCAACACACGTTCCTGGTGATTGCGGGCATCGGCATGGACGCCGAAGTAGTCAGCGACACCCTTGACGGCCTGAAGAGGGCGGTGGGCTGGCTGGCGTACACGGAAGCCGGGGCCAGGCACCTTCTGGGGCGCCGCAAGAAGGTCTCCATCGCGCTGGATGACCAGCCTGAGCAGGCCCGGAAGATCCGCAGCGTCCTGTTCGCGAACTGCGGCCTGATCCCCGGGGGAATCGACTTCATCCCGCAGGCCATGATCGATGACGGGATGCTGGACGTGGTGGTGATGAGCCCGCGCAGTGCGATCGGCTGGCTGGCCATGTACACAAAGATCGTCCTGAAGCACAAGAAAGACCTGCCGGTCATGACGTATTACCGGTGCGGCAAGATCACCATCCGGTGCCCGGAACCTATGCCCACCCAGGTCGACGGCGATCCTTCCGGCGAGGCCACGATGGTCACCGTCGAGGTGGACCCGGGATCCCTGCTGGTGAGGGTAAAGGACGGCGCCAAAGGCCGCTAGGCCGACGGCGGCTGGAGCGCGCCAGGCTGGAGTGCGCCAGGAGCGAGGGACTAGGCGCTGGCGGCCTTCTTGGCCTCTGCCGCCTTCTTCGCCTCGGCCGCAGCCTTGGCGGCCCGGGCTTCGGACTGCTCACGGATCATTGCCTGCTCCTCTTCGAAGCGCAGGCGGTCCGCGCGGTCGGCGTCGTCGCCGTCCCAGTCCTGATTTTCAGCTGTGGGCTTGGGATTGACAATCATTCCCTGGCCGTCATTTTCTGTGCTGGTGCCTGACATGACCCGCTCCCTCCCGTAGGGGAATTCCCCAATATGGATCAGGCAAGCATACGCACAGTTGGGAGGGCGTGGAAGTGCGCCATATGGCATTTGCCTACGCTCTGGGCGAAGCCCCCGGGGTATATTCCGGCACAGCAGATGCGCCGCCCAGTATGTCTTTCACCCACGCATGCGCGGCGCGGAATGCCTGGTCGGAGGTGTGCGGCGCGACGCTGGTCCGGTGGCCGTCGGCACGCTGGTAGGACCCGAGGAAGCGGGTGGCCGGGCTGATCCGGTGAAGACCTGCGAGCGCGTCGGCCACCCGGGCGTCGGCGACATGGCCGTCGGCGTCAATGCTGAAGAAATAGTGGCCCAGGTACTGCCCGGTGGGCCGGGATTCGATCCGGCTCAGGTTTACGCCGCGGGTGGCGAACTGGTCCAGGATCTCCATCAGCGCACCCGGCCGGTCCTCGGGCAGCGGCACCACGACAGTGGTCTTGTCGGCTCCGGTGGGGGCCGGCAGTTCGCCCGGGCGGCCCACCAGCACGAACCGGGTGACGGCTCCGGGGTTGTCGCCGATGTTTTCCGCCAGCACCTTCAGGCCCGGCTGCTCGGTGGCCACGATCGGGGCGCAGATCGCGGCGTCGTAGTGGGCGCCGTCGCCATCCAGCAAGCCCATGGCGGCAGCGGCGGTGGAAGAACCGGGAATGTATTCCGCATTGGGAATATTAGAGTCCACCCAGAGCCTGCACTGGGCCCAGGCGTGGCCGTGGGTGGAGACGCGCCGGATGTCCCCGAGCGCCACGCCGGGCCTGGCCACCAGGACGAAACTGATGGGCACCAGAGCCTCCCGGAGGATCCGGAGTTCCTGGCCGGTGGCGATGGCGTCGAGGGTGGCGGTGACCCCGCCCTCGACCGAGTTTTCGATCGGTACCATGGCCGCATCGGCGGAGCCGTCCCGCACCTTGTCCAGCGCCGTGTTCACATTCGAGGACGGAATGCGGATGGCCTCCGCCGCGTCCGGGACCTGCATCAGGGCCGCTTCGGTGAAGGTGCCCTCGGGTCCGAGGAATGTGTAGGTGAGCGTCGGTGCGGGCATCAGTTCTTCCTTCTTCAGTTACAGGACAACCGGTTTGAGGCCGTTGTCGGACACCAGCGGCATGCCGGTCTCAACCCACTGGTCCATGCCGCCGGCCACATTCACGGCGGAATATCCCATTCCGACCAGCCACTGGGTGGCCCGGAAGGAGCGGCCGCCAGTGCGGCAGATGACGTAGACGTCCTCGTCCGGGTCCAGCTCCTCGATCCGGGCCGGCAACTGGTCCATGGGAATGTGCAGGGCACCCTCGGCGTGGCCCGCAGCCCACTCATAGTCCTCGCGGACGTCCACGATCTTGGCACCATCGGGGATGCCAGACACGCTTACGCTCTGGAAGTCGCTCATGTTGACCCTTTCCGCAGAATTCAAGCTCCGATCCCAGCGTATCCCCCGCCGCTGGCACCGCACCCCCGCTGGCGGCACGTTACGCTTCTGGGGACCGCAAAGGAGACCTCATGGCTGCCGAACACCCCGCGGAGCGGCCGGTCCGCGGCCCCCGCCACGGGACATGCCCTCCCCTGGCCGCGCGCGCTGGGCATGATGCCAACGTGTCCTTCCGCCGGTCCCAGGAAGGGGCATGTCCCCCGGGTAGCCGACCCGCGCGGCCCCACGTACGGCCGGAGCCCCGCCTCCTTGGCTGAAATCCACGAACTCTCCGCCGTCGAGCTCCGCGATGCGCTCCGTTCCGGCGAGCTGTCCGCCAGGGCCGCCGCCGATCATTTCCTGGACCGGATCGAAGCCGAGAATCCGCACCTCGGTGCCTTCATCACGGTCACCGCGGAACAGGCGCGGAAAGACGCCACGGCAGCTGACCGGCGCTACGCCCTCCGGAGCCGGAACGGCGGCGCCTTGCCCCTGCTGCATGGAATGCCGGTCGCCTTCAAGGACCTGACGGATGTGGCAGGGGTCGTCACCACGCATGGAAGCGCGGCCCTGGAACGCAAGCCGGCCTTGGCCGACGGCGCAGTTCCCGCCGCGCTCAAGGCCGCCGGGGTCCTCTCGCTGGGCAAGACACAGGTCCCGGAGTTCGGCCTGACCGCCTACAGCGAGAACCGGATCGCCCCGCCGTCGCGCAATCCGTATGCACTCAGCCGCAGTTCGGGCGGCTCCTCGGGCGGCAGTGCTGCCGCGGTGGCCGCGGGGCTGTTGCCGTTCGCCCCCGGGTCCGACGGCGGGGGCTCCGTGCGGATCCCGGCCGCGGCATGCGGACTGGTCGGGTTGAAGCCCGGACGTGGGCTTCTGCCGGCCGGGGAAAGCTCAGGCGATCCCGCGCAGCTCGTGGTTGCCGGACCGCTCGCCCGCTCCGCCGCCGACTCCGCGCTGCTGCTGGATGCTCTGGTGCCGGGCCCGGACAATCAGGGTGCGGGCGAACAGGGTGCGGGCGGTCCGGGCATGGGCAGCCGGACGCACGCCGGCTACCTCGAACTGACCGCCAGCGAGCCCCGACCGCTGAGGATCGGCATAAGTCTCGACAGCCCGTGGCAAGCGAAGTTTCCCTTCATCCCGGACAGTGAGGCGCTCGACGCACTCGCGGACGGCATCTCGCGGCTGGAGGCGGCGGGGCACGAGACGATGGAAGCCGCGATTCGCTACGACAACCGCTACCCGGATGCTTTCACCACAGCCTGGACGGCCGGCATTGGCAGCGCGCGCATCTCGCCGCAGCGCGAGGCGCTCCTGACACCGCTCACCAGGACTTTCCGCCGGCGGGCACAGCAGCGCAGTGCAGCCAAACTTAACGAATCCCTCGGGTTCCTCCGGCAGTTCCAGCAGGACACGATTGTCCAGTACGCCCAATGGGACCTCATAGTGACGCCGGCCCTGGCGCAGACACCCCGTCCGGTGGGCTGGTTCACGGGCGCGACCCACGGCGGAGGCTACTGGCCGGCCGCGGAATGGGCGGGCGACGCCGACGGCGACTACCGCAAACAGTGCGAGTACGCTCCCTGGTCATCCATGGTCAACGTTTGCGGGCTGCCGGCCATCAGCATCCCGGTGCACTGGACCGGCGGCGCCCCTGGTTCCGGCCTGCCGATGGGCATCCAGGTGATCGGGCCGATGGGCTCCGAGGGGCTCCTGCTGCAGGTGGCCGCCCAATTGGGCTTCTAGCCGTGGACCCGGCACTCACCCGTGGGCATGCCCACTCCTGACGCCGCGCAGGGGACATGTCCGGAACTCACATCGGGCACCGGACATGTCCGCCCGTAGCCGAGGCGGGTGGACATAATGCCATCATGTCCACGCCCGGGCGCCACGAATGAGCATGTCCCCCGGTGAGGCCCAGGAACTCAGCCAACACTCACCCCCCGGGCACCAAAAATGAGCATGTCCCCCGGTGAGGCCCAGGAACTCAGCCAACACTCACCCCCGGGCACCAACAATGGGCACGTCCCCAACGGGCATCCAGGAACTCAGCCAACGCACACCCCCGGGCACCAAAAATGAGCATGTCCCCCGCTGGGGCACAGGAAACCAGCCACCCCAAGCCCGCGGCCGCAGTCGGACCTCCCCAGCCCCCAAATGGACGCTGGCGGCGGCAGGCGGCTATCGTTCACTCAAACCCGACCAGGCCGCGAAAGAGGATCGATGAAGATCACCGGTGCAGTACTTGAGGAAATCGGCCGCCCCCGCCCCTTCGCGGAGTCCAGGCCGATCAGCATCTCCGAGCTGGAACTGGCGGCTCCCGGGCCCACCGAGATCCTTGTCCGGATGGAGGCCGCCGGAATCTGCCACTCGGACCTGAGCGTCGTCGACGGCAACCGGGTCCGGCCCGTTCCCATGCTGCTGGGCCACGAGGCCGCGGGCCGCATCGTGACGGTCGGTTCCGGCGTCACGGACCTGCAGCCCGGTCAGCGGGTGGTCATGTCCTTCCTGCCCCGATGCGAGAACTGCGCGAACTGCGCCGAGGACGGCCGGCTGCCCTGCACGGCAGGGTCCAAGAGCAACAACGACGGGACCCTGCTGCACGGATCCCTGCTCCTGAGCCGCGACGGCGAGCCCGTCCACCACCACCTGGGCGTCTCAGGCTTCGCCACCCACGCCGTCGTGGACCGCGCTTCCGCCGTGCCGGTGGACGACGACATCCCCGCGGACATTGCGGCAGTGCTGGGCTGCGCCGTGCTGACCGGCGGCGGCGCGGTGCTCAACGCGGCCCGGCCCCGCCCGCAGGACAGCATCATGATCGTCGGCCTCGGAGGGGTGGGCATGGCGGCGCTCATTACCGCCGTCTCGCAAGGAATCTCACGGATTGTCGCTGTGGACACGCTGGAGCAGAAACTCGATCACGCCCGCCGCCTCGGCGCCCACGAGACATACACCCCGCAGCAGGTCCTCGACGCCGGGGTCAAAGCCAGGTTCGTGATCGAGTGCGCGGGAAATCCCCGCGCGTTCGAGACCGCGTTCGCCGCCACCTCCGCCGGCGGCACCACCGTCACGGCGGGACTGCCCTCCCCCGAGGCCCGCGCCCAGCTGGCGCCGCTGACCGTCACCGCCGAAGCCCGGACGATCGTGGGCAGCTACCTGGGCTCCGCCGTCCCGTCGCGGGACATCCCGAGATACGCCCAGTTGTGGCGGGACGGGAAACTGCCCGTCGAGGAGCTGATCTCGGACCGCATCGCCCTGGCCGATATCAACCGGGCCATGGACCAGCTGGCGGACGGCCTCGCCATCCGGCAGATCATTATGTTCGACGCCGGCGAGCCCGCCCAGGAGCCCGCCGACGAGCCCGTCTAGGACACAGCCGCCCAGCCCGGAACGCCCCGCGAAACCGGCGGAAAGAGAGGCAAAACACGGCCGCGGTTGCTTGCCTCGAGCCTGCTCGAATGTGACAATCGCGCGTCACAATGTCACCATTAAGTAAATGAGCACAACTCATTTATCCAATCCCCCCGCTATAACGCCGGGCGATCCCTCGTTACGTCCCCCCACCAAGACACCGGGCGACACCTCGTTTTTTGGCCACCCAAAGATGCTGGCCAGCCTTTTCTCCGTAGAGATGTGGGAGCGCTTCTCCTTCTACGGAATGCAGGGGATCCTCCTTTACTACATGTACTTCACGGCTGCCCAGGGTGGCCTTGAGATTCCACAAGCTTTGGCGGCCGGCCTCGTCGGCGCCTACGGCGGCGGCGTCTACCTCTCCACAATCCTCGGCGCCTGGCTCGCGGACCGGCTCTTCGGGTCCGAGCGGGTGCTGTTCGGCGCGGCCGTCCTGATCATGGCCGGCCACATCGGGCTGGCACTCGTGCCCGGCATACCCGGCCTGATCGCCGGACTGGTGCTGGTGGGCGTCGGCTCCGGCGGCCTGAAGGCCAATGCCACCGCCCTCGTCGGCAGCCTGTATGGGGAGAAGGACGAACGCCGCGACGCCGGGTTCTCCATCTTCTACATGGGCATCAACGCCGGTGCGCTGATCGGCCCGCTGGTCACCGGCTGGCTGCAGGAAAGCCAGGGCTTCCACTGGGGCTTCGGCGCCGCCGCCGTCGGCATGGCCATTGGCCTTGTCATCTACTCGCTGGGCCGCAAGAAGCTGCCCGAAGAAGCACACCGGGTACCGAACCCGCTCCCGGCCGCCCAGCGCACCCGCTACGGCCTCGTCTTCGCCGGCATCGCCGTGATCATCGCCGTGCTGCTCGTGACCGGCACGGTGAACGCCGAAAACCTGGCCATGTCCATGGCCTACGCCGCAATCGGCGCGTCGGTGCTGTACTTCGCGCTGATCTTCAGCAGCAAGAAGGTCACCCCCACCGAGCGCGGACGGGTCGCAGCGTTTATCCCGCTGTACATCGCCTCCGCGGCGTTCTGGGCCCTGTTCCAGCAGCAGTTCACCTTCATCGCCGTGTACTCGGAGGAGAAGCTGGACCGGAACCTGTTCGGCTGGGAAATGCCTGCCGCCTGGGTCCAGTCCATCAACCCGGTGTTCATCATCATCTTCGCCGGCATCATGGCCGCCCTCTGGACCCGGCTCGGCCGCAAGCAGCCCGGTTCGGCCCTGAAGTTCTCGATCGGCCTGTTCGTGATGGGCCTTGCTTTCCTGGCGTTCATCCCGCTGGCCGGCGGTGGCAAGACCCCTCTGCTGGCTCTGGTTGGAATCCTGCTTCTGTTCACGCTTGCAGAGCTGTTCCTTTCCCCCATCGGCCTGTCTGTGACCACCAAGCTGGCGCCCAAGGCCTTCCACACCCAGATGGTGGCACTGTTCTTCCTCTCGGTGTCCCTGGGCACCACCCTGGCCGGCATCCTGTCCGGCCTGTACAACCCGCAGGACGAGCTGCCCTACTTCATCGGCATCGGCGGAACCGCAATGCTGCTGGCTGTGGGCCTGGCGGTCGCCTCACCGGCGATCAAGAAGCTCATGGGCGGCGTACGCTGACCCGATGAGCACCGCACATCGCGTTCCGGTTGCTTCGCGCGTCTACACCCCCGCCCCCGGCGAGGCGTCCGACGTCGAACTCATGCCGGCAGGCGATGTCACCGACGGCGTGGTGCGGGTTGGCGGAACCATCCGCCGCCCGCACCAGCCGCAATCCCTCGCCGTCGCCGAGTACCTCGACTGGCTGGACGACGCCGGTTTTGCGGGCTCCCCCCGCTTCCTCGGCCGCGACCCGCAGGGCCGGGACGTCCTGACCTTCGTGCCGGGAGACTGCGCCGGGACGCCGCCGGAATCCTGGGTGCAGTCCGAGGACCTGCTGGCCTCCGTGGCCCGCCTGGTGCGGCGTCTGCACACCGCGTCCGCCGGCTTCGTGCCGCGGGCCCACGCGTTTCCGCCCCGGCCGGTGCGGCCAAACCCCGCCGACGCCGCCGGACTCATCTGCCACCTGGACGTGACACCCCAGAATGTGGTGGTCCGGGGCGGCCTGGCCGCGGGACTGGTGGATTTCGACCTCGCCGGACCCGCCACGGCACTTCACGATTCGCTCAACACCGCCATGCACTGGGTGCCGCTCCGCGACCCGTCAGATAGGTGGCCGGGCTGGGAAGACCAGAATCCGTTCCGCCGGCTGCGCATCTTCGCCGATGCCTACGGCTGGAGCGAGGATGAACGACGCCGGCTGCCCGGCGCCGGGATCGACGCCGCGGCGCTCAGCTACGAGCGGATGCGGCACAACGCCGCCGCCCTGGGCGGCGGCTGGGCGCGGATGTGGCAGGAGGGCGTGGGCGGCCAGATCAACCGCCGGCGCGCTTGGCTTGAGGCCAACGCGAAGCCCCTGGTGGCCGCGCTGACAACCTGACCAGGCGCGGCTCCGGCGCCACAGGGCAGACCTAGGCTCCGTACCCGCTGTTGCGCGCGGTGCCGATGACCAGTCCGAAAATGACCAGGACCAGGATGGTGACGGCGATGCCCACGTAACCCATCACCAGGCCGGCGATCGCCATGCCCCGGCCGGCCGGTTCGCGGCGCAGGGCCATGTGCCCCAGAATCACGGCGGCCAGCTGTGGGAGCAGGAAGAATCCGAATCCCACCAGTGCCGCGATTCCGCAGCACATGCTGGCGATGCTCAGACTCTTGGGCGACGGCGGCGCGCCGTAGTACGCGGGCTGGCCGTAGGCGTTGGGGCTGCCCGGCTGGGCATACGGCGACGGCTGGCCATACGGGGCGGCCGGCTGGCCGTAGATCGGGGGGTACGGGCTTGAGTACTGGCCGCGGTCAGGTGCCGCCTGGCCGGTGTAGGGCTGTTGTCCGGTGTAGGGCTGCTGTCCGACGTGGGGCTGCTGTCCGACGTGGGGCTGCTCGCCCGTGTCGGGCTGCTGGCCAGTGTGAGGCTGCTGGCCTGTGTGAGGCTGCTGGCCCGGGTAGGGCTGCTGCGGGGATTCGGGTTGCGCGAACTGCTGCGTCGCCGACGGTCCCTGATCCTGGCCGGCGGGTGGTGCCTGCCCCGGCGAAACGTCGGGTTGCTGGTCCGGGAGGCGCAGGGTCGGCTGGTAGCCCTCCGGGGTCTCGTCTTTGCCTTGTTTTGGCTGTTCAGTCATGGCTTGTCCCCTCAAGAAGTCTCTGGATCCAGAGTACCGCCGCACGGTTGGCTTGGGACCGGGCCTATTGGCGGGTTTTCTTTCGTCACAGGAGCGGGTTTGGCGCGAAACCGTGTTGCACCCCGCCCTCGTCTGGCATGCTGGTGCCATGGCTAGCCGCGCGGGCACAGTTGCCCAACCCCAAGACCTTGTTGACCTCACTGCGCTTTTGGATGCGTACTACGACATTTCGCCGGACCTCTCGGACCCGGGCCAGCGGGTGGCCTTCGGCACCTCCGGGCATCGGGGATCGAGCCTGAAGGCGTCCTTCAACGAACCCCACATCCTCGCCATCACGCAGGCGATCGTGGAATACCGGGCAGGCCAGGGCATCACCGGCCCCCTCTACATGGCCAAGGACACCCATGGCCTGAGCGAGCCCGCACAAAACTCCGCCCTCGAGGTGCTGGCAGCCAACGGCGTGCACGTCCTCATCGACGCCCGCCACGGCTACACGCCCACCCCTGCCCTGAGCCACGCCATCCTGACGCACAACCGCAATGCCGCCCCTGGCGCGCCGCAGGCCGACGGCATCGTGGTGACCCCCAGCCACAACCCCCCGGGCGACGGCGGATTCAAGTACAACCCTCCGCACGGCGGCCCCGCGGACACCGACGCCACCGGCTGGATCGCCAACCGCGCCAACGAGCTGCTGGAAAACGGCCTGCGCGGCGTCAAGCGGATTCCGGTGGCCGAGGCCCTGGCCGCCGGGACCACCGGCAAGTTCGACTTCCTGAGCAGCTACGTCGACGACCTCCCGTCGGTACTGGATCTCAACGCGATCCGCGAGGCGGGCGTCCGGATCGGCGCCGACCCGATGGGCGGAGCGTCGGTGGACTACTGGGGCGAGATCGGTGAGCGCCACCACCTGAACCTCACCGTGGTCAACCCCACCGTCGACCCGCAGTGGGCTTTCATGACGCTGGACTGGGACGAGAAGATCCGGATGGATTGCTCCTCGCCGTCGGCGATGGCGTCCCTGATCAACCGCATGTCCGACGGCGCCAAGTTCGACGTCGCCACAGGCAACGACGCCGACGCCGACCGCCACGGGATCGTCACCCCGGACGGCGGGCTGATGAACCCAAACCACTACCTCGCCGTCGCCATCGATTATCTGTACCGGCACCGGACCGGCTGGAACCCGCAGTCCGTGATCGGCAAGACCCTGGTTTCCTCATCCATCATCGACCGCGTGGCCGAGAGCCTGGGCCGCAAACTTGTCGAAGTGCCCGTGGGCTTCAAGTGGTTCGTCCCCGGGCTGCTGTCCGGAGAGGGCGCCTTCGGCGGCGAGGAATCCGCCGGTGCCTCCTTTAACAAGATGGACGGGAGCGTCTGGACCACCGACAAGGATGGCATCCTGCTGGCTCTGCTGGCCTCGGAGATCACGGCGGTGACGGGCAAATCACCGTCGCAGCTGTACAAGGGCCTCACCGACCAGTTCGGCGACCCCGTCTACGCCCGGATCGACGCGGCCGCCACCCGGGAGCAGAAGGCGGCGCTGGGCAAGCTCTCGCCGTCGGACGTCACCGCGACCGAACTGGCCGGCGAAACGATCACGGCCAAACTGACCGAAGCGCCGGGCAACGGCGCCGCGATTGGCGGCCTCAAGGTCGTTACCGAAAACGCCTGGTTCGCGGCCCGGCCCTCCGGCACGGAAGACGTCTACAAGATCTACGCCGAGTCCTTCAAGGGTACCGAGCACCTCAAGCAGGTCCAGGCCGAGGCGAAGGCGCTGGTGGACGGGGTTATCTCGTAGTTCAGCCGCCGGTGGCCAACTCGGCGCGGTCCCTGCCAAGCGTCTTTGCCTGGTAGAGGGCCGCGTCGGCCGAGATCACTGCGGCGTCGAGGCCGCCCGGGCCGGCGCCGGTGGACGCGATACCGTAGCTCACGGTGGGCAGCCGGGGAATGACTGCGGAGCCGGATTGATGGAGCCGGACGCTGATGTCGGCAGCGATTTCCCGTGCCCGGTCCGGCGTGACGCCAGGCAGCAGGAGGATGAATTCCTCGCCGCCGTAACGGCCCACGAGGTCGGTGGAGCGGACGGTGCCGGAGCAGGCCCTGGCAAAGGCCTGCAGAGCGGAGTCTCCGGCCGAGTGGCCGAACTGATCGTTGATGGCCTTGAAGTGGTCCAGGTCCGCGAGGATGATCGATGCCGTGGTGCCGGTCCGGCGCAAACGGCGCAGTTCGTTTTCGGCGAGGTCCAGGAACGCAGAACGGTTGAGCAGGCCCGTGAGGCCGTCCACGGTGGCCCGTGCCCGGAGATCCTGGGTCTGCTGTTCGTAGCTCAGCTCGGCCATGGTGAAGGAAGCAACCACGAGCGTGATCGTCGAGAAGACGGTCATGGGGACGGAGCCGAACACCAACGTGAAGACCGCACCGTCCGGTCCGTTCGCCAGGAAAGCGACCAGGCGGCCCAGGTAGAACACGGCCAGGATGCCGGCGCCCACGGCGAGGGGACGGTGGACGCGCGAGTAGTCGCGCTCGAGCAGGAACAGCTCCCGGGATGCCAGGCCGATCAACACGGCCATGAATCCCAGGTACACCGGGCCTCCCGCCCAGACGTTGGTGGCCGGGTGGCCGAGGAAGGAAGCGACGGCGGTGGCGGCAGGACCGGCCGCGAGCTGCCAAGGCCGGAGGGAGGGGGCACGGAGGGATCGTCCGCCGGCCCAGATGCTGGCGGCACCGGCGACCAGCAGGACGTTGCCGGCAGGGATGGCCCACCCCTGCTGCGCCGTACCCTCCAGCAGGTACGCGGCGTTGCCGACCAGGAACAGCAGGAGCGCCATGCACCACCAGCCGCTGTAGTGCGACCGGGTGCGCCGGAACGTAATGAAGTAGAAAAGCATGAGCAGTGTGAGGTCGACAAGCGCCAAGGCAACCCGCAGTGTCGCGGCGTCAAGCATCATTTAGTGGTCCCCCCGGTCCGCTGTGACTTGCCCGAAATACTCACTTCGTCTTCGAATAACCGTCGAATAGCTGCCGAAGTTGACCCAAGTATGGCACCCGGTCCGCAGGAATCCAGCGCCGGCGTCGCGGATATGACGCCGGGCCCTCCCAAGACGCCGTTCTGGCGCCTCGCCTACGCCTGGCCGGCGGTCCACAACTTCAGGATCCGGCGCGTGGCGTGCCCGCCGTCGGGCGCCATGTCCACGAGCGCTATTCGGTCAAGCGCGAACGTGTCGCCCTGCCGGAGCCGCTTGTCGCCGTGGTGCGAGACGTGCGGCCGGTACCCCTCCAGGGTGTAGGCAGGCGTGGAGATCCGGCCGGGCAGCTGATCCACGATCCGGACCAGCTCGTTGTGGAGGACCTGCAGCTCGTCGCTGGGTTCAATCAGGTTGACCGGGATTGACCCTGCGCGCCCGAACCCGGCTTCGCCGCCCACGCTGATCCGGCAGCCCAGGGCAGCGGCCACCGGGTCCGCCATGAGGGCGGCGATGTGGTCGGCGAGCGGATCGCCCGCGGCCGGCGGCGTGCCCGGCGCGGGTTCGGCGCGGGTTTCCTGGCCGGGTTCGACGACGTCGGACTTCACGACGCCGGCCTTGACCACGTCGAACTTGACCAGGGTGAGATGCAGCGGCCAGTCATCCCGGGGAAACTCGAGCCCTTCGGCTACTGGTTCCACGAAGGCCACCGCGATCAGGTTCCGCATGGGAAAAGTGTGCCACGCCGCGGCGCCTCCGGGGCCGGGCAGGCGCCGCAAACTCACAGTGCCGGCGGCGACGGCGCGGACTAAAATGGGAAGTGGCCTTGGATGTGGGCCTTGCGCTGAACCGCAGAATCGCATCCCGCGTGCCTCCGGCCTGTCCCCCATGGTGCCGGAGGCACCTCCGCGGGAGGACAGTGCCGGAGGCACCTCCGCGGGAGGACAGTGCCGGAGGCACCTCCGCGGGAGGACAGCGCCGCAGGCACCTCCGCGAAAGGACAGCGCCGCAGGCACCTCCGCGAAAGGACAGTGCCGCAGGCACCTCCGCGGGAGGACGGCGCCGCAGGCTGTTAGACGGTGCGGACGACGTCCTCGTAGGCGAATTTCGGCTTGGCTTCGCCCCAGGCGTCTGCCCCGGGCTGGCCGATGTTGACCACCAGGAAGCTCTTCTGGCTCCCGTCGGGGAAGAACGCAGCGTCGATCTTGGCGAAGTCGGCACCGGTCATGGGACCTGCCGCGAGGCCCAGGGTGCGGACCGCGAGGATGAAGTAGCCGGCCTGCAGGTGGGCGTTGTTGTTGCCCGTGGCCGCGGCGAGTTCCGGCGCGGCGTCATACATGGCTTTGGGGGCGTTGTAGCCGGGAAGGAACGCGTCCCACTGGTCCTGCCACGCGGTGTCGTAGCTCAGGACCGCGACGAGCGGCGCTGATGCCGTCTTGGCGCGGTTTCCGGCGGCCAGCGCATCAACAAGCGTGGCGCGGGCTTCGTCGGAGCGCACGTACGTAACGCGCAGCGGCTGGGAGTTGAACGCCGTGGGGCCGAACTTCGTCAGTTCGTAAATCGCGCGGGCCTGCTCGTCGGTGACGGCGCCGGTGAAGGCGTTCGCCGTGCGGGCTTCGGCAAAGATGGCGTCGACGGCGGCTGCCTCGATTACTGCTTCATCGTGGGCGAGTGTCATGGGCATCCCTTTCGCTGGGCCGGCGCACTCTTGGGCGGCCGGCGTCTCCTGCTGTCAATAGTTGCAACTTCAACGGACGGCGCCTGCTTCCCGCTGCGTCCTGTGACGTCGGGCACACTGGCCCGGCCCGCAGCACGCCGGCCCGACGGGACGGCCGGTAAATGCTGCGCGGTAAAGTTGCTCGGGAAGATTCCTTCCCGCCCGCCCCACATTCTCTGAAAGGCTCCCGGCATGAGCATGCTCGGCACCAAATGGAAGCTCCACGGCAACGGCAAGTCCGTCCGCCCCGGTGAGGTCGTCAGGCCGGATGAGCGGCTCACCTGGCCCCTGACGGTAGGGATCGGGATGCAGCATGTTGTGGCCATGTTCGGTGCTACCTTCCTAGTCCCGATCATCACGGGCATGCCGCCAGCCACCACCCTGTTCTTCTCCGGCATTGGCACGCTCCTGTTCCTGGTCATCACGCAGGGACGGGTGCCCAGCTACCTCGGTTCCAGCTTCGCGTTCATCGCGCCGATCATGGCTTCCCAGCAGCAGTTCGGCGTCCCCGGGGCACTCGGCGGCGTGGTCCTGGCAGGCGCGACCCTCGCCGTCGTCGGCGCCGTAGTGCAGAAGTTCGGCGCCGGCTGGATCAACCGGGTCATGCCGCCGATCGTGACCGGCGCGATCGTGGCGCTGATCGGCCTGAACCTGGCACCCGCGGCGAAGGCCAACTTCGACCAGGCCCCCGTCACCGCCTTCATCACCCTGGCCGTCATCATCGTGGTCAGCGTGCTGTTCCGCGGCATGCTGGGCCGGCTGAGCATCCTGGTGGGTGTCCTGGTGGGCTACCTTGTTGCGATGATCCGGGGCGAGGTGGACTTCTCCAAGGTGGACAGTGCTGGGTGGGTGGGCCTGCCGCATTTCCAGACCCCCGAATTCCACCTGGGCGTCGTGGGCCTCTTCGTGCCGGTCGTACTGGTGCTGGTGGCAGAGAACATCGGCCACGTGAAATCCGTGTCCGCCATGACGGGGCAGAACCTCGACGGCGTCTCCGGCCGCGCGCTGCTGGCCGACGGCGCCGCCACCGTACTTGCCGGTCTTGGCGGCGGGTCCGGGACGACCACGTATGCCGAGAACATCGGCGTCATGGCCGCCACGAAGGTGTATTCGACGGCGGCGTACTGGGTGGCCGGCGCCTTCGCTGTGATCCTGAGCTTCTCGCCGAAGTTTGGCGAGCTTATCGCCACCGTCCCCGCCGGCGTCCTGGGCGGCGCGGCCACGATGCTTTACGGCATGATCGGCGTGCTGGGCGTGAAAATCTGGGTCCAGAACAAGGTGAACTTCTCCAACTCGATCAACCTGACCACGGCCGCCGTCGCCCTGATTGTCGGGATTGCCGACTACACCTGGACCATCGGCGACTTGAAGTTCACCGGGATTGCGCTCGGCTCGGCCGCGGCCCTGGTGATCTACCACGGCATGAAGGCGATCGCGAAGGTGCGCGGCACGGTGGCCGAACCGGAAACCGAAGATTCCGCGCCGGCCGCAGCTTCGACGGCCGCGGTCAAGGCAGCGGTCAAGCGCTCCCCCAAGAAGCGCCGCTAAAGAACGCCGCCCGGAAGCGCGCTGCGGGCGGGCAACCCCGCCGACGAGAAAGGCCGGACTCCGCCCACGGGCAGGAGTCCGGCCTTTTCGCTGTCACGGCCGGCAGCGCCGGCAGCGGCGGGGCGCGACGGACCTGGGACTAGCCGGCGTCGAAGGCGTTCTTGTCATCGTCGCGGTCCTTCGGCGACTTGTTCTCCGGCAGGTCCGTCCCGGAGCCGTCCGGCAGCCCCGCCGCGTCCTGTCCGGACTCAGAGGAGAAGGGCCGCCCGGCGTCGGGCTCTTCCGTGTTGGCACCGTCCATCTCCGCTTCCGACGACGGCACTGCCGTCTCGGAATTCTCCGAGGCGTCCGGGTCGAAGCCGGGGGTTGCGCTGGCGTTTTCTGAACTCATTTGTTCCTCCGCTCCTCCGAAGCGTCCTGCTCCGGGTTCTCCTGCACTGTCTTGGTCTTCTGCACCGAACTGGCTCAGGTCCGGCGCGCCGGCCGGATACGTCTCGCCGTCGGGGCTGTCCTGGTTCAGCCCGGCGGCGTCGAAGGCCTCCTCCTCGCGGGGCTGGGCAAATTTCTTCCCATCGCCGCCCATCTCCTGCTCGGCGGTCGGCGTGCCGTAGCCGCCCGCTTCCTCGGTGACGGTCTTGGGATCCTGCTGGTTTTCAGTCATGTCATTCCTCCTGGTACTGGAAACTCGTGCTGGAAATGGGACTAGCTGGCAGTGGACGGGTCCGGAGCGGGTTCAGAGCGGGTTCAGAGACCCTTGCCTCCGGTGACCGGAAGCACGGCTCCGGAAATATAGGATCCGTGGTCGGAGGCGAGAAGGACATAGGCGGCCGCGAGCTCCGCCGGCTGCCCCGCCCGCTGCAGGGGCGTGTCCTGGCCGAAGGACGGGAGCTTGTCGGGCCATTCGGTGGCCGGAATCAGCGGTGTCCAGATGGGACCCGGGGCCACGGCGTTGACCCTGATCCCCTTGGGTCCGAGCTCCTGGGCCAGGGCTTTGGTGAAAGCCACCTGGGCCGCCTTGGTCATGGCGTAGTCAATGAGTTCCGGGGACGGGTTGAAGGCCTGGATTGACGCAGTGGTGATGATCGACGCTCCCGCTTCCAGATGCGGGACCGCGGCACGGGCCGTCCAGAGCAGGGAGTACAGATTGGTTTTGAAAACTCGATCAAACTCTTCGGTGGGCAGTGATTCGAAGCTCTCGCGGTTCTTCTGGTAGGCCGCATTCAGCACCAGGACGTCGAGGCGCCCGAATTCGGCCAGCGTCGCCTTCACGATGTCCGCCGCGAAGTCCTCGCTGCGGCCGTCGCCGGGGAGCAGCAGGGCCTTGCGGCCGGCCTTTCGGATCCACTCGGCGGTGTCCTGCGCGTCGTCTTCTTCCTCCGGCAGGTAGGAGATGGCGACGTCGGCCCCCTCACGGGCGAAGGCGATTGCCACCGCCCTGCCGATCCCGGAGTCGCCGCCGGTAATCAGGGCGGCCTTGCCGCTCAGGGCACCGCTGCCGCGGTAGCTTTCCTCGCCGTGGTCCGGCTTGGGCTCCATGGGCGCGGTGAGGCCGGGCTGCTTCTGGACCTGTTCCGGGAACGGGCCGGAATGGTAGCCGGCGCGCGGATCGCGCGGCTGTTCGGGCTGCTTGGGCTGATCCTGCCGTTCGCTTGAGTCGCTCATAGTCCGCCTAACAACGTGTCGGTTTCCAGGATGTTCATCGGTCCCATGGGGCCTGGGCCCGCTGAATCCATCCCAGCGAAGTAATCAGTTTCTACCCTAACCACAATATCGTCAGCAAGCTTAGTACCAACTTGTTTTTGGCAACTCTCAAGCCTAGGTTGAGGGTGGGGCCGCATGTTGTGGCGGCCTTGGTTTCAGGATTTTGCGGAGGAGTACCGATGACTGGCCCAGTAGTGCCGAAGAACGACGGCAGGGACGAGTCCGTTGCGGAGCGGATGGACCGCAACTGGGTCGAACTGCTGCAGGAACTGCGCGTACTGCAGACCGGCGTCCAGATTCTCGCCGGCTTCCTCCTGACGCTGCCGTTCCAGTCGCGCTTCGAGACGCTCGATGACTACCAGACCCGCCTGTATCTCGCCAACGTCGTCTTGGCCGCCCTGACCACGGCCACGATCCTGCTGCCCGTGAGCGTGCACCGCCGGCTGTTCCGGCAAGGGCTGAAGCAGGCCCTCGTGAGCAGCGCGGACATCATCGTCAGGTTTTCGTTGACCGGGGTGGGGCTGCTGAGCGTGGGCACCACCTCACTGATCTTCGATGTCACCGTAGGCCGGACGGCGGGCGTGATCGCCGGCGTCGGGCTGCTCGCCGTGCTGGTGCTGCTGCTGGTACTTGTCCCTGCCTGGATCCGTCGACGGGCCCGCAAAGAGGAGTCGCTATGACAAACGTTTCACATGAGCGCCACACCGCAGGCACGGGAACCATGGGCAAGTGGGTCAAGGAACATGGACTGCTTCTGGCCAACATCGGGCTGTTCGTCGTGTTTTTCGGCGGCATGGTCCTGAGCGGGGCAAGCACCTACAGCGACGAGCAGCTTGCCCACGGCGAACCTGCCGTGACCGTCCTGCAGTACCTTGGCACCGGGAACTTCCTGGAGGCGACTTTCGAGAACTGGGAGTCGGAATTCCTGCAGATGGGCATGTACGTCATCCTCACCGTCTTCCTGTTCCAGAAAGGGTCCTCCGAGTCCAAGCCGGTGGGCCGGACCGCCCCGCAAGACGAGGATCCCCGGCAGGCAAAGCTCAAGGAGTCCACGCCGTGGCCGGTGCGGCGCGGCGGCTGGGTCCTCAAGCTCTATGAACACTCGCTTTCGATCATGTTCCTCCTGCTGTTCCTGGCGTCGATCGCCCTGCACGCGGTTGGCGGCGCGGAGGACTACAACAGTGACCAGCAGGCGCACGGCCAGCCCACCGTGACGGTGCTGGGCTATCTGGCGACGAGCCGATTCTGGTTCGAGTCCTTCCAGAACTGGCAAAGCGAGTTCCTCGCCGTCGCGGTCCTGGTGGGCGCCTCGGTCTACCTTCGCGAGAAGGGCTCCCCCGAGTCCAAACCCGTGGCCGAACCGCACTACGAGACCGGCGCCTAGGCGGCAAGCTGGCCGGCGCAGCCGGCCAGCAGGGGCGTCAGGCGCCTTCGAGGACCTGGCTGGTGACCCAGGTAAGGTACTTTGCGGCGTTTGCTACTGCGTCCTGGGGGCTGCCGGCGACGTCCAGCAGCTGCGCCGCGGCCACCACGCCGTGACGGGCAAGGTCCTCCGGGGTGACGAGGATCCGGCCGGCCACCACGACCACCGGAATGCCAAGGGCCTGGGCGGCATCGGCGAGGGCGATCGGCGCCTTGCCTGTCAGCGATTGGCTGTCCATGGAGCCTTCTCCGGTGATGACCAAATCAGCCACCGCGAGTTTCGCGTCCAGCCCGGTGAGGCCGGCCACCAGCTCGAAGCCGCCTTCCAGGGCGGCCGTGCTGAAGGCCAGGAACGACGCCGGGAACCCGCCGGCCGCCCCGGCGCCGGGCACGTTGACGTCCCGGCCGGTACTCTGGCGCAGGACCGAAGCCCAGTTGCGCAGGCCGGCGTCGAGCAGTTCCACCGCATCGGCGTCGGCGCCTTTTTGCGGTCCGAACACGTGTGCCGCGCCGTCACTGCCGAACAGCGGGTTTTGGACGTCGACGGCGATCCTGAACTTCACCCCGGCCAGCCGCGGGTCCAGGCCGCTGATGTCCACGGACGCGACGTCGGCAAGCGACCCGCCGCCGAGGGGCACCACGTTGCCGGCGGCGTCCAACGGCTTGAGTCCGAGGGCGCGGAGGGCCCCGCTGCCGCCGTCGCTCATGGCCGAACCGCCTACGCCCAGCACGATTTCCGTGGCACCGGCGTCCAGTGCGGCGGCGATCAGCTGGCCGCAGCCGTAGCTGTGGGCGCGCAGGGCGTTGGCCGGTGTGGGCTCCATGTGCGCCAGCCCTGAGGCCTGCGCCGTTTCAATCACCGCGGTGGCGCCGCCGAAAGCATCCGCCCGGATGGCCCACGCGGCACCGATCGGGGCCAGGATCGGGCCGACGACCGCGTTGAGCCGTTCCTCGTAGCCGGCCGCGACGGCCGCCTCGAGGGTTCCTTCGCCGCCGTCGGCCACCGGGAACTGGATGGCGTCGGCCTCGGGGTAGACGCGGAGGGCGCCTTCGGCAATGGCCGCGGCGGCTTCGACGGCGGTGAGGGAACCCTTGAACTTGTCCGGGGCGATGAGGATGCGCATGGCTCTATCCTGCCAGCCCGGCGGCCCCGGTGTTGCTCGATCGCCGGTGCAGGGGACAAATCCGCGCCACCGGGAGTAACCTTTCTGCCACACATATTCCAGCCCGGGCCCGCCCGGCAGAGGACGACGTTGGAAAGCAACGGATAGGGGGACGGTGAGCCACTATGGACACGGCGTTCCGGGCGTGAGCGAGTTACTGCTCGTGCGGCACGGTGAAAGCCAGGGCAACGTTGCCGCCACGCTGGCTCAGCAGGCCGGCGCGCATGTCATTGACGTCCCGGCCCGGGACGCGGACGTCGGATTGTCGGACACGGGACGGGAGCAGGCGCTGGCCCTGGGCAGACTCCTCGCGGACTACCCGGACGGCCGGCGCACGCCAGTCTGGTCCTCGCCCTACCTGCGCGCACGCCAGACCGCGGAACTCGCCGTCCAGACCGGCGGCTGGCAAACATCTATCCTGATCGATGAGCGGTTGCGCGACCGTGAGCTCGGCATCCTGGACATGCTCACTTCGGCCGGGGTGGAAGCCCGACTCCCGGAGGAGGCCGGCCGGCGGCGGTGGCTCGGCAAGTTCTACTACCGGCCCCCGGGCGGCGAGTCCTGGGCGGACGTCGTGCTGCGGCTTCGCTCGCTGCTCGCCGACCTCGACACCAGGCATCCGGGCGGGGGCGTCCTGCTGGTCTGCCACGATGCCGTGATCCTGCTCATCCGCTACATCCTGGAGGGGCTCTCGGAGGAGCAGCTGCTGGACATCGCGGCCGCGTCCACCATCCTCAACGCCTCCCTCAGCCGCTTCATCCGGCCCGGCGGCCGGGGGGAATGGCAGCTGGAGGGGTTCAATATGGCCGACCACCTCACGAGCGAAGGTGTCCCGGTAACCCAGCACTCGGGAGACGCCGATGTCCACCCCCGCTAACTCCCGGCAAGCGAAACGCCGCCCCCAGGCCGCGGCCGTCACCCCCGCTTTGCTGCGCGCCTGGCCGGAGCGATCCTTCAGGACCAGGTCCCGCGCTCCTGGAGGACCGACTTGAGCAGGTCCGCGCGGTCCGTGACAATCCCGTCGACGCCAAGGTCAAGCAGCCGGTGCATTTCCGCGGGCTCGTTGATTGTCCAGACGTGGACCTGCAGCCCGTGCCGGTGTGCCCGCCGGATGAAGCCCGGCGTCACCACCGGCACGGCGCCGTAGCGGACGGGGACCTGCAGGGCGTGGACTCCGCGCAGAGCCCGGCGCACCACGGCGGACATCAGCGGCGTCGGCAGCACGGGGCCCAGCAGGACGAACACGGCGTTGGACACGATGCCGGCCGAGCTCGCGGCGGGACGGCTCAGCTGCTTCAGCACTGCCCGGCGCCGCCGGTCCGAGAAACTGGCCACCAGCACGCGGTCGTGCAGTCCGTGGCGTTCGATCGCCGAGGCCAGGGTGCCCACGGAGTTCCAGTCCTTGACGTCGATATTGAGCCGGACGTCCGGGAAGGCAGCGATCAACTCATCGAACCGCGGGATCGGTTCGGTCCCGCCGATCCTGGCCCGGGCCACGGTTGAGGCGGGAAGGTCAGCGATTTGGCCCCGGCCCTCCGTGATCCGGTCCAGGGTCTTGTCGTGGAAGAGCACCAACACGCCGTCGGCCGTGGTGTGCACGTCCGTCTCCAGATGCCGGAACCCGAGGTCGACGGCGGCGCGGAACGCGGCCATCGAGTTCTCCAGCCCGTCCAGTGAGAAGCCCCGGTGGGCCAGCGCCAGCGGCGCCCGGGAACCGCCCGGGGCCGGGGTGGCGGCGCCCTCCGGGCCGCCGTCGCGATCCCCGCGAGGGGCAAAGTAGGGGTGCAGGTCAGTCACTCCTGAAGCGTACCTTGGTCTGCCGGGACCGGGATTCGACCGGGGCTTGGGGGCCGGTACTGGCGGGCCGGGTCAGCGGGCCTCAGTGGGCCTCAGTGGGACGGGCTGTCAGGAGCCTGCTGGCGGATTTCGACGCCGTCGCTGCAGTGCAGCAGCGTGCGGCCGCGGCCGCCGTCGAGGTCGACCCAAACGACGCTGTGGTCCGCCGTCACGGCGTCCACAAGCCCGCCGGTCTCAAGGCCCGGGGCGAGCCGGACGCTGACGCGGTCGCCCTGGCGCAGCTGCCGCCAGTGCCGGTCCGGTTCCACCGGGTGCAGGGGTTGTTCGTCCGTGTTGTTGATGCGGTGCCTGGCCATGATGTCCCCATTCTCGGTCAAACGTTTCGTCGCGAGCTTCCAGCCTAGGAGGCCAAGGTGAACGCCAGTTGACCGCGAGCTGGGAATCCGGTGTCCGCCGGGAACCGGGCGACCGGTGCGGGGACCTGGGCCGGGGCGTGGGCGTGGGGACCTGGGCCGGGGCGGGCGTGGGGAGCGGGTGCGGGACCGGGGTTTTAGGGCAGCCGGACGCCGAGTTCGGCGAGCTTTGACTCGAGGATCTGGGCGACGCCGTCGTCGTCGAAGTGCGGGGCCTGCCGGCCGGCGGCCCGGATCGCTTCCGGGTGGCCGCTGGCCATCGCGTAGCCGTGCCCGGCCCAGCGAAGCATCTCGATGTCGTTGGGCATGTCCCCGAATGCCACCACGTCCGCGGCGCCGATGCCGAGGGACGACGCATATTCAGCCAGGGCCACGGCCTTGTTCACGCCTGGCAGGGACAGCTCGAGGAGCGCCATGTTCGGCGCCGAGTGCGTCGCGGCGGCCAGATGGGCGACGGCGGGCGTCACCTCGGCCAGGAACTCATCGGCGGTGCCTTCGCGGACAATGGCCAGGAACTTCGCCACGGCGTCCGCCTCCGTGAGGGTGGAGTGAAGCGGGGCCGGGGTGAATTCCGCGAGCAGTTCGCTCGAGCCGTTTTCGATAAAGCCCGGTTCCAGATGGAAGCCGGTCAGGGTTTCGGCGGCAAACAGCGCGGACGGACGCAGCCGCTTGATGATGCGGCGGGCCTCGAACATGGCGTCGAGGTCCAGTGTCCGCGCCGAGAGCAGGCGGTCGGCCTCGAGGTCCCACACGACGGCGCCGTTGGAGCAGATGACCGTTCCGGCATGCCCCAGCTGGTCCTGCAGGGGGTGGAGCCAGCGCGGCGGCCGTCCGGTGACGAACACCAGTTCCAGCCCGGCGTCGCGGCAGGCGTGGAACGCGCGGACGGTCCGGTCGCTGATTTTGCCGTCATGGCCGAGGATCGTTCCGTCAATGTCACTTGCTACCAGCCGCATAGTGCCAGTCTACGTGCGCCGGGGCGGCAGGCCCTCGCGGCCGCATTCGCCGAGTTCGCCGGACCGCGTCGGGTTCGCCGGACAATCACGGCGAATTGGGGAGGTTCCGGCGAACTCGGCGACAGGGGCGACAGGCTCGGCGGGCGGCGGCGGGCTCAGTGACGTTCGAAGATGCCGGTCAGCGTGCCCCGGCCCAGGGTGTGCTGCGACAGCTTCGCCTCCAGGCTGCCCGGAGCGGTGTGCTCGTTGAGTCCGGACGGTGCGATGTCGAGCGCGTGGACGGTGATGACGTACCGGTGCGGCCCGTGTCCGGGAGGCGGTGCGGCGCCCAGGTAGCCATGGAATCCGGCGTCGTTCTTCAACTGGATGGCGCCCGCGGGAAGGAGCCTGCCGCCCTCGGCGCCCGCTCCTGCCGGCAACGAGGTGACGTCGGCGGGGACGTCCAGCACGGCCCAGTGCCAGAAGCCGCCGCGCCCCGGGGCGTCGGGGTCGAACATCGTCAGCGCGTAGCCCTTGGTGCCGGCCGGGGCGCCACTCCAGCTCAGCTGCGGGGATTCGTCCCGGCCGCCGGCGCGCATTTTGCCGCTGCGCTGGGCGGCCGGGAGCGTCTGGCCCTCCGCGTAGGATTCACTGCGGACGGGGAACACCGGAACATCGTGCCGTGTCATGGCTGCCTTTCACTCACTGCAGGGGCTGGGCCCCCATTTCCATCCGTGCCAGTTCCGCGCGCGTGGGCGGGTTCGCGCCGGCGCGGGACACGGTGACCGCCGCTGCCCGGGAGGCATGGGCGAGGACATCGCGGAGGCTTTCGGCGGAGAGTTCGCGCAGGCCCTTGCGGTTTTGTGCCCCGTCCAGGCCCAGATCCACCACGCCGGACAGGAGCGCGGCCATGAAGGAATCCCCGGCGCCGACTGTGTCCGCGACGTTGATCTCAGGGGCCGGGAACTGCGCCTCACCGGCGGCGTTGATGCCCCAGGGCCCCTTGCTGCCGCGGGTCACCACCACCATTGCCGGCCCTTCGGAACCGCCCAACGCCTGCCAACGGCGGGCCGAGTCCAGCGGGTCCACGCCCGGGTAGAGCCATTCGAGGTCCTCGTCGGAGGCCTTCACAACGTCGGCGAGGCGCACAAACTTTTCGGCCTGCCCGCGGGCGTAGTCCACGTCCGGGATGATGCTGGGACGGCAATTGGGGTCGAAGCTGATGGTGGCGGACGGGTGGGCGCGCTCGACGGCGGCAAACACGTCGGCGGCGCCCGGCGCCAGCATGGTGGCGATCGAACCGGTGTGCAGCAGCGTGGTTCCCTGGAGCAGGAACGGCAGTCGCGCCGCGACGCCGGGAAGCTCCCAGGCGAGGTCGAACGTGTACGTGGCGGCGCCGGCGTCGTCGATCAGGGCGGAGGCCACACTGGTGGGCAGCTCGTCGGGTCCCAGCGGGAGCAGCACGGAGCTCGACTTCAGGTGCGCGGCCAGGGCCTCGCCATACGCATCGCGGCCGTAGCGGCCGATGAACTGGACCGGATGGTCCAGCCGCGCCAGCCCCACCGCCACGTTGAGGGGGCTGCCGCCGACATGGGCCTGGACGCCGGAGGACCGCTGGACAACATCAACCAGCCCCTCGCCAATAACTGTGAGCATGACCATACTCTGCCAGAGAATGCGCTCCGGTGCCGTGTGTTGCGCCCCGACCCGCTTCCGCCCTGCCGGCGTCACTGCCGGCATCACTGCCGGCGCTCAGGCCGCGGTGGTGTCCAGCGCGATCCCCGCGGACGCGGCATGGGCAAACCTGGCGTCGATGTGGACCACGTCCCGGCCTGCCCGTTGCAGGAGGCTGGCGGCGACCCCGGCACGGTACCCGGAGCCGCAGTGCACCCAAAGTTTCCCGGCGGGAATGTCGCCGAGGCGCAGCAACAGTTCGTGCAGCGGCACGTTGACCGCGCCCACCACGCGGGCGGCAGCGAATTCGTCGGCCCGGCGCACGTCCAGGACAGTGTCCTCAGGCGCCCGGCCGGCGAGCATGCCGTCCCAGCCCACGCGCGGGTAGGAGGCGAGGCCGGCCTGCGGGGCGAGGGCGTGCGGCTCGGAACCGAGCGCGGCGTCGGGGGATTCGATGCCGATCCGGGAGAGGTCGCGGATGGCGTTCTCAACGTCTTCCCGCGAGCCCACCAGGGTCAGCGGTTCGCGCCACGGCAGCACCCAGCCGAGATAGGTGGTGAAACTGGAGCCGGAGCCATACTCAAAACTGACGCTGCCCTTGAGGTGGCTGTTGGCGAACGCCACGCGCCGGCGCAGGTCCACCACCCACTCGCCGCCGTCCAGGCGCCGGGTGAGTTCGGCGGCATCGAGCGATGCCGGAACGGCCAGCTCGGCAGGGCCCGGGCCCCGGACATTGGCCGGGCTCATGTGCGCGTAGTAGGAGGGGTGGTCCGTGAGGTTGGCGATGAGCTGGCGGACGAAGTGGTCCTCATCGGGGTCCGTCAGGGCGTGGTTGGCGGCAAGCTGCTCACCGATGGTGGAGGACCGGGCACCGCTGGCGGGTCCGGAGGAGCAGAACGAGCCGAATCCGTGGGTCGGGAACAGGGCCGCGTCAGGGCCGGCCTCTGCGGCGAGGCGACGGACCGAGGCGTACTGGTCGTGGGTCAAGCCAACGGTGTCCGCCTCGGCGACAAGGTCCGTGCGGCCCACCGAGCCATACAGGAGGCTGCCGCCCGAGAAGACGGCCTGCTTCCCGCCGTCGTCCACGATGAACGACAGGTGGGTATGCGTGTGGCCCGGCGTGGCGACCGCCTTGACCGTAAGCGAGCCCACGCGGACCGTTTGGCCGTCCGTGATGGGAGTGCGCTCGAACCCGACGGCGTCCGCGGCGTTGACGAGATAGCTGGCGCCGTGGGCGCGGGCCAGGATCAGCCCGCCGGTGATGTAGTCATTGTGCATGTGCGTTTCGGCCACGTGCGTGATGGCTACCCCGGCGTCACGGGCGGCCGCCTCGATGCGGTCCGTGTCGCGCTGCGGGTCGATCGCCAGCGCCACCGAGCCGTCGTGGACCAGGTAGCTGCGGTCCCCGAGCTGCGGGGTCTCGATGACGATGACTTCCATGGTCCCTCCGGTGCGGTCAGCCCTTGAAGGTCAGCCCCGGTTGACGGGGTGTCCCTCGTCCTGCCACTTCATGATCCCGCCGGTGACGTTGACGGCGTCGTATCCCTGGTCCTCCAGGTAGGTGGCGGCCTGGGCACTGCGGCCCCCGGCGGCGCACATGACGTAGACGGTGCCGCTGGCCGGGACCTCGGCGAGGGACTGGACGAACCGTGAGAGCGGGATGCTCCGGGCGCCGGGAACGCGGACGGCGACGTATTCGTCTTCCTCGCGGACATCGACGATTTCGGTGGCATCGCCCAGGGCGGCCAGGTCCTTGACGGAAATGCTCTTCATGCCTGTTCCTTTCGCGGGCGCCAGATGGCCCGGCGCGCGTATTCCAGCTCAATCATGATACCCCTTGGGGTATCATTGACCCTCCGGACGGCCCCTCCCGCCACACCCCTAAATATAGCCCGTCGGCCTGGCCTGCCAACCTAGCCTGCGGGGCGGTCCTGCTGGTAGACGTCCGGGATGCCGTCGTGGTCCGAGTCGACCTGTTCCGCCTCCTCCGCACGCCGGTACTGGTGGTTGCGTGTCCGGAGCACCGTGGTGGCAAGGAGCGCGGCGAGCAGTGAGGCCGCGAGGATCCCTACCTTCGCGTGGTCTTCATGCGCGGTGCCCTGGCCGAAGCTCAACTCGGCAAGCAGTAGCGAGACCGTGAAACCGATGCCGGCGAGGATGGCGAGGCCGAAGACGTCAATCCACTTGAAGGACCCGTCCAGGCGGGCCCGCGTGACTTTGGTGATGAGCCATGTGGTGCCGAGGATCCCCGCCGGCTTTCCGGCAACCAGCGCCACGATGATGCCCACCGCCACGGGGTCCGTCAGGGCGGCACCGAGGCCCTGCCAGCCGCCTATGGCCACCCCGGCGGAAAAGAACGCGAAGACCGGGACGGCGATCCCGGCCGAGATGGGGCGGAACCGGTGTTCGAAAATCTCCGCCAGGCCCGGGCCGGCTTCAGGGCCGCCGCTGGCCTTCGAACGTTTGACGGGAATGGCAAATCCGAGCAGGACCCCGGCCACGGTGGCGTGGATGCCTGATGCGTGCACGAGGGCCCACGTCGCGAAGCCGAGCGGCAGCAGAATCACCCAGGCTGCGGCTGCGTGCGTGCCGAAGAACCGCCGGTATTTGTGCGCCAGGAACGTGTAGAGGCCCAGCGGGAGCAGGGCCAGCAGGAACGGCTCGGGGTGGAGATCGCTGGTGTAGAAGATCGCGATGATGGCGATGGCCAGGAGGTCGTCGACGACGGCGAGGGTCAGCAGGAAGATCCGCAGCGCACTGGGCAGGTGGGAACCGATGAGCGCCAGCACCGCGACGGCGAAAGCGATGTCGGTGGCGGTGGGAATGGCCCAGCCGTGCAGCGTTTCGGGACCGGAGAGGTTGATGGCCGCGTAGATGAGTGCCGGAACGGCCACACCGCCAACGGCGGCGGCCACCGGAACCACGGACTTGCTCGGCTCGCGCAGGTCGCCGGCGACAAACTCGCGCTTGAGTTCGAGCCCCACCAGGAAGAAGAAGATGGCCAGCAGTCCGTCGGCGGCCCAGGCGCCCAGGCTCAGGTCCAGATGCCAGGGCGCGTAGCCGATGGTGAAGTCGCGCAGTGCGAAGTAACTCTCCGAGGCCGGTGAGTTGGCCCAGATAAGGGCCACCATCGCCGCGGCGACCAGCAGGGCGCCGCCCACGGTTTCCTTGCGGAGGATCTCGCCGATCCGCAGGGCCTCGGCATAGCTGCCCCGGCCGAAAATGGTGAGGCGGGGCGGCGAAGGAGGAGGCGGTGTTGGTGAAGAGGGTGTTGGCGAAGGAGGCAAGGCGCTCATGGGATCCTCAAAATGGGGTCGACGGAACTATGCCGACCAGACTTCCCGGCGCACCTGCGCTCCAGTCTATTCGCTTTCGCCGGCCAGGGGATGCCGTCAGGGACACCGTGGCCCCATCCCGGCCGCCGGGCGGACTTCAGACCAGCAGCTGCTGCACGAGTTCACGGCATTTCCGGTACGCGGGTGCCTTTGGATCGATGAGCGCGAAGTGGTCGCCCGGGACCTTGAGCAGCTGGACCGGCGCGCCGGCGGCCTTGGCTGCGCCGGCGTAGGTCTCGGACTGGCTCACCGGCACGGTATCGTCCTCCGTGCCGTGAACGGCATATACGGGCACGCCCAGCGGCACCGCACTCATGGGGTCGGCAAATTTATGCCGTTTGGGATATTTCTCCGATGAGCCGCCCAGGAAGTTGCTGACGGCGCCGTTGCTGAGGTTGAGCCGCTCGGCGGCCGCGAGGTTAAGTACCCCCGACTGGCTGACGACGCCGGTGAGCTGCACCGCGCCGTCGTCGTCGCCCCGACGCGTCAGCTGACGGTCCGCGTCCGGGGCACCAAGCCCCGCGAGCCGGCGGCGTCCCGCCGCCCAGACGGCGAGGTGGCCGCCTGCCGAGTGGCCCAGGGCCACCACGCGGTCCAGTCCCAGCCCGTGCTCGTCGGCCAGTTCTCCGAGCTTGTCGATGCCGGCCAGGACGTCGGCGAACGTGTTGGGCCAGCCTCCGCCGTTGCCGGCCCGCCGGTACTCCAGGTTCCAGGCCGCCATGCCGTGCGCGGCGAGGTCCTTGGCAAGGGGCTCCCCCAGTTCTGCGCCGTACTGCGAACGCCAGTACCCGCCATGGATCACCACCACCACACCCTTGGGCGCGGCAACATCCGGGAGGAAGAGCTCACCCCACTGGCTGGGGTCCTCGCCATATTGGTACTTGTGCCTCTTCACAGCGTCCTCCTTGGGGCCCGGTGAACAGGCGGCGGAGACTGCCCCCAGAGTCACCGCCGCTGCGGCCGCGATCATAGTCCGCCGCCGCATTTCAGCCATATGCTGAGCCTACCTTGGGCACCAAGCGGCCCAGCGCAGGCCGGACCCCTCGCATGCCGGACCCCTCCCATGCCTGCTGCGCCGCCCTTGCCTGCGGGCGTGCCCGGCGTTGCCAGCCTGCGGGCCGGTGCCGGTGGTGCGCCGTAAGCTGGATCCATGGCGAGCAACTGGGACCGTTTGGACGTGAGCCTGCGCGATTCCGTGCAGGAGAACGTGGAGTTGTACGAGCGGGTCCGGCCTGCCCTGAAGCTGGTCACCCGGGAGGTCCTGCTCACGCTGCGGACCATGCTCAAGGACACCGAAGTCACGCCGTTGTTCGTCACCGGACGCACCAAGACCGTTGAATCCTTTCGCGAGAAGATTTCCCGCATTGAGGAACCGCTGGAGCCGGGCGGGCCACCTGTGCTGAAGTTCCCGGACCCGTTCCGGACCCTGAATGACATGGTGGGAATCCGTGTGATCACGAAGCTGCCGGCGGAAAACGCGGTGGTGGCGAATCTGATCAAGCGCCAGCGCCAGCTCTTTGACTGCCGGGGGGACCGGGAAAAGGACATCGGCTCGATCGAGTCCGGCACATACGGCTACTCGAGCCGGCACCTGATCCTGCGGACCATCCAGAACGAGGCCGTCAAGGACTACCAGCTGGCCTTCAACCCGGACGTCCCGCCGAACGGCAGCTACTTCTTCGAGTGCCAGATCCGCACCGTCTTCGCCCACGCCTGGAGCGAGATCGAGCACGACATCCGGTTCAAGGCCGAGGACCCGCGGGCCTGGACCCCGCACTTCGACCGCCAGTTCACCGCGACGGCCGCCATGCTGGAGACCGTGGAGAGCGCGTTCTCGGACCTGCACGAACGCTACGAGGAGGTCCGCGGCTACTGGGACATGGACGGTGAGGGTGCCGCGCAGCTGACGCCCAACCGGATCCGGGACGTCTGGCGGACCCTGCTGCCGCACGTGGACCGGAAGGTCGACGACGACTGGGGCTGGGCCGCGGAGCTCATGGCCGCCCACGGCCTCAACCAGACCATGCAGCTCGCCGGGCTGCTTAGCGCCAACCGGATCACCGAGGTCCGCAAGGCCCTGGACCACCGCTACTCCCCCGGCCCGGACCGGCTCCTCGATGACCTGCTGCTGTGGCAGTACGGCACCGAGCACATCGAGCTCACCGCCGAGCCGGCCGACGCCGTCCCGCACCCCCGGCGCGACAGCCTCCTGCGGCGGCTCAAGCAGATCGAACGGTACCGGCTCACCCAGGGCTAGCGCGCGCCTGCCTGCATCTGCGGATGCCCTCTGCCACCACCGATTCTCCCCACCTTTGAACCAGCGACGCCGGGCCTCACCGGCGGTTCGGCCCGACACGCCGGGTGCCGTCCCCAAAGGCGGGGAATTTCAGCGCCAGCGGGGCGGATGTTCGATGGACGCGGAAGGCGGGTGCGGCTACGTGTGGGCGTAGGTGAGGCAGTCGGCGTTGTCGACGCCCGGGCCCACGTGAACTTCGGGCGCCTTGCACATCAGATGGTCGTTGTGGGTGCACTCGGAACGCTGGCAGGCGCCGACGTCGGCCAGCACCTTGGGGAGCCCGCCGTGCACCCCGATGTCTATGAAGGTCGCGCACGAGGCATGATCTGCGGCGCCGCCGACGGTAATGGCGGCCGCGTTGCAGTGGGAGTGGTCATTGAAGGAGCAATTGCTCACGCTGCAGTCGGCTACGTGCGTCGTCATTGGATTTCCTCCATGCTCCGGCCACCCGGACGGGCGGCGCCGTAAATCCACGCTAGGCCGCACCAAGGCAAACAAAAAGACCCAAACGTGTGACCTAATACCGGCCCGACCGGTCGCGCCGCCCCGTCAGTTCCCCGCGCCGAGCTTGCCGGCCAGGCGTTCGCGCATCAGGGCGCTGGCCCGGTTCAGGCCCACGACGTCGACGCTCTTGCCGTGCTGCCGGTACTTCTCCGTGATGGCATCCAAAGCGGCGATCGTGGAGGTGTCCCACAGGTGGGAGTCGCGCATGTCGATGACGACGCGCTCGGGGTCCAGTGCGTACTCGAACTGGGTGTAGAGGTCATTCGCGGAGGCGAAGAACAGCTCGCCGTCCACGCGATACGTGGCCCGGCCGCCGTCGTGCTCCGTCACGGTGCGCTCGACGGTGACGAAGTGGGCCACCCGCCTGGCGAACAGGACCATCGCGACGAGTACGCCGACGCCGACGCCGATTGCCAGGTTGTGCGTGGCAACGGTGACCACCACCGTCGCCGCCATGACGGCGGTTTCGCTCTTGGGCAGGGCCTTGAGGGTGGCGGGCCGGATGCTGTGCCAGTCAAAGGTGGCAACTGATACGAAAATCATGACGGCCACGAGCGCGGCCATCGGGATGAGGGACACAATGTCTCCGAGTGCCACCACGAGGATGAGCAGGAAGACGCCGGCCAGAAGGGTGGAGATCCGGGTCCGGGCGCCGGAGGCTTTGACGTTGATCATGGTCTGGCCGATCATTGCGCAGCCGCCCATCCCGCCGAAGCAGCCGGTGACAATGTTCGCGACGCCCTGCCCCCAGGCCTCGCGGGTCTTGGCTGAACGCGTGTCCGTGATGTCATCCACGAGCTTCGCGGTCATGAGGGATTCGAGCAGGCCCACGAAGGCCATGGCCAGCGCGAACGGGAAGATGACCTGCAACGTTTCGAACGTGTTCGGCACGTTGGGCAGTGACAAAGAGGGCAGCGAGTCCGGCAGTGCACCCTTGTCCCCCACAGTGGGAACGACGACGGCGGCCGTCACCGTGATGAGCGTCAGGGCCACAATGGCCACGAGGGGTGCGGGGACGGCTTTGGTGAGCCTGGGCAGGCCGAAGTCGATCAGCAGGCCCAGCGCGGTGAGCGGGTAGACCAGCCAGGGCACTCCGATCAGCTCGGGCACCTGCGATAGAAAGATCAGGATGGCCAGGGCGTTCACAAACCCCACCATGACCGGGCGGGGGATGAACCGCATCAGTTTCGCCACGCCGGAGAGGCCCAGCACGATCTGGAAAATGCCGGCCAGAATCACCGCCGCCACAAGGTAATCCAGTCCGTGGGACTTCACCAGTGGGGCGATCACCAGGGCGACGGCGCCGGTGGCCGCAGAAAT
Organism: Arthrobacter sp. 10N44_2; assembly: GCF_056394385.1. Lineage (NCBI taxonomy): Bacteria > Bacillati > Actinomycetota > Actinomycetes > Micrococcales > Micrococcaceae > Arthrobacter > Arthrobacter sp. 10N44_2. Next base: position 13,047 of record NZ_JBFTHT010000021.1, on the reverse strand, counting down.
CATCGCCGGACGGCCGCCGACGAAGGCGATGGTCACTGCCATCGTGAAGGACGCGAAGAGCCCGATCCTCGGGTCCACGCCGGCGATGATCGAGAAGGCGATCGCCTCAGGAATCAGAGCCAGTGCCACCACGAGGCCGCCCAAAACCTCGGTCTTGAGCCGTCGCGGGGACGTCAAGGCGCCTCGGACCGATTGCAGTTGCGCGGGCGTGGCGGCCGGGGCCTGCGCGTCGATACTGGTGGCCATCGCTGGCTCCGTTCGTGGTCAAGGAGGCCGAACGGCCTCCAGATGTCAAAGAATGTGCAGAAATCAGGGAAGGTGGGGCGCTGCGTCGCGCCGGGGTGGGGAGTTCGCCTTTTCGGGCTCACCCACGCAATGAACCCTACCCGTCGGATTCCCGCCCGCACGGCCGCACGGCGGCATAAAAATCTGACATATTTGTCCGACAGGTGGTCACGAAGTGGCCACCCCGTGGACGCCGGTGGCACCATTCTTGGATGCTTGAGGCAACTAAAACTTCGAATACCGCCCGGGACGCGGGCACTGCCGCCGACGTCCCGGCCAATCCCGCCCTCGCCGCCGAGGCAAAGATTGCCCGCATCGCGGTGACGGTCTTCCCGGTCCTTGTGGTGGTGGCCGGACTCGCCGGCTTCCTGCTCCCCGGCGCGTTCAAACCCCTCGCCCCCAGCGTGCCCTTCCTGCTGGGCATCATCATGTTCTGCATGGGCCTGACGCTGACGCCGCCCGATTTCGCGTCGGTGGCCAAGCGGCCCTGGGCCGTGGCCCTGGGAATTGTGGCGCACTACGTCATCATGCCGGGGGCCGGCTGGCTGATCGCCGTCGGCCTCCACCTCGAGCCGGAGCTTGCGGTGGGCCTGATCCTGGTGGGCTGCGCGCCGTCGGGCACCGCCTCCAACGTGATGGCGTTCCTCGCCAAGGGCGACGTCGCCCTGTCCGTGGCCGTCGCCTCCGTGTCCACCCTGATCGCGCCGATCGTGACGCCGCTGCTGGTGCTGTTCCTGGCCGGCTCGTACCTGAACATCGACGCCGGGGGCATGGTCCAGGACATCGTCAAGACCGTCCTCCTGCCGGTCATCGCCGGACTGCTGGCCCGCCTCTTCCTCAAGAAGCTCGTGGCCAAGGTCCTGCCCGCGCTGCCGTGGGCCTCGGCCGTCGTGATTTCCCTGATCGTCGCGATTGTCGTGGCCGGCAGCGCCAGCAAGATCGTCGCCGCGGGCGGCATCGTGTTCCTCGCCGTGGTGCTGCACAACGGCTTCGGCCTGGGTCTGGGCTACCTGGCCGGCAAGCTGGGGCGCCTGGATGACAAGGCGCGCAGGGCCCTCGCCTTCGAGGTCGGGATGCAGAATTCCGGCCTGGCTGCCACCCTCGCCACCGCGCACTTCGGCGCGTTGGCGGCGCTGCCGTCTGCGGTCTTCTCCCTGTGGCACAACGTCTCCGGCGCGATCGTGGCCGCGTGGCTGGCCCGCCGTCCCCTCCGGGAGGCCGCAACCCAGGAAACCGCAACGCAGAACGCGGCACCGCAGAACACAGCACCGGAGGCCGCGCTGAAAGCCTAAGGTTCCTAACCCCGCAACTGTGCCAGCAGCAGAATGACGGCGCGCCCGGCCAGGATCTCGGGGGTGTCCGTGCCGGCGGGGACCACCTCGTGTCCGCCCTGGACAGCAAGGCTGCCGGGCCCGGCGTCGTCCGTGATGAACACGTGGGGCGTGCCGCGGCCAGCGGGCTCTGCCATGGCGCCGGAATCGTCGTCCGTCTTCGGCGCGCTGGTGTGGATCACGCCGTCGGCTCCGCCGGAGAGCATGAACTGCCGCCAGTTCCCGCCCAGCAGGATGACCGGCTGGTAGCCGTGCTCCGGCAGGATCCTGGCCAGCACCGTGGCGATGGCCCTGTCCCGGGGCTGCTCGAGGTCCGGGACGGCCACGGCCACCAGCTCCGTCCGGCCCCGGCGCATTCCCCGGGCGGCACTGTTGGCCACATAGCCAAGTTCGCGGACCGCGGCGTGCACCCGGTCCTGGGTGGCTTCGCTGATCCGGGTGGTACCGCCGGAGCGGCCGGAGAGCACATAGGAGACGGTGGTCAGGGAGACCCCGGCCGTCTGCGCGACATCGCGGATGGTGGGCTTGGATCCAGGCCGCACTGATGACTCCCGGCTGTTTCTCCGCCGGGTCCGCGGCGGCTCGTGAAAACTTTGTTTTAGGGCAGACCCCCTGTGTGAACTCTAGCCCGAAGCGCCGGTTCCCGGCCCACACCGACCAAGCAGCGCGGCGGGGTTCGCGGCGGGGTTTGCGGCGGGCAGGTCCTTGGTGAATGCCAGCGGCCCGATGGTTTCCGGGTCGGCGGAGAGATCGAACTGTGCCTCGTAACCGGTGCTCAGGTAGAGGTGTTTCGCCTCCGGCTGGCGCGGGCCGGTTGTCAGGTAGACCTTCCGGTAGCCGCGACGGCCGGCCAGCGCCTCCAGCTCGGCAAGGACAAACCGGGCCAGTCCGCGGCGGCGGTGCGCTGAATGCGTCCAGATCCGCTTGAACTCGGCGGTCTGCGGGCCGTGCCGGCGGAACGCGCCGCCGGCCACGGATTCGCCGTTCTCGCGCACAATCAGCAGGGCCCCGCCCGGCGCGGCGAATTCCTCGGCCGGGTAACGGTTGAGTTCCTCCGCGGCGGCCCCGCGGCCAAAGAGGCTGCCGTAGCGGGTGTCGTATTCGAGCGCGAGCTCGTCCAGGAGCGGACGGACCCTGGCATCGCTCATGGGGAGATTGAGGACCGTCAGCGCGGCGGTGTCCACGGGCGGGGTGTCCACGGGCGGGGTGTCCACGGGCGGGGTGTGTAGTGGGGACGGGGTCATGACGGGTCCTTTCCGCCGGCGGCGGCCTGCGGCACCGCCCGGCCGGCGTCCGTTTGATCGTTGTTCGCCAGGCCGCTGTCGGCCGGGCCGGTGTTGGGGTTCGCCAGCAGGTTCAGGACTCGCCGGGCCAGGGCATCGTTTTCGCGGAACGGCGCGGCGTTGGTGCCGGGCCGGGCGAAGGCGCCGGCGCCCCAGCCGGAAGTACCGGGCCCGACGCCGAACAGCCGTTCGCGCCGCTCCCCCACCGGACTGATGAGCTCGTTGTGGGCGGACACCAGGAGCCGTCCGGTCGCGTGCGTGCCGTCGGCAGTGAGGAGCTGCTGTTCAGTGCCGAGCCCGGAGGCGTGCAGCTGGCGCAGCAGCGGGTTCGCGGAGCGGGCCACCGACGGCGCCGGGAGCCGGGCCTCGATCAGGGCCGGCGCTGACACGCTGATCCCGGATTGGGCCGAGCGGGCGACGAACCGGCCCGAGTACTCCGCGGCCTCGATCTCCAGTCCCGGGCCAATGAACTGCAGCAGACCGGCCCGGTGGATCGCCAGCATCTCCCGCAGCCTGCGCGGCGGCGGCCCGGAATCCACGAAGCTGAAGAAGCCGTGCCACCAGCCCTGGACCTCCCGCTGCGATCGTGCGTTCAGCCGCTCGGACGGCACCAGCCGGCCCAGGTCCATGTAGGACTTCAGCAAGGAAGTGAACAGGGCCAGGGTTTCCGAATGGTCCGGCCCGGTGCGCAGCTCAAGGTCGCGGCCAATGTACGCTGCCACCGCCGACTGGAAGTCTGCGTGGCCGGCGAAAACGCGGCCGGCGAAGGGATGGTCCAGCCGTTCGAGGTCCAGGTGGAGCCCTACGTCCGGGACGGACCCGGCGACGAGCCGCCGGCGCTCCTGGCTGTACCAGTCCGCAGCGGCGAACCGTTCGGCGAATTCCCGCCAGCCGATCCGGACCCGTTCCGGGTAGCCGGTGAACAGCTCGCGGTAGTACGCGTAACCGGCGTCCTTGGCGATCAGGGGCCACAGCTGGGCGCGGAAGTCCACCTCGCCAGGCGCATCCAGCAGCGCCGTGACGGCGTCGGCCGTGAAGAACGCCGGCTCGCCCGCTGCGTCGCCGCGCAGGGCGGACGTGATCTTGGAGTGGTAGGGCACGCCGCGGCGGGAGCCGGCCCACAGCCGCGGCTCGGCACCGGAGGGCACGTAGCGCAGGCGGCCGCCTGGCAGCTCCTCGAATCTGCCGCCGCGGCCCTCCATGAGCAGGACCAGCAGGTCCACGAAGGCCAGGCCCATGCCGGAGACAATCACGTCCTGGCCGGCGGCGAGGGGTGAGTAGTCGACGTCGGTGGTGTAGCTGGGCGCCGCGTGGAACGCGCCGTGCCGGGCGGCAAAACCTGCCCACGCCGCAGACTCCTCATTGGGCAGCGAATCCGTGTGCCCCAGGGAGGCGATCACGACGTCGGCGTGCAGTACCGCGCCGCCGGCCAGCCGGACGCGGTAGCGTTCCGGACCTTGGTCGGCTTCATGCTGCACCGGCTCGACGGCGGACGCCGTGTCCCGGTGCACGGTGACGGTGGTGTCCGGTCCGAGGGCGGCGACGGAGCGGCGGAAGAACCATTCCAGGTAGACACTCTGCAGCTGCCGAGTGGGGAAGGTGGCACCGGTGAGGGCGGCCAGCTGGCGCCGGAGTTCCGCCGGCAGCTCCGGAACATCCGCGATGGACCCGTCCAGGACCCCGGCGGCCCACTTTGCCAGGCCGGGGCCGTCGACCGCGGGTCCCTCGCATTGGACGGAGGCATCCGTGAACATCGTGACGTCCGCCGCCGCGGAGTTGAGCATCAGCCCGGGATGCTGCTCGTAACGCCAGATCCTGCCGGCACCCGGGGTGTGCGGCTCCACGACGTGGATCTGCAGGGCGCCGTCGAGCAGCTCCGGCCGGTTGGCGGCGAGGCGTTCCAGCAGCCCGGCCGCGCGCGGGCCGCCGCCGATGAGGACCACGGATGGGGCATTCACTGGCATGACGGTCTCCTGGCTCGGGTGCGGAGCCCTCATGCTAGGCACCCGAAATGGAGCCGGTCGAGGCGCCGGTCACGGCCGTTCACCCCGCGTAATGCGGCGTAAATCGAGGCAAGAATTCGTCGTGTGACGCCGTGCGAACCTGCGTGAACGTATGCAACCTGCCGCCTTGCCGCGCGTTTTCGCACGGCCCTAGATTGGCAGCCAACTACCCCCACAGCAACTGGAAGAAGCGAGGTGGCGCATGAGTTCAACAGCAACCCCGGTGGCACAGTCCTCCCCGGAGCCGGCGTCCGCCGGCATCGAATCCGCACCCGAGACCGCGGAGGTCCGGCCCGCAGGACCCGTACCCGCCGGCGAGACCGCACCGGCCGGAACTGTCGGCTCCGGTTCGGTGGGCCGCAAGGCCGCAACCGACTACGCCGACTACCGGCTGGTCCCGGCCCGCCATCCGTGGCGCTGGGTGGGCACCGCCGTCGTCGCCGTGGGCGTGGCCGGCATTGCCTGGTCGCTGGCCACCAACCCGCGCTGGGAGTGGGGCGTGGTGGCGCAGTGGTTCACCGCGCAGTCGATCGTGAACGGCCTGCTGGAGACCCTGAAACTGACGGCGATCTCCGGGGCGCTCGGCTTCATCCTGGGGTTCATCCTGGCGCTGATGCGGCTGTCCGCGTCGCCCCTGCTGGTCTCCGTCTCCTGGACGTTCTCCTGGATTTTCCGGTCCACGCCGCTGCTGGTGCAGATGCTGCTCTGGTACAACCTGGGCTACCTCTACGAGAAAATCAGCCTGGGGCTCCCCTTCACGGACGTGCGCTTCTTTGAGGCGCAGACCACCACCCTGATCAGCCAGTTCGCCGCGGCAGTCCTCGGCCTGACCTTGAACCAGGCCGCCTACTCCGCCGAGATCATCCGCGGCGGCATCCTGTCCGTGGACCAGGGCCAGCTCGAGGCCGCAACCGCCCTGGGCATTCCGGCCTGGCGGCGTTCCACCAGGATCGTCCTGCCCCAGGCCATGCGGGCCATCCTGCCCACCGCCTTCAACGAGGTGATCGGCCTCGTCAAGGGCACCTCGATCGTCTACGTCCTGGCCTATTCCGAGCTGTTCTACACCGTCCAGGTCATTTACAACCGCACCCAGCAGGTCCTGCCGCTGCTGCTCGTGGCCACGCTCTGGTACATCGTCATCACCTCGGTCCTGAGCGTCTTCCAGTACTACATCGAGCGGCACTACTCCAGGGGCGCGGTCCGCACGCTGCCCCTGACCCCGCTGCAGAAGGCCCGCAAATTCCTCGCCATCCATACGCCCGCCGCCCGGGAATCGAACCAGGAAAGGGGCACCCGATGAGCACCGCACTCCGTACGACCACCCAGACCCCGTCCGCGGCCGCTGCCACGGACGCCGTAACCACCCGCGGCCTCGTCGAGATCACAAAGGTCCGCAAGTCCTTCGGCGCCGCGGAAATCCTCAAGGGCATCACGCTGACGGTCGAGCCCGGGGGTGTCGCCGTGATCGTCGGACCGTCCGGATCCGGCAAATCCACCCTCCTGCGCACCATCAACCACCTCGAAAAGGTCGACGCCGGGTTCATCGCGATCGACGGCACGCTGGTGGGCTACGAGGTCCGCGGGCGACGGCTCCACGAGTTGCGCGAAAAGGAAATCCTGAAGCAGCGCACCGAGATCGGCATGGTGTTCCAGAACTTCAACCTCTTCCCGCACCTGACCGCGCTGGAAAACGTCACCGAGGCACCGATCGTCGCGCCGCGGGCCGGAAAACCCCAGCTCTCCAAGGCCGAGGCCCGCGACCGCGGGCTGGAACTGCTGGACCGCGTGGGCCTGAAGGACCGTGCCGGCGCCTACCCGCGCCAGCTGTCCGGCGGCCAGCAGCAGCGCGTCGCGATCGCCCGGGCGCTTGCCCTGGACCCGAAGATCCTGCTCTTCGACGAGCCCACGTCGGCCCTGGACCCGGAACTGGTCAACGAGGTCCTGGACGTCATCCGCGGGCTGGCCAAGTCCGGCACCACGCTGATCATCGTCACGCATGAGATGGGCTTCGCCCGCGACGTCGCCGACACGGTGGTGTTCATGGACCAGGGCCAGATCGTCGAGCAAGGCACACCCCAGGAAATTTTCACCAACCCGCGCGAAGTTCGCACCCGGAGCTTCTTCTCCAAAGTCATCGAACCCGCTTTCAACATCTAAGGAACCCCATGGCAATGAGCTCCGCCCTCCGCACCGCCCGCGCGAGTACTGGTCCCCGGCGGACGCGTGCGGCGCTTCCCGCCGTCGTCCTCATCGGCACCCTGTCCGGCACCGTGGCCCTGAGTGGCTGCGCGGATCCCGGCGCATCTGCCGCGTCCGGCGGGCATCCGGCGACGACGGCTGCCCGCAACGGCGTCGTCTACAACACCTCGCCGGACCAGCAGCGGATCCGGGCCGAGAAGGACGCATCCCTGGCCGCGAAGGTCCCCGCGCTGATCGGCAAGGACGGCAAGCTGACCGTCGCGACGACGGCGGGCGCGATTCCGCTGTCCTTCCACGCCACGGACGACAAGACCCCGATCGGCGTGGAGGTGGACCTGGCCCAGCTGGTCGCGGACAAGCTGGGCCTGGACCTGGACGTCCAGGTGACCTCCTGGGAGAACTGGCCGTTGAAGACCCAGTCCGGCGACTTCGAGGCCGTGTTCTCCAATGTGGGCATCAATGCCGCCCGCGTGAAGCTCTTCGACTTCTCCAGCTACCGCGCCGCGTACATGGGCTTCGAGGCGAAGAAGAGCTCCGGTTACAACATCAAGGGCTCCGATGACATCTCCGGGCTGAAGATCTCGGTGGGCTCGGGCACCAACCAGGAGAAGATCCTGATCGCCTGGAACAAGGAGCTCGAGGCCAAGGGAAAGGCGCCCGCGGTGCTGCAGTACTACTCCTCCGACGCCGACACCATCCTGGCGCTGTCCTCCGGCCGCACCGACCTGAACCTCGCGCCCTACCCGTCCGTCACGTACCGGGAAAACACCCGCGACGACCTCAAGGTGGTGGGCAAGGTCAACGCCGGGTGGCCGTCCGAGACCCTGGTCGCGGCCACCACGCTCAAGGGCAACGGCCTGGCCCCGGCCATCACGGACGCCCTGAACTCCGCCATCAAGGACGGCTCCTACGCCAAGGTCCTGGACCGCTGGGGACTCTCCGAGGAAGCCCTTCCCGAGTCCACGACCGTCACTGAGGGCAACTTCGGGCCAGCCCCTGCAGGGAAGACCCAGACAGGGAAAACACAGTGAGGTTCCAGGTCCTCGACATCATCCCGCACCTGAAGAACCCGGTCACCGGGGAGATCGTCTCCACCGCGGACCGGCTCAACCAGGTGGTGGAGACCGCGCGCCGGGCGGAGGGCCTCGGCTACGACAGCTTCTCCGTCGGGGAACGCCACGCGGGTGAGTTCATCTCCTCCTCCCCCACCACCGTGCTCGCCGCCATCGCCGCCGTCACCACCAGGATCCGGCTGCAAAGCGGCGTGACGGTGCTGTCCGTGCTGGACCCGGTGCGGGTCGCCGAGGACTACGCCACGATCGACCAGCTCAGCCGCGGCCGGCTGGAACTGGTGATCGGCAAGGGCAATGAGGTGCTGCAGTACCCGCTGTTCGGCCTGGACCTGGCGGACCAGTGGGAGCTCCTCGCGGAGAAATATGCCCTGCTCCGCCAGCTGTGGACCGAGGAAAACGTCACGTGGTCCGGGAGGTTCCGCGCCGCGCTGACGGAGCCCACCACCACGACGCCGCGGCCCTTCGCCGGGGCGCCGCGGGTCTGGCACGGCTCCGCCACCAGCCTGGCCTCGGCGGCGCTGGCGGCGCAGTGGGGCGATCCGCTGTTCACGGCCAACGCGATCCAGCCGCGGGAAAACTACAAGGTGCTCATTGACCACTACCGCGAGGAATACGCGCGCCACGGCCACGATCCCCGGCACCAGTACCTGGGCTCCGGATCGGGCGCGGGCGGGGTGTTCATCGCGGACACCACGCAGGAGGCCAAGCGGCAGTTCGGCCCGGTCTACGAGGCCCTCACGACCGGCCGGAACGTTCCCGGCAACAACTCCCCCTACCGGGACATCGACCACGCCGTCGCCGACGGTCCGGCCCTGGTGGGCAGCGCGGAGCAGGTGATCGACAAGATCCTCAGCTACCACGCGCTCTACGGCCACGACCTGCAGTCCATCTCGCTGCCCACCACACTGCCCTTCGCCCAGCAGCTGGAAATCCTCGAGCGCTTCGCCCTGGAAATCATTCCGGCCGTCCGCGCCGCCGCGCCCACCACGCTCTGGGCCGACGGCGACCCGCACGCCGGCCGGCCTGCATTCGCCGGCACTACTGAGACCGACGCCGCCGCCCGCGTCACGGCCGACCACACCCACCACAGGAGCTCTCATGTCCACGCCCACTGACACCGACGGCAGTCCTGACATTCGTCCCGACCGCCGTCCCGACAATGAATTCCAAGCCGCCTGGGCGGACTGGCATGCCGCGCACGAACGCCACCGCGCCGACCCCCACGGCTTCCTCGCCGTTACGCACCTGCATTGGCTCGAGTCCTCACCCGCCCGGCTGGACGGCGCGCCGGGCACCTGGAGCGTCGAGGACGGCGCAGTCCGCCTGGCTTTGGGGGCCGGCGAACGCGTCCTTCGCGACGGGCGGGAACTGAACGCCGACGGGACCGGAGCCACAGTGTTCCTCGGCCCCATCCCCGAGCGCGACGGCCTGAATCTGCGGGTGGAGGATGCCGGCGCCGGCCATACCGTGATCGAGCTCGCCAAACGCGGCGGCCGCTATGTCGTGCGGCCGCGGCATCCCCTGAACCCGCTGCTCACCGGCTACCGCGGGACGCCCGCCTACGCCCCCACCCCTGAATATGCCATTTCAGGAATATTCGTCCCGTTCGCCGAACCGCGGCCCACCACCGTGGGCGCGGCGGTCGAAGGAATCCACCACGTCTACGAGGCCCCGGGGGAAATCCACTTCCGGCTCCGCGGCAAGGACCTGAGCCTCACCGCATTCAACGGCCACACTCCGGGCACGCTGTCTGTCCTTTTCACGGACGCGACCTCGGGCAAAAGCACCTACGCGGCCAACCGCTCGCTCACCGTGGCGGCTCCGGGCGCCCACGGCACGGTCTGGCTCGACTTCAACCGGGCGGTGAACCTGCCGGGCGCCTACACAGACCTCGCCACGTGCCCGCTGCCGCCGGCCGAGAACCGCCTGCCGGTGCCCATCGAGGCCGGCGAACAGATCCCCCACGAACGACAGGACGCATCATGAGCACCCATCCCGCCAAGAACGGCCCCCGCGAACACGGCCTGCTCCTGCTGGAGCTCGACGGCGCCGGCAGCCACCCGGCCGCGTGGCGGGTTTCCCGGACGGCCCCGGCAGCCGTGCTGGGCCCGGAACACCTCCGCGGCGCCGTGCTCGCCGCCGAGTCCGCCGGATTCCACGCGGCGACGTTCTCCGACCCCGGCCTGCCGGACCCCGGGCACCCGGACGCCGCGGCCCGGCTCAACGCCCTGCAGCGCGCCGCGTTCGCCGGCCCCGTGACCCGCTCCCTCGCACTGATTCCGGAAGTGGACACCGCCTACACCGAGCCGTTCCACATCTCCACCCAGCTCGCCAGCCTCGACTACGTCTCCGGCGGACGGGCCGGCTGGCTGGTATCCGCTTCATCAAGCGCGGCCGATGCCGCCGCCGTCGGACGTGACACCCTGCGCGGGGACCGGCTCTCCCGCGAGGCCGCCGATGCGATCGAGGTCGGCCGCAGGCTCTGGGACTCGTGGGAGGACAACGCCGTGATCCGCGACGTCCCCACCGGGCGCTACCTCGACGTCGACAAGCTGCATTACATCGACGTCGAAAACGGCAGCTATTCCGTCAAGGGTCCGTCGATCATTCCGCGGCCGCCCCAGGGCCAGCTGCCCGTACTGGCCCCGGCCGGGCTCCTCACCGCGGAGGCCGTCGCGGCCGGGGCAGCCGACGCGCTCCTGGTCTCGGCCCCGACGCCCGGGCTCCTGGCCGCCGAGCTCGCGGCGACGCGTGCAGGCCTCGCCGCCGGCGGCAACGGTCCTGCGCTGATCGCCGAGCTCGACGTCGTGCTGGACTCCCGCGGCCAGGCCGCCGCCCAGCGGCTGGCCGGGCTGAACGGCCACACCCCGTGGCAGAGCCCGCGCGCACAGTTCATCGGCTCGGCGGCCGGGCTTGCCGATCTGCTCACCGAGGTGCTGGCCTGGGCCGAAGGGGTCCGCCTGCACCCCGCCGTGCTGGACACGGATCTTGAGGAACTGACGCGGCTGGTGCTGCCCGAACTGCGCCGGCGCGGGGTCCTCGCCCCCACCAGCCCGGACGCCACATTCCGCGATCAGCTGGGGCTGGCGCGGCCAGCCAGCCGCTACGCCGCCGCATCCAGCGCCCCCGGCGCGGAAAACTAAGGAGCCCACCATGAGCCACAGCACCCACCCCGCCGCTGAATTCACCGCGTCCGGGTTCATCCCCTCAGGTCAGCTCCAGATGGGCGTGTTCTTCCAGGGCGTCAACTCCGGAACCGTCTGGAAGGCGGCCGAGTCCGGCTCCCAGACCGACTTCGAATCGTTCCGGCGCATCGCCCAAACCGCCGAGCGCGGCCTGTTCGCGGCGTTCTTCCTCGGCGAAGGCCTGCGGCTGCGCGAGCATCTTGGCCGCCCGCACGCGCTCGACGTCGCCGGCCGTCCCGACGCGCAGACCGCCCTCGCCGCCTTGGCCGCGGTGACCACCAAGATCGGGCTGGTCGCAACCCAGAACACCACGTACAACGACCCCGCAGACCTGGCGCACCGGCTCTCCACGCTGGATCTGCTGTCCGGTGGCCGCGCGGCCTGGAACATCGTCACCACGGACAACGCCTGGACCGGCGCCAACTTCCGCCGCGGCGGCTACCTGGACCACGCCGACCGGTACACCCATGCCGAGGCCTTCGTGGAAACCGCCAAGCGGATCTGGGACGCGTGGGACGACGGCGCCGTCGCGGGCTCGGCCTCCGCCGAGCGGTGGTCGGCGGAGGGCGCGGTCCGGCGGGTGCGCCACACCGGCCGGCACTACACCGTCGACGTCACCCCGCGGCTGCCGCGCAGCGCCCAGTACCGGCCGGTGCTGTTCCAGGCCGGGGATTCGCCCGAGGGCAGGGACTTCGCCGCCCGGCAGGCGGACGTCATCTTTTCCGCGCACCCGCAGCTCGATGACGCCCTGGAGTTCCGCCGCGACATCGTGGAGCGCACCCTCCGGGCCGGCCGCGGCGCCCAGGACGTGAAGATCATGCCTGCCAGCGAGTTCATCCTCGCCGCCACGCCGCGAGAGGCCCTCGAAAAGAAGGCCTGGGTCCGCAGTCTGCAGATCGGCCCGCAGCAGGCCATCGCGTACCTCGAACAGTTCTGGGGCCGGGAACTGCAGGGCTACGACCCCGACGGCCCGCTGCCGGACATCGACCCCGTGGTCGAAGAAACCTCCGAAACGCGCGGCAGCGGCTTCCACGGCGCCAAGGCACGCCAGCTGGCCGACCAGTGGCGGGCCGAGGCCACGGAGAAGGGCCTGTCCATCCGCCAATTCGTCTCGGCCAAGACCAGCCGGGGCGACTCCACCTTCAGCGGCTCGTACACCGAGGTCGCGGACCGGCTCAGCGAGTATGCCCGGACCGGTGCCGTCGACGGCTTCAACATCTCGCCGTGGCTGATCCCGTCCGGCCTCGACGACATCGTCAACCACCTCGTCCCGGAACTGCAGGAGCGCGGCGTGTACCCCACGGAGTACGCGGGCAGCACGCTGCGGGAGAACCTCGGCCTGGCCGTGCCGGTGCGCACAGGTGCCAGCGTCGAGGCCGGCATCGATTCAGGTTCGGTCACGGCACAGGCCTAGACGATCTCCGCTGGGTCACCACGCAGTCACAACGAATCCCCGCCGGAGACGTTCCCGGCGGGGATTCGTTGGCTTTCGGCACCGTTCATTCAACCAACGCGGGGTCACATCGCGCCCATAATCCTCTCGCAAAGTCATACGGTCGTTGCAACATTCTGGTTTTGGAGGTTGCGATGCCGAGTGGTTATCGGGCGCCCGATGCGCTGAAGGATGAGTTTTTCTCCCTGGTCCGGCAGGGGGTGTCGGTCAAGGAAGCCTCTGCCCGGATCGGGGT
>NZ_JBFTHT010000020.1:0-66705 GCF_056394385.1 Arthrobacter sp. 10N44_2 | reverse complement strand
AAGGTTTCCGCCGTGACCTTCAACCTCACCGTCACCGAGCCACGGTTGATCGGGTTTATCACCGCCTACGCCTCCGGGACACAGCGGCCCGGTTCGTCCAACGTGAACTTCCTCGCCGGCCAGACAGTCGCGAACTCCGTCACCGTACCCGTCGGCGCCGACGGCAAGGTCACCTTGTTCAACCGCTCCTACGGCACCACGCATCTCATTGCCGACGTCTCCGGCTATTACCTGCCCGGGGCATCCAGAAACTCGGCTCTCACCTGGGGCGACAACCGCTTCAGCCAGCTCGGCAACGGCACGACGCCCTACCGTTCCACCCCGGCTGCCGTGAGCGGGCTGAGGGGAGTCAAAGCCCTTGCAGGGGCCGGGGGTACGAGTTACGCGCTGCTGTCCGACGGGACCCTGCGTGCGTGGGGCTCGAACGAGTACGGCCAGCTCGGCAACGGCACCACCAGCAGCACAACGCCTGTCCAGGTCAGCGGCCTCACCGGCGTAACGTCCATCGCCGCCGACTGGTCCACGGCCTATGCGCTTCTGAAGGACGGGACCGTTCGATCGTGGGGTTCCAACACGAGTGGCGAGCTCGGCAACGGCTCGGTCTACGCGAGCAGCAGTCCCGTCCAGGTCAAGGGCCTCACCGGCGTTACCGCCCTCACCGCAGGCTCCGGCGCCGCCTACGCGCTGCTAAAGGACGGGACCGTCCGGTCCTGGGGCTACAACTGGGGCGGCCAGCTCGGCAACGGCACCACCGCCAACAGCTACGTGCCCGTCCAGGTCAAAGGGCTCACCGGTGTAAGGTCCATCGCTGTCGGGTCGTCCACGGCCTACGCGCTGCTGAACGACGGAACCGTTCGCGCCTGGGGGTTCGACAACGGGGGCCAGCTCGGCAACGGCGGCGGCGCAGACGACGGCCGCACTCCGGTCCAGGTCCAGGGCCTCACCGGGGTCACGACGCTCACGGCTGACGGTGGAGTCACCTACGCGCTGCTGAAAGACGGGACCGTCCGTGCCTGGGGCTATGGCTCGAGCGGCCAGCTCGGCAACGGCACCACTGGCAACAGCAACGTTCCCGTCCAAGTCATAGGACTCAACGCGGTCGCTTCCATTACGGCCGGAGGAGGCACTGCCTACGCGCGGCTGTTGGACGGGACGGTCCGTGCCTGGGGCGGCAACTGGTACGGCCAGCTCGGCAACGGCACCACCGGCGACAGCAACGTGCCAGTCCAGGTCGACGGGCTCACCGGCGTTAGCGCCGTCACTGCCGCCATCGGCACCGCATACGCGCTGCTAAACGACGGGACAATCCGCGCCTGGGGCGGTAACCGAGTCGGCCAGCTCGGCAACGGCACCCACGCCGACCGCAACATCCCCGGCCCGGTCAAGACGATCTCCGGCGCCACCTCCATCACCGCCACTGCGTTCTCGGTCTTCACTCTGCTCGCGGACGGGACTGTCCGTGCCTGGGGCGACAACTACGACCGGCAGCTCGGCGTCAGTGGCACAGCGCCGTTTAGCAGCTTGCCTGTGGGCATTTCGGGGTTGTCGGGTGTGGCCATGGCCGCACAGGGCGCCGCTACCAAATATGCACTCCTGGCTGACGGCACAGTCTGGGCGTGGGGCAGCAACTCGAACGGCCAGCTCGGCAGCGGCATGGCCATCTACGACTCGAGTGTTCCGGTCCGGGTCCGGGGCATCACGGGAGCCGTGTCGGTCATGGCGGACGGCGGCACTGCCTATGCGCTGCTGGCGGACGGGACCGTCCTGGCGTGGGGAGAGAACTCCAGGGGCCAGCTCGGCAACGGCACAACGACCGACAACAGCACGCCCGTCCCGGTTCAGGGCCTGGCCGGCGTCAGCTCCATCACGGCGAGCAACGGCAGCGCCTACGCGCGGCTGTTGGACGGAACCGTCCGCGCGTGGGGCGGCAATCAATTCGGCCAGCTCGGCGACGGCACGACGGACCGCCGCAGCATCCCCGTCCAGGCCAAGGGTCTCAGCGGGGTGACGTCGTTGAAGGTCAGCCTGTCAGAGTATGTGGTGGTCTATGCGGTGCTGGGCGACGGTACCGTCCGCGCCTGGGGGAGCGGCACTTCCGGTGAGCTCGGCACTGGCACGATGACCGACAGCACAGTGCCGGTCCAGGTCGCCGGCCTCGCCGGCGTGGCCTCCATCGCGACGGGCAAAGGCACCGCCTACGCACTGCTGAAGGACGGAACGGTCCGCGTCTGGGGCAGCGGCGGGTACGGCCAGCTCGGCAACGGCACCAACGACGACGCCGGCACGCCTATCCCGGTCAAGGGCATTATTGGGGCCACCTCCATCGCGGCAGGAGAGTCCGCCGCCTACGCGCTGCTGCGCGACGGCACCGTTCGCGCCTGGGGCAACAATAGGCTCGGCGAGCTCGGTGACGGCACCACCAGCTACACCGGTGCCCCCGTCCAGGTCAAAGGACTTACGGGCGTCACATCCATCACGGTCAACGGACGCGCAATATTCGCTTTGATGAGCGACAAATCCGTCCGGGCCTGGGGTGCCGGCCCCCATGGGCAGCTCGGCAACGGCGCCACTGCCGGCACGAGCACGCCCGTCGAGGTCCCCGGCCTCATTGGTGTTGCGAGCCTCTGGCCCTAGGTGAAGCCGCCACGGACGTTGCCAACGGCCGGCCGCCGTCGGCGGTCTGGTCGCAGATTCGCGCAGAGCCTAGAATCGGGCTAGGCGCACCGGGCCAAGGCACCGGCCGGACACGCCCGCCGGAGATCACGTCCATGTTCCAGCGGTGCCGATAGGGGAGGCCCGCCATGGCAGTCATCAACAGGACCATCAGTTCGCTGCCGCGGGAACGCGCGTCCCGCGGGGAGTCCTGACCGCCATGGACACCATGGGAAAACTTGAAACGGAACAAAAGTACGACGCCGGGACCTCTGCGGCGCTGCCGGATCTGCAGGAAATCGAGGGTGTGGACCACGTCGCGGAGCCTGTGACGGATCAGCTTGAGGCTGTGTACTTCGATACTCCGGCCCTGGTCCTCGCGGCACGGCGCATTACCCTGCGGCGCCGCACGGGCGGGGCGGACGAGGGCTGGCACCTCAAGCTTCCCGCCGGGGCGGACCAGCGGGAGGAGATCCATGCGCCGCTGGGGCAGCCGGAGACCGTTCCGGAAGAACTGTCCGACCATCTGCAGGTCCTCATCCGGGGCGACGAACTCGTGCCCGTCGCCCGGCTGAGTACGCGGCGCACCACCTACCGGCTTTACGGGCCGGGCGGTGAGCATTTGGCCGACTTCGCCGACGACCACGTTCACGCCGAGGCCCTGCGGCCGCCGGGGCCGGCCGTCGACTGGCGTGAATGGGAGCTCGAACTCGTCCACGGTACAGCGGGGCTCTTTGAGGCTGCCGCCGCGACTCTGACGTCTACCGGAGCCGGCCACTCCGCTTATCCTTCCAAGATCGCCCGTGCCCTGGGCGATGCCTGGCCGGCCGAGTTCAGTCCCCGGACTCCAAAGCCCCGGAAGAAGGGACCGGCGGTCGACGTCGTGACCGCCTATTTAGACGCGCGGATTGGCGACTTCATCGCCAATGATCCGGGTGTGCGGATGGGCACACCGGATTCCATCCACAAGATGCGGTCCGCGACCCGCCGGGCGCGCTCCGCCCTCGCCACCTACCGCAAACTCTTCAAACGCTCAGCGGTGCGGGAACTCCAGGCTGAACTGAAGTGGCTGGGCCAGATCCTGGGTCCGGCCCGCGATGCCGAAGTCATGCTGGAGCGGCTTCGCCAGCACATCCTGGAACTCCCGGAAGAACAGAGGTCCGGCCTCTTGGCCCAGATGATCGATCAGGAGCTGGTCGCAGCCCACGACGCAGGCTACAGAAACGTCCTGGAGACCCTCCGGACCGGCCGCTACTTCCGTCTCCTGGGCTCCCTGGAGGACTTCCGGGACCACCCGCCTGCCAAGCCACGCGCCTTCCGGCCCGCGCGCAAGGTGACGGCCAAGCTGGTCAACAAGGCCGCAAAGCGGGTGGAGCGTGCCCGGAAGGCCGTCAAAGGCTCGGCCGACACGGCCGCGCGCGACACAGCGCTGCATGAGGTCCGAAAAGACGCCAAGCGCCTCCGCCACGCGGGTGAGTCGGTCTTGGAGATCCACGGCAAGCGCGCCGCCAAACTCACCAAAGCGGCCGGACGGCTCCAGACAGTGCTCGGCGACCACCAGGACAGCGTCATGGCGACCGCCCTCCTGCGCAGACTCGCGGCCACCCCGGACCGGCCCGCCGATACCGACCTCGGCTTCGAGGGTTTGCTGGAGATGGAAGAACGCATTGCCCGGAAGACGGAGAACAAAGCCCGCAAGGCAGGGAAGAAGCTTCGCCGCTTGCGGCTGCGACCCTGATCCTGGACGCGTCGAGTGCTGCATCGCCGTCGATGAAGCTGAGGACCTCGCGGCCGTGTTCGTTCATGCCCAGTGCCTGGGGGACCTCAGCGACGCCAGCATTACTTTGTGCCCTCCGAAGATGGACCGTGACGTTCCACCGCCAGCGGGCGCATCCGTGTCAGGATCAGTCATGACCGACCGCCTGATGCTCCTCGACACCGCGTCGCTGTACTTTCGCGCGTTCTACGGCGTGCCCGACACGATCCGCCGCGCCGACGGCACCCCGGTAAACGCTGTTCGCGGGCTGCTCGACATGATCGCACGGCTCACCACCGACTACGGTGCGACGCATCTCGTCGCGTGCTGGGACGACGATTGGCGCCCGCAGTGGCGGGTAGACCTCATCCCGAGCTACAAGGCGCATCGGGTCGCCGAGGAGGTGGCAGGCGCCCCCGATGTGGAGGTGGTGCCGGACGCGCTCGAGGCGCAGATTCTGATGATCCGCCGCGTGCTCGAGCTCGCCGGCATCGCCGTCGTCGGGGCTGCCGACCACGAGGCCGACGACGTCATCGGCACCTACGCCAGCCACGCCGAGCTTCCGGTCGACGTGGTGACGGGCGACCGCGACCTCTTCCAGATCGTCGACGACGCCCGTCAGGTGCGGGTGGTCTACACCGCGCGCGGCATGAAGAACCTCGAAGTCCTGACCGACGCCGACGTCGTCGGCAAGTACCGTGTGCTGCCCGTGCAGTATGCCGACTACGCGACCCTGCGCGGCGACACCTCCGACGGGCTGCCAGGCGTCGCCGGCATCGGGGAGAAGACCGCCGCGTCGCTGCTCGGCGAGTACGGCACGCTCGACGGGCTGCTCGCGGCTGCCGCGGACGCAGGGAGCGGGCTGTCCACCGCAGTGCGGTCCAAACTCGCCGCGGCGGCGGACTACCTCACGGTCGCGCCCACCGTCGTGAAGATCGTGCGAGACCTGGAACTGCCGACGCTTGAGGAGGCAGGCGCGCAGTTGCGCCCTGTCTCCGGCGGTTCGCGGGCCGAGCTTGAGCGTCTCGCCACAGAATGGAACCTCGGCGGTTCGGTCAGCCGGCTCCTTGAGGCATTCGACCTGCGTCGCTAGGGAAGTCCCTGGGGTGTGTGGGCAAATGCCGGGGCGAAGGCGCGATCCGGACCGCACCTCCGCCCTCCGGCGGCCTGTTTTCAGTGTTTCTTGAAAGCGTCCTTGACCTTTTCGCCGGCCTGCTTCAGGTCTGCTTTGACCTGATGGCTCTTGCCCTCGGCCTTCATCTTGTCGTCGCCGGTGGCTTTGCCGGCCGCCTCTTTGCCTTTGCCGTGGAGTTTCTCGGCGGCATTGTGGATCTTGTCACTCAGGCCCATGATGAACCTCCTTATTTATGTCGCCCCCGCGACGTGAATGCCATGGAGGCCACACTTAATTGTAGGGACGGAACCGTGGAAAGCGGGGGCCATTTGGGTTGGTCCGGGCCATTCCCGGCGTCGGGACAACAATCCAGGTCAGGCGATCACGGTTCCAGAATACAAATGCCGCCATCCGGAGTTATTCGGGCACGGACCATTGGCAGCGGTGGCAGTGCGCCGGCAGAAGCGGCGGTGTTAGTCGGCAAGAATGCGGTAGAGCGCGCGGCGGGCGTCATCGATTACCGTCATTGCGGCACTGCGTTGTTCCTCGGTTGCCGAGAAGCGGAATTGGTGGATGACTCCCATGAGTTTTCCGACGCTTTGGTGAAACGCCGGCCCGGATCCCTCCGGGTCGGTGTTCCAGGCGTTCCCCAGCTCCTCGGCGTGATCGGCCACGTAGGCCTTGCCCGCATCGGTGAGGGTGAACTCGGTGCGGCGGCCATCGCCTACGGGCGCAATGAGCTCTTCATCGACGAGCTGCTGGAGCGTCGGGTAGACGGACCCCGGGCTCGGACGCCAGGCGCCCGAGGTTTTTTCCGCAATGGTCTTGATCAGCCCGTAGCCGTTGGACGGTGATTCGGCCAAGAGGGACAGAATCGCCGAACGAACATCGCCCCTGCTGGCCCGCCGCGACCCGCCGGGGCCAAAACCCGGTCCGAAGCCCGGTCCGAAACCCGGTCCAAACCCGCGGCCCGGTCCGAAACCACCGTGTCCGTGGGGGCCGCGGCGGCTCCTGCCGCGCCCGAAGCGTGCCTGGGCGGGTCCGCCGTCCGTGAATTTTTCGTCATGCATGCCTTTCATAGCGGCATCGACCTTCCCAATCAGTTGAAATCAATAATGGTCGCCGATTGTTCGGCGATAATTAACGATATATCGGTGAGTATCGGCGGTCAAGAGTCGATTCACCCCGGCGTCCGCTGACTCACGGACGCTGCCAGCCGCTGCCGTACAGGTCACGGATACAGCAGGTCATCGAGCAGCCGTTGCACATGCTCGGGCCGTTCGATGTTCGCGAAGTGGCCGCAATGCGGGAGTGTCACCATCTGGACGCGTGGGATTATCGCGGCCAGCCGGAGCAGGTCGGAGGGTGGAGTGAACACATCGCTGTCCCCGCGGATCGCCAGCACTGGACACAAAATGCCCCGCCACTGGCCAAAATCGTAGTGCGCCGCGGCCCGGGCTGCCGCGGAGAAACATGCCGGCCGGGCGTCCTCGCCAAGCCCTCTAAGCACCCCCGCGGAGATGGATGCGGGTTCTGCGAAAAACGGGGACAACAGCGGCCGCATCACGGCGGTAGACCCGATTGCACGGACCAGCGCGGGCCCTGCCGGGCCGAGGGCTGCTGCGGCGCGCATGGCCAGCAGCATGCCCAGAAACATCGGGAACCGGAACAGGCTGCGCAGTGGCTTGCCGGCCGCTTCGGACACGCCGAACGTGGTCGCCGAAATCGCGGTCACGCTGGCGGTCCGCCCGGGCCACGCCGCGGCGATGTGCAATGCCAGGAAGCCTCCCATGGAGTGGCCCACCAGGTTCCACCGCCGGTAGCCGAGCGAGGTCAAAGTACCGGTGACGGCGCGTGCCATCGCTTCGATGCTCAAATTCGCCATCCGGGCGTCCTGCGTGGACTCGCCCCAGCCCGGCAGGTCTATCAGCACCCGGTCATGTGCCGCTGCCGGGTGAAGAAGCTCCCGGAAGGACGTCCAGGAGCCCGCGGCGCCGTGGAGGTAGACATCCGCCGTCCCGGATACGGCGTGCGGGCCTCCGGTGCCTTCCTGGACATGCACCGTGCAGGGGCCCAGCTCCGTGGCAAGGGTGCGCCGCCGCAGCGTGGCAGCCCCCGTACTTGCGGTTTCCTGCTGAACACCCATGGTCACCTTCTGTTCGTGGTCTTTGAAGGTGATTCGGAGCGGCGGGGGTGCAGGACCGGACGCGAGGCTCGAGGCGGTGGAGGCCGGTGCGGATCAGGGCCTCCGAGGCCGCCGTTATCCGTGGCTCGGGGGAGGCGGTGGTCCGGCCGTCGCGGCCTGGCCGAACGTGGGGACCGTTGTCACGGATCCCACGTTCGGGAGTGCGTGGCGGGTGGCGTGCTCGATTTCGTCGTGGATTGTGGCAAGTTCGCCCAGGTCGGTGATCGTGGTCAGGGGGATGGAGACCTCGACGTGAAGCCGGTGGCCGGACCAGCGCAGCCGGGATGTTGCGCCCGCGGGGGCGTGGGCAGTGACAACCGCCGCCAGGCGTTCCGTAAGGTTCGGGTCCACGCCGTCCATGAGCCTGCGCCCGATGTCGCGAATGGTTCCCCAGAGGAGCACGGCGATGGCTGCGGAGATGAGCAGGCCCACGATCGGATCTGCAAGCGGAAATCCGAGCCATATGCCGATGACTCCGGCGACGACGGCCAGCGAGGTGAAGCCGTCGGTGCGGGCATGAATGCCATCGGCGACGAGCGCGGCGGACCCGATCCGCCGTCCCACGCGGATCCTGTAGATCGCGACCAGTTCGTTGCCGGCAAAGCCCACGAGGCCGGCGGCGAGCACCCAGCCCAGGTTCTGGACGGGTTGGGGTTCGAAGAAGCGCCGGATGGATTCGACGGCGGCCACCACGGCGGAGAGCGCGATCATCGCCACAATGAACAGCCCTGCGAGGTCCTCGGCGCGGCCGAAACCGTAGGTGTACGTCCGGGTCGCGCGGCGGCGTCCGAGCAGAAAGGCGATCCACAGCGGAACGGCGGTCAGGGCATCGGAAAAATTGTGGACCGTGTCCGCCAGCAACGCCACGGAGCCACTGATGAGGACGATGACCAGCTGGAACAGCGACGTGGCCCCCAGTCCGAGCAGGGAGACCTTGACGGCGCGAATGCCCTGGGAACTTGTCTCCAGGACGGAGTCGATCGAGTCGGCCGAGTCATGGGAGTGGGGCACGAAGAGCTCCTGCAGCCACCCCTTGAAACCGGTCGCGTGGACATGGCCGTGCGGGCCGTGGTCGTGGTGATGGCCGTCGTCGTGGGCATGTCCGTGCGCGTGCGGGTGGACATCGTGGCCGGGGTGCGGGGGCCGGTTCATGCGCCGGCCTCCCTTGTGGGGCTGTGCGGGGCTGTGCTGTGATGCGGGGCCGTGCCGAGGGTGTGTTCGGCCTGGTGGATGGCGTCGGCCACGAGCTGCCAGGCGTGCCCGTCCTGCAGGCGGTAGTAGACCTTGGTGCCTTCCTGGCGGGTGGCGACCATGCGCGCCAGCCGCATCTTGGCCAGATGCTGGGAGACCGCAGCCGCCGATTTCCCGGCCTTTTCGGCCAGCACGTTGACGGGCAGTTCACCGTGGCGCAGGGCCAGGATGAGCCTGACCCGGGTGGCGTCGGCCAGCATGGCAAACACCTCCACGGCCAGCTCGACGTACTGGCTGTCCGCGGTGAGCGCGCAAGCCTCATTATCTGCATTCATACGCAGATACTTACATATAACCCCGCTCCACTCAAGACGATCGAATCAACGGGATACCGTTAGTGGCCATCAGGACGATTCCGGCGCGTCCGGATGCCGAAGGCTCAACTGCTTGGCGTGGAAGTCGAAATGAAGCGTGGGGTAGGCGTAAACATCGTTGAGCGTCATCAGCGGCGTGAAGAAGGGGTCCCACCTGTCGGGGAACGGCATCGACCTGGCGAGGGACTGCGGGTTCTCATGTTCGAGCCGGCGGGAGAGCGCGGCGATGGTTTTATCCAGTTTCCGGCTCATCCTGCGCCTGTTGTAGACGAGGGCGGCGGCCCGGGAGCCCCAGTAGTTCACCACATCAAAAGGACCGGTGCCCGCGTTGAGGACAGCAGCGAATGCCCGGCCCGCCGGGCGGGGGAGCCGGCTGACGACGTGGACCAGCGGAAGCAAGGCGCGGACCACCATGTAGCCGAAGACCATGTGGAAGAGCAGTTCCTCGTTGGTCCAGCGGGTGCCCGTACTTTTGCGGCCGAGGTCCTTGGGCGCCGCGTCCTGCAGCAGGGCGTCGAGGTGGCGGCGGGCGCGGCTGTACCCGGCCAGGATCTCTTCCTTCGTCGGGTCCACGATGTGCACTCCGGTGTCGCGGGCCCGGTCAGTTTCCAGCCAGCTCCGCATGCAGTTTCCGGACCCGGGCCATGATGTCGTCCCGGACCAGGCGCATGCGCTCCATGCCTTCGATGCCGCGTTCGGAGGGCTCGTCCGTATCCCAGAACTCGAGCCGCTGGCCCTCGCGGGGCTCGACCTTAGCCTGGTTGCCCAAGACGATGACGACGTCGGCCGCGTCCAGGACCTCGTCGGTGACGGGCTTGGGGTATTCGCCGGTGATGCCGATGCCGAGTTCATTCAGAGACTCCACGGCCTGGGGGTTCAGCGACTGACCGGGCTTGGTCCCGGCGGAGTGCACCGTGACGCTCCCATCGGCCAGATGGTTCATCAAACCTGCGGCGAGCTGGGACTTTCCGCCGTTCTTGCTGCAAACGAACAGGACGGTGGGCGTTTTCGTGGTCTCGGTCATGCGTTTGATTCTTCCTTCTCTGAGCTGGGTTGGTGGAGCAGTGATGCGGCCGGTCGGTCTTCGCCGGAGCGTCCGTGGGACAGTCCGGTGGGGAAGCCGACGAGCACCGGCTCGGGAGCGGCGCAGCACGAGGACTCTGATGCGGTGGCGGCGGCCGCCGGAACGTCGCAGCTGGTGCCGGCGTCGGAGGAGCAGACGCCGGTTTCGGGGAGTTCGAGCTGGACGGTGTCCGCGGCCTCGCGGTCGCCGGCCAGGGCCGCGGCGACGGAGCGGACCTGTTCGTAGCCGGTGGCGAGCAGGAATGTTGGCGCACGGCCGTAGGACTTCATGCCGACGATGTAGAAGTCCTTGTCCGGGTGGGCCAGGAGCCTGGCGCCGTGCGGTGCAACAGTGCCGCAGGAGTGGAACTCCGGATCGATGAGCGGGCCGAGCTCCACGGGTGCTTCGACGGCCGGGTCGAGGTTCAGGCGGAGTTCGCGCAGGATGTCCAGGTCCGGGCGGAAGCCGGTGCAGGGGACGACGACGTCGGCCTCGAGGGTGCGTCCGTCAACGGATTCCACGGTCACGCCGGAATCCAGGGCTTTGAGGGAAGCAATGCCGAAACCGCTGTGCAGTTCGATGGTCCCGGCCTCGACGAGGCGGCGCAGGCGGGCACCGAGCTGGCCGCGGGCGGGCAGCCCGTCAGCGTCGCCGCCGCCGTAGACTTTCTCGGCGGACGCGCCGCGGACCGCCCAGAGGATCCGGGTGCCCGGTTCGTCCTTGGCCAGGTCCGCGAGGCTGATCAGGGTGTTGGCGGCGGAGTGGCCGGCGCCGACGACCAGGACACGGCGTCCGGCGAAAGCGCCACGGTCACGGCCCGTCACGTCAGGGAGCGGCGAGGAGATCCGGTCCGCGGCGGAGTCCTCGCCGATGGCGGTAAGCCCGGAGGTCCCCAGCGGGTTGCGGGTGGACCAGGTGCCCGAGGCGTCAATGACCCCGGCCACGGTGTGGTCGCGGGTTCCCCCGTCCTGGTGCTGGACGCGGACGACGAACGGTGTGATCTCGCGGTTACGGGTGTGGGTCTTGTCCATGCCTGTGCGGGTGACGGCGATGACTCTGGCGCCGGTCTGCAGCCGGGAGCTGATGGCCGGGAGCGCGGCCAGCGGGGCCAGGTACCGATCGATGAGTTCCCCGCCGTAGGGCAGCGCGGTGGGCCGGGGCGCCTCCCAGCCAGCGGCTTCGAGCAGGCGAACGGCGGCGGCATCGATGTTGAACCGCCACGGTGAGAACAGCCGGATGTGGCGCCACTGCTCGATCGCGGCGCCGGCGGAGGGGCCGGCTTCGAAGATCAGCGGTTCGAGTCCGCGTTCGATCAGGTGGGCCGCGGCGGCCAGTCCCACGGGGCCGGCGCCGATCACGGCAACGGGAAGGTTCTTCGTCAAATCCATGGGTGTCCTCTTTCATCCGTTGTGGTGTTGCGGTTGTTTTCGGTTGGCCCTGCCGGCCGGGGTTGGGCCGGCAGGCGCCGGTGTTGGGTTAGCAGCAGTCCTGATCCTCGTCGTCGCAGCATCCGTCGCTGCAGCATCCGGTGTTCATTCAGCTCACCCCCTCTCCGTCCTCTGTCAGACGTGTGGTGCTGGCCCTTACTTGGCGGCAGGGGTCAGGGACTCGATCAGGTCCTCGATGCGGGTCTTGATCTCGTCGCGGATCGGGCGTACGGCTTCCACGCCCTGGCCTGCCGGATCCTCCAGGACCCAGTCCTCGTAGCGCTTGCCGGGGAAGTAGGGGCATTCGTCGCCGCAGCCCATCGTGATCACGACGTCGGATTCCTTCACGGCCTCCGTGGTGAGGATCTTCGGGATTTCGGCGGACATGTCGATGCCGAGCTCCGCCATGGCCTCCACGGCTGCCGGGTTGACCTTGTCCGCGGGCTGGGATCCGGCGGAGCGGACCTCGATCCGGCCCTCCCCGAGGGTGGTGAGGAAGGCGGCGGCCATCTGGGAGCGGCCGGCGTTGTGGACGCAGACGAAGAGGACGGAGGGCTTCTTGGCGGTTTCTGTGCTCACGGGGTTTCTCCTGGAATCAATGAGGTGAGTGGGCGATACAGTCTGGAGTCTTGCGCCCGGTTTGAAACTCTCAACCGAACATTGATGATGATCGATATAGAGAGTATCGGGCTATAGATTGATGAATGTCAATATTTGTTTTCGGCGGATTTCTGCGACGGACCTAGGCGGCGGTTACGCGGGGTGCAAGGTCATTGATGCGGCGGGTGATGTCGTTGAACGCCATGTCGAAAGCTTCTTTGGTGCCCGGGCGCAGCGGGTCCGGCACCGACCAGTGGATTCCAGCCAATCCGGGCAGTTCCTCGTGGGCCTTGTCGCAGACGGTCACGATGAAGTCGCCCTCGTCTGCCACCTGCTCCAGCCTGCGCGGAGGAAGCTCTGGGAGGTCCAGGCCATGACGGCGGGCGACGTCGATAGCGCCTTGGGCGATGCGGTCTGCGGGATGCGTTCCCGCCGACGTCGAGGGAATTTCACTGACCTGCTGCCAGAGAGCAACGGCCAGTTGGGACCTGGCGCTGTTTCGTGTGCAGACAAACAGGACGCGGCGCGCCCCGTGTTCGGCCCCCGGCACCAGGCCCTGCAGGGCGCCGGCAGCAAGCCGGATATAGCTGCGGCGCCTGTCGGCTTCGGAGCGGTGGCGGGTTGCCAGTCCGGCATCTTCCAGCGTGCGCAAATGGTGGGACAGCAGATTCGACGGCATCCCCAGCTCCGCCTGCAGCTCCGTCGGGGAGAAGTCCCCGAGGGTCAGCAGATCAACGATGCGCAGCCGCGCAGGATCGCCGAGGGCTGCGTGCCTGGCTGCCCGCGCCCGAAAGCCCTCTGCTGCCTCAATATTCATTGGTTCAATTTTGACTGAGCTAATTCTTTCGGTCAAGCTGTTGCCATGATTTCCAACCAGCCGCCGCTGTGGCGCCGCGCCATCGCCGAACTGCTCGGTACCAGCCTGCTCGTGGCCATCGTCGTCGGCTCCGGGATCGCCGCGCAGCAGCTCTCACCCAGTGACGTTGGCCTGCAGCTGCTGCAGAACAGCACCGCCACAGTGCTGGGCCTGACGGTGCTGATCCTGGTGCTCGGGCCTGTGAGCGGCGCGCATTTCAACCCCGTGGTCTCCCTCGCCGACTGGATCCTGGGCCGCCGCGCCGGTACCGGCCTGACCCTGCCGGAGCTGGGCACCTATGTGGTTGCCCAGACCGTGGGTGCGGTCAGCGGCAGTATGGTCGCGAACGCCATGTTTGAGGTGGGCACCTCCATCTCGTCCAAGGAGCGCGCAACACCGGGGCATCTCCTGGGTGAAGTTGTCGCCACTGCGGGACTGGTCCTGCTGATCTTCGCCTTGGCTGCCACCTCCCGCGGCGTCCTTGCCGCGCCGGCGGTGGGCGCCTACATCGGAGCCGCGTACTGGTTCACGTCCTCGACCTCGTTCGCGAATCCGGCAGTGACGGTGGGCCGCATCTTCAGCGACACCTTCGCCGGCATCGCACCGGCCTCAGTTCCAGGCTACGTTCTGGCGCAGCTGATCGGCGCAGCAATAGGAATTGGCCTTCTCCTCATCCTGTTCCCGGCCGCGGCCCGCATCGCGGACGGCGTCGTCCTGGCGCACAGTGCCGAAACCGCCCGCTCCTAGCCTTGGCCGGCGGCCGAACAATGCCGCCCCCACCCAAAGCGGATCTGCGCCGGGTCGACCGACCCGAGCTCCCGCGCCCATACATTGATGATTGTCAATATCAGGGCATAATGGGTACATGAAGTTGTTGCCTGTACTCGAGCCGGCCACGGATGAATCCTGCTGCACCCCGGCAGGGCCCCCTGCCCTGGGTGCCGAGGAAGCCCAGCAGAGGGCCCTGGTTTTCAAGGCGCTGGCCGACCCGAACCGGCTCCGGCTGCTCTCCATCGTCAAAGCTGGCGAGTCAGGGGAGGCATGCGTCTGCGACCTCACCGAGCCGCTGGACCTGGGCCAGCCCACGGTCTCCCACCACCTGAAGGTCCTGGTCGAGGCCGGGCTGCTGCACCGTGAAAAGCGCGGCACCTGGGCCTACTACTCCCTGGTGCCCGGCGCGCTCGAGCAGACGGCCGGGCTCCTGGCGACGCTGTGACCGCGCAACAGTCCGCGGTGACGATCCGCTCCATGCACGAGGACGATTGGGCGGCCGTCCGGGGAATCTACCGCGAAGGAATCGCCACCGGCCACGCCACCTTTGAGGCGGAAGTGCCGGACTGGGAACGCTTCACCAGTTCCCGGCTTCCCGCGCACCGCCTCGTCGCCGAGGCTCCCGAGGGCGGGATCCTTGGCTGGGCGGCTGTCGCCGCGGTGTCAGCGCGGCCCGTTTATGCCGGCGTGGTCGAACACTCCGTCTACGTCGCCGCGGAAGCCCGCGGCAAGGGAGTCGGGGCCGCGCTGCTTCAGGCCTTGGCCGCATCGACCGAACGATGCGGGATCTGGACGATCCAGGCCAGTGTCTTCCCCGAAAACGAAGCAAGCCTGAAGCTCCACCTCGCGAACGGATTTGCCGTCGTCGGCCGGCGGAACCGCATTGCCCGCATGAGCTACGGCCCCAGCGAAGGGCAATGGCGGGACACGGTGCTGATCGAGCGGCGCTCCCCGGTCGTCTAGGACCCCGCCCCGCCGAACCGCTGGAAGGATGCGCTTTGCTGGGCAAGCCGGCGCATGGCCAGGAGTACCGGTTCCATCAGCAGTGTCCCAAGAACCACGTGCCTCATTGCGGCCTCGGCCGAATCGGTGGGGACACTTTCGAGGTCGGCCGCGGCGATGTCCCGCATTGCCGCGGCGTAGCGGTCCAAGAGCGCAGCCGGCGCATCGAACCCGGCATCTGAGAGCCCGCGCAGGGCCTCCACCAGGGCGGCCTGCGTATCGCGGTCGCATGTCTCCGCGCCCCATCCCCAGCGGTCCAGGAGCCGCTGTGCCGAGGAAAGGTCGACGTCGTCCGGTGCGGTCCGGGTGACCGCGTGGTGCGCAATTCCGAGCAGATCGTGGCCTGACTCCGGCGGGCTCTCCAGGCCAAGCAGCACCTGGCGGGTGGCGCTGATGCTGAGCCCGGCGGTCCCAATGAGTGCCCGGATGAGCTTCAGCCGCCGAACATGCGAGTCGTCGTAGCGGGCCTGCGTCGCGGACGTCAGCACGCCCTCGTGAAGCAATTTCTCCCGAAGGTAGTACTTGATGGTGGCCACCGGAATCTCAGTAGCGGCGGCCAGCTGTGAGATGCGCAAAGATTCTCCTTGGCTTGGATAGTCGCACTCGCCAATATTGGGGAGTAGTGGTATCCAGTTAGGAGAAAAGTATGGCACGCATCAATGCTGGACGTTTCACTCACCGCCATTCCGGTGATTTGGTGGTCTTCCTCATCGGCATGCGCATCAACAGTCCCTGGCGTCCGGATCTCTGGCTGCCGGTGTTCCTTGCGATGCCCCGGATGCTGACCGAACTCTTCCGGGAGCCGGGGTCCGGCCTCCTTGGTTGCCGGTTTGCCCTCGGAGCCGGCGGGCCGGTCATTGTGCAGTACTGGGACTCGGTGGACAAGCTGTATGCCTACGCAAGTGCGCCCCAATCCGATCACAGGCCCGCGTGGGCTGCCTTCAACCGCCAGGCAAGGAAGGTCCCAAAAGCTGTCGGCATCTGGCATGAGACCTTCCAGGTAAGCAGGGCCGAGAGCATGTATGTCTCTATGCCTACCGAGGGTCTCGCGCAGGCCACAGAGCTTCTGCCCGTGGGGCCCGGAAGCCAGCAGGCGAAGGACCGGCTGTCCAACCCGGGCTGAGATGACCGATGCCTTTCCGGATCATGGTTTGGTCGGGGAATCCGGCATCCGGCAGCGGGCCGCGAGCCCCGAGAGCAGGATGGTGATTCCCTCATCCAGTTCGGCCATCCCGTCGTAGTCGGCGAGGACCGGGGCGAGGGCGCGGAGGCGGGGGAATTCCTTCGGTGGCAGGCGGTGCAGCCCCAGCCGGAGAAGGGCCTCATTTTCCTCGGGGTCGACGACGAATTCCTGCAGTTCGTTGAGGATGTGCCCGTAGAGGTATCCGTAGTAGGCGCGGTAGACGTGCAATGCGTCAACGGGGGCGAATCCGGCGTCGATCAGCAGGGACAGGATCTGCTCCAGCGGACGCAATGTTCCCAGCGGCCGCAGGCCCAGGGGCGTTGACAGGGGGCGGGTCACGAGGAGGGGCACGACGTTGGGGTGCCGGAGCGCCAGGAGCCGCAGGTCGTGGGCAATGCGCCGGAGCTGCGACTGCCAGTCGGGATCATCGGGAATGATGGCCAGTTCGTTCAGCACGAGTTCTGAGACGCCGTCCAGCAGGGCTGCGCGGTTGGCGGCGTAGCGGTACAGGCTCATGGGATCCCGCCCGAGTTCCTGTCCGAGCCTGCGCATGGTGAGGGCGTCGAGTCCCTCGGCGTCCACCAGTGCCAGTGCCGTCGACAGGACAATCTCCCGGCTGAGGCGAGCCTTCTTGCCGGGAGCCGCAGGGGGCGCCGGGTGCTCTTCGGGCGACATGGTTTTCCGTTCGGGTCGGTACAGAGTGGTTACAGTTCCGGGATGAAAAGCCGGTTGCTTAATGTGTAGTCTACGCCTACAGTCTACATCGTAGAGAAGTTGCATTGGCTCGTTTCCGCAGGATGCGGACCGTCAGCCCAGTAACGCTTTACTCCCGGATCTGCGGTGACGCAGCAGTGCGGGATCTTGCTTCATCGCCCCGTGCATGGCTTTGACGCTCAGCTGCTGTAGCCACACGGCGGCACACAATGCACCGCGAAGAAACGAGCCACTCATGGCAACTTCCCAATACGACCAATTCCTGCAGGAAGCCACCACCCGGGACCCTGCATCCGACCACGCCCTGGGCCGGGACTGCTTCTACGGGCTCTACACCAGCTGGTGCTTCCTGAGCCAGACCGCGCCCCGCCCCGAAGATGCCTTCTGGGCGGCCATGAAAGAAAAGCAGATCCATCCCAAGCGCAACGGCCTCCGCATGAAAGGACCAGCCGCGGCGGACTACATCCTGGCCAGCTACCCGGGCCTGGTCTGACCCGGATGACAATCACGTCAAGCACGTACTTGCCCCGGGATGCCCACCAGCCCCGAGGGCGCCGGCCTTGGTGTGCGACATGTGAGACCGACCGGCACCTGCTCCTGGACTCTGTCGCCACCTTGAATCCGCAGCAGGAAACCCTCGCGGCCGCCATCAGCTGCACCAACTGCGGCAGCTCGCACGTGGTAGCTACGACTGCGGCGTTTCTCGCAATCATCCCGGCGCGGAACGGGAACAGCGGCGGCGCCATGCACCGGGAGGACGCCTACCGCCACTGCCAGGAGCCGATGTCCGCAGTGGACCCCGAGCGGCGAAGTGCCCACCGGGCGGTTTCCACACACGCCGGGAGCCCGGATGTTCTGGGCGACTACCTCCGGACGCGCGTTCTCCGGTGCCGGTGCGGGTTCCAGATGGAAATGCCCCGCCCGTGACAGGCAACACCCTCCCGGGTCTGTAACCAACAAAGAATTAGGGGCACACCGTTTCCAACCACAGCACTGCCACCACCGGAGCCTCCGCGGCCCACAATCAACGACCAGCGCTGATGGACATGGATCTGTCGCCGCAGGGACTCGCGGATGCCCCGGCGAACGAAGTCGACCCGGACAGCCTCGTCTACACCGGCAACAGCTAAGGCGCCGCACCCTTGGGGGCCCTCCGGCCGTAACCCCGGGGCGGGCTCACTTCGACGCACTTTCACCGGCCGCAGCCAACACCGCTGAGGCCCACGTAGGAGAAAACATGAAGATCCCTGACGCGCGCGGACCCATAAGCCGTGGCCTTTTCCGGCTTCTGGCCGACGGGACCGGAGATGATTCCGCAGCCCAGGGCACGCTGCGCGATCTCACCGAGCTCATCAACGGGCAGCTGGCACTCGCCGATGACATCATCGACGACGGCGATGTGCAATTGACCCTGTTCTGCCTCTACGAGCTGCACTACGGCGGCTTGGATGGGGTGGACGACCGCTGGGAATGGAACCCCGGGCTGATCGCACTCCGGCAGCTGCTGGAGGGACCGTTCGAGCTGGAGCTGCGGTCCGTGGCCCGCTCGTCCGCCGGATCAGTCCAGCCTGCTCCTGCCGCCGGCCTGGACAGCGACGCGGTGGCGGACATTCTGTTCGGGCTCGCGGGCCAGGACGGTGGACCGGGCATGTCCCGCCATGTGGCGAAGCTGGCCACCCTCGGGCAGCTCCGTGAATTCCTGGTCCACAAATCGATCTATCAGCTCAAGGAAGCCGATCCGCACACCTGGGCGATCCCGAGGCTGACCGGGCGGGCCAAGGCTGCGCTGGTGGAGATACAGGCTGACGAGTACGGCGGAGGCCGCCCGGACCGCATGCACAGCGCACTTTTCGCCCGGACCATGCGAGGGCTGGGGCTGAACGATGTCTACGGCGGCTATGTGGATGCCGTCCCGGCCATCTCTCTCGCCGCCGTCAACATGATGTCCCTTTTCGGCCTGAACCGCAGACTGCGGGGAGCCATCGCAGGGCATCTGGCGATCTATGAGATGACCTCCTCCCGGCCGAATCAGCTGTACGGCAACGGTTTCCGGCGTCTCGGATTCGGGGCCGATGTGACCGCGTACTTCGACGAGCACGTCGAAGCGGACGCCGTCCACGAACAGATCGCGGGCCGGGATCTCGCCGGAGGGCTCGTGGAGGCAGAACCGGATCTCCTTCCGGACGTCCTGTTCGGCGCGACGGCGGTGCTCGCCATCGACGCCCGACTCACCGCGCACATCATGGGGGCGTGGGAGAGCGGCACGTCGTCGCTGAAGCCGCCTGTCCCCGCCGGGGTCTGACCCGGGCACGAACCCAGTCAGGGAGCATCTATGAACCAGAACCCGCAGGAATCGTCCAACGACGCCGCCATTGTTATTTGTCCCGATGGACCGATCCTGGTCCGCGGCGAGTTTGAGATCGTCACCCCGTCCGGGGGAGCAGTGCCGCGGTCGCGCAAAACAGTCGCCCTGTGCCGCTGCGGCGCGTCCGCGATCAAACCCTACTGCGACGGCACCCACAAATTGATCGGGTTCCGAACCGAATTCCCTGCCACCCCGGGGACGAGAGAAGCGACGTGAGGCACCCGGGAATGGTTGGGGATCTGTGGCACTTATCGCCGGATTCGTGGCCTCCGGTGGCCGGAGTACGAACGCTTTGGGCACCCGGCGCCTCACTCAAGGCACCGGCGTCGTGCTCCGCAGTGTGGGCTGGGTGAAGGACGGCTGCGGGGCAACGAACGGGCAAACAGCGGGCGACTTGAAAAAGAAAGCATATTTTTTAGGAAATATTTGACTCAATCTTAGAGTCGTGGCACGCGCGCGGAGAGTTTGTGCAAGCGCTTACATCGACCGGGTTATGAGCCGTTTTGGTGTCTGAAATGTGGTTTTGAATCCTCGCCGGCACTGTCTACGGTGATGAACGTCCAGGAGGTCAGCACCCTCCCGGGCCACCGACGGGGCCCTACCGAGGCCCCGTCCCCTCGACACGATGGCGTCCTCGATGACGCCTGCGGTGTCATCGGGGCTGCCGGAGTTTCGGGGAATGAGGGCATATGCCCGTCTTCCACGAATGGTCTCAACTCCGCGAGAAGAGCAAAAATGCACGAGCACCCCAATACACACCGGAAGCTGCGGTGGCGTTCTGTCGCCGCGGCACTGGCGGCGGCCGTGGCGGCCTCCGTCTTCCTTGCCGTTCCGTCAGCCCAGGCAAACACGCCCTCGGATCCGCCGAGCGGCGGGCAGATGCCGGCTCCGACACCCGGCTTCCCCCTGCCCACGAAGCACACCCAGCAGGCGTTCGATCCGGCCGCGGCCTTCACCTCCAAGTGGACGCGTGCCGATGCCAAGCAGATTATGGCCCAAAGCAGCACTAGCGTAACCCCGGGCCAGAACTCCATGAGCCCGAACGTCACCATGCCGGAAATTCCCCAGGACTTCCCGGCCATGAACGACGACGTCTGGGTTTGGGACACGTGGTCCCTGACCGACGAGAACGCAAACCAGATCAGCTACAAGGGCTGGGACGTGATCTTCTCACTCGTTGCCGACCGCCACGCCGGCTACGGCTTCGACCAGCGGCACTGGAACGCCCGGATCGGCTATTTCTTCCGCAAGACCAACGCCGATCCGGCCAAGGACAAGTGGAACTACGGCGGACACCTGTTCCTGGACAACACCTCCGTCGGCAACACCGAATGGTCCGGTTCCACCCGCCTCATGCAGGGGAACCACGTCAACGTCTTCTACACCGCAACGACGTTCTACGACGTTGCCGAGCGCAACGCCGGCGGCGGCGGAATCGCCCCGGATGCCGTGATCGCCAAGGCACTGGGCAACATCCACGCTGACAAGAACGGCGTGAGCTTCGACGGCTTCGAGCACACCAAACTCCTTGAGCCGGACGGCGTCATGTACCAGAACAAGGCCCAGAACCCAGGGTTCGCCTTCCGGGACCCCTACACGTTCGTAGACCCGGCGCACCCGGGGAAGACCTTCATGGTCTTCGAAGGCAACACCGGCGGCCAGCGGGGCGACTACAAGTGCACGGAGCAGGACCTGGGCTACCAGCCCGGGGACCCCCGCGCCGAATCCGCGAACACCGTCAACGCCACCACCGGTGCATGGTTCCAGACGGCCAACGTGGGCCTGGCCGTGGCGGACAACAAAGACCTGACCAAATGGCACTTCCTGCCGCCGATCCTGTCCGCCAACTGCGTCAACGACCAGACCGAGCGTCCGCAGATCTTCATCCAGAGCGAGGGCGGCAAGAACAAGTACTACCTGTTCACCATCAGCCACCAGTTCACCTATGCGGATGGAATGCGCGGCCCCGACGGAGTTTACGGCTTTGTGGGCGACGGCGTCCGTTCCGACTACCAGCCCATGAACAACAGCGGCCTGACGCTGGCATCCCCCACGGACCTGAATATGCCAGCCAATGCGCCCGAAGGGCCGGATCCCCGGCAGAACGGCCGCCAGTTCCAGGCCTACTCGCACTACGTGCAGCCGGGCGGGCTGGTGCAGTCCTTTATCGACAACGTGGACGGCGTCCGCGGCGGGTCCCTCTCGCCCACCGTGAAGATCAACTTCCGCAACGGAGTTTCGGCCGTTGACCGCAGCTTCGGCCAGAACGGCCTGGGCCCGTTCGGGTACCTGCCCACGAACCTCAACGTCGGCGGTGCCGGGCTGTACAAGTAGTGCAGTAGGCAGTCATGAGGCGGAAGCGCCCGGATTTCCGGGCGCTTCCGTCCCCCCGCAGGGCCTAGACCGTCGGGCCATAGATGGGCGGGATGGCTTCCACCAAGACCAGGAATGTTAAATCATGAAAAACCATTGGACGATCTGGATGGTGGCCGCCGTGGCCGCCGCCGCGGCCGTTCTGATCGCGGTGGCGCTGGTCCCTTCGCCGGGATCAAGCCCGGGTTCCCAGAGCCACGCCGGGCAGGCGCAGCCAGCTTTCGACCGGCCCGAGGGGGCATCCGAGTTCCGGCCGAGCTATCACATAACGCCCGGGAAGAACTGGATGAATGATCCGCAGCGTCCCATCCTGCTCGACGGCTTGTGGCACTACTACTACCTCTACAACGCCGGGTACCCGAAGGAGAACGGCACCGAGTGGTACCACCTGACCAGCACGGATCTTGTGCACTGGAAGGAGGAGGGAGTGGCGATCACCAAGTACAAAAACGGGCTGGGCGACATCGAAACCGGAAGCGCCGTGGTGGACCAGGACAATTCGGCCGGCTTTGGCAAGGGGGCTGTCATTGCGGTCATGACGCAGCAGGACCAGGGAATCCAGCGGCAGTCCCTGTTCTATTCCACTGACCACGGATACTCCTTCACCGCCTATGCGCAGAACCCGGTCATGGAAAACCCGGGCGAACCGGACTGGCGGGATCCCAAAATCATCCGGGATGCGGCCCACGGCCAATGGGTGATGGCCCTGGCCGAAGGCGACAAGATCGGCATGTATACGTCGTCGAACCTGTTGGACTGGCACTACGCCTCAGGCATCGAACGCAAAGGTCTGGGCGTCCTGGAGTGCCCGGACCTTTTCCAGTTGGATCTCGACGGTGATCCATCCAAACGGACCTGGGTCCTGGCCGCCAGCGCCAACGGGAGCGAAGAG
The DNA here is from genome assembly GCF_056394385.1 of Arthrobacter sp. 10N44_2. Taxonomy (NCBI): domain Bacteria; kingdom Bacillati; phylum Actinomycetota; class Actinomycetes; order Micrococcales; family Micrococcaceae; genus Arthrobacter; species Arthrobacter sp. 10N44_2. The sequence continues at coordinate 44,187 of NZ_JBFTHT010000020.1, read as the reverse complement.
GGCTTCACCACGGGCGTTGCCTACTGGACTGGCGAATGGGACGGAACCCGATTCACCCCGTCTGACGGGCCGCACCAGTGGCTCGACGCCGGCTCCGACTTCTACGCCGCCGTGACGTGGGATGATCCCAGGCTCACCGAAAGCCAGCGGATGTCCTCGCGGCACGCCATCGGGTGGATGAACAACTGGCAGTACGCCCGGCAGCTGCCCACTCAGGACTGGCACGGCGGCGCCGACTCCATAGTGAGGGACATACGGCTGCAAACAATCGACGGAAAGCCAACGCTGGTGTCGAGCCCCACGACTGCCATGAAATCCCTTGAAGGCCCCGCGGCAACCACCGGGGAACGTCGACTGACACCGGATGGCGCAGGACAACTGCCGGTCCCGGAAGGCGGGGCGTACCGGCTCGATGTAACTCTAGAGCGGACAGCGCAGGACGACGGTTCCGTTGCCAGGATCGAACTCGAAAGCGGCGGGGGCACGTTTGCCACCGTCGGATACGACTTCGCCACCGAGTCAGCATTCATCTCCCGGGAGTCCGATGTTGCCGCCACCGGCAAGGCAGAACTCAGCCCCGACTATCGGGCATCGCGGCGCGCAGCCAGCCCAGCGCGGAACGGGACGGTGGAGCTAACGATTTTCGTCGACTATTGCTCGGTGGAGGTTTTCATCAACGGCGGGGAAAAGACCATGACGTCACTCGTTTTCCCCGCTGCGGGGACGCCGGGGGTCAAAGCCGTCACGGCAGGGGGCACGCTGACGCTGAAGTCCTTCAGCTACCGGCACTTGGCCTCCACCCAGTGATCAGCTGTTGCCCGCAGCGGCGGGGATCCGGACGGCCCTGCCGCTGACCACTATTCCGCCGGCAGCGGGAATGTCCACGGTGAGTAGGCCCGGACGGCCGACGTGCCGTCCCTGGTGGATGAGGACTCTCGACGGGGGATCGACCAGGCCCAGGATGCGCAGGTAGGCGCCAACGGCCGCCGCGGCCGCCCCGGTTGCGGGGTCCTCCGTGATGGCACCCACCGGGAACAGGTTCCGGGCTTCGAATTCGCCATCTGCAATCGGGTGCAGGACGGTCACCGTCGCGGCCCAGCCCTGTGCGTCCATCAGCCGGCGCACGGCCTCCGGATCGAAGGAAAAGGAGTCGAAAAGATAGCGGTCCGCGACGACCAGCACCGGATGCCAGTTCCCCGAATACGCGATCCGCGGCGGATAGGCCGGATCGAGATCGTCCAGACCGAAACCGAGCAATCCAAGAAGTTCAGCCAGGACGTCGTCGTCGAAGGCGGCCAGTTGCGGTTCAACGCCCGTGAACGATGCCGTGATCTCGGCACCGTCCCCCGCCGTTTCAATGCGGACGGGGCCGACGGGGGTCTCGAAGGTGAAGGCGCCCGCCCCGTCGCGTGCGCTCAGCGCAACGGCCAGCGCAATCGTCGCATGCCCGCAGAATGGCACCTCGGCGATCGGCGAGAAGTACCGAACCCGGCTCCGGCGCGGGTCGCCGTCGACACCCGGCTCCGTCACGAAAGCCGTCTCTGCGTACCCGATGGCGGCCGCCACCGCCAGCATCCCGGCATCATCCAGATCACGGGCATCCAGCACCAGGCCTGCAGGATTTCCGCCGTTGGGCGTCGTGGAAAAGGCCGCATAGCGCAGGACCTCCGGGGTGGTTTCCATACACCGATCCTCCCATGCCGGGCCACCGCTTCTGTGGGAGCCGCCGGCGGACCGGCCCATGAACTCACTACCGAAAGCCTTGACCGGGCAAACCTGCGGCGGCCATGCTGTGCTAACTGCTCAGCAGCATCGACGGGAAGGCCCACCATGTCCCTTGCACCCTTTTCCTCGCGTTGCCGGGTGATCCTTGCGGCCGCCGCAAGCTTCGCGCTGATGCTGGCCGGAACGCCGGCCCAAGCAGCCGGGGCTGCGGGCCCGGGCAACGATGTGTCGTGGCCCCAATGCGGCAAAACGCTGCCCCGGGGCCAGACGTTCGCCGTCGTCGGCGTGAACAATGGGCTGGCCAACACCACCAACCCGTGTCTGGCGACGCAGCTGTCCTGGGCCGGGACGTCCACCGGCGGGACTGGCCAGCCCCTGGTCGCGCTCTACGTGAACACCGCCAACCCCGGTACTTCAGGATCCTGGTGGCCTACCAGCAACAACTACGGAGGAACCACCGTCGCCAACCCCTACGGAGAGTGCACCGAGGGTTCAGTCGAGGAAGCCTGCTCCTACATGTACGGCTATGCCAAGGCCTACGACGATGCCAACATCCGGGGGATAAGCAACGCGGCGGCCTACACGTGGTGGCTCGATGTCGAGACCGGCAATAGCTGGTCAACCCGCCCGGCGGCGAACCGTGCCGATCTGGAGGGGATGGCGGCCTACTTCGCGAGTGTCGGAGCCCGAACGGGCCTTTACTCCACCAAAACGCAGTGGACCCAAATTGTGGGAACGGTGCCGTCCTCGAGCAACCTTTACACGCTGCCCAGCTGGGTGGCCGGGGCGAAGTCACTCGCCGTGGCAAAACGCAAATGCTCTGAGGCGCCACTGACGGCCGGCGGGAAAGTCACCATTGCCCAGTACGTGTCGGGAGGATTCGACTACGACCATTCCTGCATCTGAGGGCCCAACGGGCACCGATTGGGACAAGACATGTCAGACCGCTAACACTTGACCTCAGTCCGGAGGTCGCGGATCGCGGCCTCGACGTTGGAGGCTTCGTCCCGGAGGGAATCAGCTGCTTGAGTCAACGTGGCGTTGTCAGGCACCGCGGCGACTGCGGCATTGAACTTGGCTTCGGCGGCCATAACCGCCTCCGCCCGTTGCTGGGCGAGGTTCTCGCTTGCCTTGGCCAGCTCTTCATAGGTCTTGGAGACTTGGTCTTGGGCCGAGCGCACCTGCTCGATGGTGGCGTCCGGCTTGAGCGTGGCCTTGAAATTCGCCAGGGCCGCGGCATGGGCATCGGCAGCAGCGCAGATTTCCGACACGCTCGCGGGCGGGCTCGAGATGGCCGCGGTGGGGCTTGGGGTGGCAGCCGGCGGACTCGTGGGGCTGCATCCGGTGAGCAGTACGACGGCGGTCGCAAGCGCGATGGATCCCACGGTGATTGCGTGCGGTCTTGACATTTGGAGGCTCCTCTCCCAGCTGGGATCGCCCCCGAGCAGTGGGGCATCGAAGGGCATATCCATCGTCTGCCCGGACGCGCGTGCGGACCTCATCCGCCGGGGGTGAAATGGGCGGCAGTGCACGGCCGGCCGGCACGGGCCCAAAGGCCCTTTTGGGACCTGCGGAACGCGGGTATTAATGGGTGTGCCACGGCGGGACGGGTCCTCCGCGACTGGTGTTGAAGCCGGGGCGGGCGGTCCAGGGCGGATGTTAAAAGCCTCCCTGGGCCGCCGCGGCGCTGAAGCAGATTTCCCGCTGTCACGGGAACAGCTCAGCGGAACGGCTGAGGAACAGTTCATCGAAACAGGTCGCCGGGACAGCCCGGAACCATACCAATGCGACAGAGGCCCTGGCTCTGACAAATGGGAGGCGCGGCGGTGTCCGCCCGGACGTATGCTGTTTTCATCGGTTCAGCAGTGAGCTGCGTGCTTTGATCTCGAGCGTGGAACATGACCCAAGGAATTGCAGGAGACGGCCGGCAGGATCGTTATGCCTCCTTCTGGGAGCTGCACTTCAACGACCCGGATGTCGGTGCCTTCCTCAGCGAAGCCGTGAGTGAGTTTGTCGACGACATCGGTGGTCCCGGCCGTGGGATCAGCTGGGCAGTGACACTGGTCGGGTCCGCGGAGGCCCTCACGCTGACCGCGGGCAGCGCACCGGCACGGGCCGCCGACGAGGCGCAGCGTTCCTTCGATGACGGGCCCGCCCGCACGGCGGTCCGAACCGGCGAATATGTGTTCGTGGGCGACACTTCCCTGGAACGGCGCTGGCCCGGGTACGCCAGCGCCGCCGCAGCCTTCGGGGTCCGGTCCCTCGTATCCGTTCCACTGGCACCACAAGCGGTCTTCCATGCCGCCGTGAACCTGTACGCCGCGTGGCCGCACGTCTTCACCAGCGCAGACATCATCGCAGCGGCTCGGCTGGCCCGCTACATCTCCCGTGCACTGCGTTTGGTCCAGGAGTTGGCGCTGAGGTCCGGGGGCGGCGCAGATCTCTCCTCGGCGCAGCTCTCCCGGGCACTGGCAGGGCTGGCGCTGCGGACGCTGGTGCGGGAGTACGGGTTCAGCGAAGAAGGGGCGCTTGACTACCTGCGCAGCGTCGCGGGCGGAGCCGCGCGGGAATCATCCGGCGGCACGGTCCACGTCCTGGTCCCCGATTCCGTTCCGGACCAGAACGTGCCCCTGCCCAGTCCCTATGCCGCGGCGCCACACGGCGGAGACACGCCCCCCGTCCGGCGGCGGCGGCGCAGGACGGGGACTCCGGCTTAGGCGGACACCGGCACGCGGCCCGCGGGACGGCAAACCGGGCCCAGCCAGGGCAGGGTCACGCCGCGCTGGCGTCTTCTGTTCCGTGGGCATGGCCCGGCCGGAGGACCTTCAGCGCGCCGGCCCACGCGATCACCTGGTCAAACAGGATCTGCAGGCTCTTTTCCGCGGCCGCCGTCGGGATGAATGTGCGGTAATTCGCGAACTCCGTGGCCAGGGGCAGCGCCACCTGGGCCCGGACGTCGGCCATCTGCAGCTCCGCGGACACTCCGCGGAAGTGTTCGACGGCGCGGATGCCGCCGCTGCTTCCGTAGCTGACAAACCCGGCCGCCTTGTTGTTCCACTCCTTGTAGAGGTAGTCCACAGCGTTCTTCAGTGCGCCGGGAATCGAGTGGTTGTACTCGCCCGTGACGAAGATGTAGCCGTCGAATCCGTCGACAGCTTCGGACCAGGCCTTGGTGTAGGGCTGGCTGTACCGGCCGAAGGAGGGTGGCAGCGGCTCGTCCAGCAGCGGAAGATCAAAATCGGCGACGTCGAGGACGTCAAAGGTGGCATCGCCGCGTTCTGATGCCCGGGCACTTACCCAGTCGGCGACGGCCTTTCCGAGGCGACCGGGCCGGGTGCTCCCGAGCACGATAGCGATGCGGATCATGGCGGGCTCCTTTCCGGAAGTAATGTTTGCCCACACTCAGAACAACAAAACGAAGGGCTCGAAACTTCCGCAACCGCCGTGGGCCCCGCGGGTTCAGGGGCTAACGCGCGGCACGTCGATGGTCCGCCAGGATCCGTCCGCCGCGCAGCACGGCCACGATGTCGAAGCCCGGGTCAACGGCGATGATATCGGCGCGCATTCCAGCCCGGAGGGCGCCGATCTCCGTCTCCAGGCCCAGGACCCGGGCCGGGACCAGGGTGGCCGCCGCGACAGCGTCGGCCGGACTCACCCCCGCCGCGATGGCCATGCGGACAACCTCCAACAGGGTCGCCGTGCCCCCGGCAAGGGCGCCGTTGCTCCGCAGGGTGGCCACGCCGTCGTGCACCACCACTTCCACGGGGCCGAGTTCGTAGTCGCCGTCGGGCAGCCCGGTTGCCGCCATGGAGTCCGTCACCAGCGCGATGCCCCCGGCTCCGACCAGGTCAAAGACCATCCGGACCGTCTCCGGGTCGAGGTGGACGCCGTCGCCGACGAGCTCGACCACGACCGTGCCGGCGGCCGCCAGCCGAAGGCACGCGGCCGCCGGTCCGGGACTCCGGTGATGCAGGGGAGGCATGCCGTTGAACAGATGGGTCACCGTGGGCCGGGCCCGCGGCCCGAAGACCCCGGAAGCCGCGCCGCGGATGAGGTCCGCGGCTTCCGCCAGTGAGGCCGCGGCAACGGGGGCAGCGGCATCGGTATGGCCCAGTGAGGGGATCACCCCGTGGTCCGTGAGGATCCGTAGGAGCTCACTCGCGCCGGGCAGTTCGGGGGCGTACGTCATGGTCCGCAGGGCTCCGCCGGCCGCCGCCACCAGCCGCCGGAGCAGCGCAGGGTCGGGGGCGCGGAGCCAGCGCGGGTCCTGCGCGCCGCACCGGGCGGCGGAGAGGAAGGGCCCCTCGGAGTGCACGCCGGCGATCAGTCCCTCGGCCGCCAGGACGTTGAGTACGCCGAGCGACCCCACCAGCTCATCTTCCGGGGCGGTGACGAGGCTCGCCAGGAGGGTGGTGGTCCCGTTGCGGTGCAGGAAGTCCACGGCCGCCCGGCAGCCCCGGTCATTGCCGGCCGGGAATCCGCCGCCCGCGGCGCCGTGGCAATGGAGGTCGACAAGCCCGGGAAGCAGGGAGCTGCCGGGCGGCAGCGGGAGCTCCTCCGCATCCGGGAAATGTGCGGCGTCAAAGCCGTCGCCGGGTCCCGCGTAGGCGATCCGGCCGCCGTTCACCGCCACCACGCAGCCCGGTGTGCAGGCGCCGTCCGTGATGAGGGCACCCCGCAGGATGTAGGCAGGGGCGGCGGCTTCGCGGTCCTCGAGGGGCAGGATCATGGTGCCAAACCTAGCGCAGCACGACGGTCCTGTTGCCCTGGAGGATGACGCGTCCCTCGCAGTGCCAGCGGACGGCATTGGAGAGTGCCCTGCATTCGGTATCGCGCCCGGCGGCCACGAGATCGTCCGGACTGAAAGTGTGGTCCACCTCCACCACTTGCTGGGAGATGATGGGCCCTTCGTCCAGTTCCGCGTTGACATAGTGGGCGGTGGCGCCGACCGTCTTCACGCCCCGGGCGTGCGCCTGGTGGTAGGGCTTCGCGCCCTTGAAGCTGGGCAGGAAGGAGTGGTGGATGTTGATGGCGCGGCCATCCAGCTGGCGGGTGAGGTTGTCGCTGAGGACCTGCATGTAACGGGCCAGGACCACCAGTTCGACGTCCATCCGGTCGATCAGTTCCAGAAGCCGCTGTTCGGCCGCGGGCTTGGTGTCCGGCGTGATCGGCACATGGAAGAACGGGATTCCGTGCCACTCGACGGTCCGCCGGTGGTCGGGGTGGTTGGAAACGACGCCGACGATCTCGATGGGCAGTTCTCCGGTGCGTGCCCGGTACAGCAGATCGTTGAGGCAGTGCTCGAATTTCGAGACCATGATCAGCACGCGCCGTTTGGTCCCGTGCCGCCGAAGCTCCCAGCGCATGCCGAATTTTTCGGCCACCGGCACAAATGCGTCCCGCAGCAAAGCCAGGGTGGTTTGGTCTCCGGCCGACGCGCAATGGACCCGCATGAAGAAGTGGCCGTCGAGCTGTGAGTCGAACTGCTTGCTTTCCAGGATGTCGCAGCCCTGGTCCAGCAGGAAACCGGACACGGCGTGGACTATCCCGCGCGTTTCCGGGCAGTCCAGTGTCAGGACGTGCTCAACGGTGTCGGGTGTCTGGTCCGGGACCATGGTCAGCACTCCACGACGTTCACGGCGAGGCCCCCGCGGGAGGTTTCCTTGTACTTGGTTTTCATGTCTGCTCCTGTTTCGCGCATGGTCTTGATTGCTTTGTCCAGCGAGACTTTGTGGCTGCCGTCGCCGTGGAGGCACAGGCGGGCGGCGTTTATGGCTTTGACGCTGGCGATCGCGTTGCGTTCGATGCAGGGGATCTGCACGAGCCCGCCGACGGGGTCACAGGTCAGCCCGAGGTTGTGCTCGATCCCGACTTCGGCGGCGTTTTCCACCTGCTCCGGGGTCCCGCCCAGCACTTCGCAGAGTCCCGCCGCCGCCATGGAGCAGGCGGATCCGACTTCGCCCTGGCAGCCGACCTCTGCCCCGGAGATGGAAGCGTTGATCTTGAACAGGATCCCGACGGCGGCCGCCGCCAGCAGGAAGCGGATGACGCCGTCGTCGTTGGCGCCGGGGACGAACTTGACGTAATAGTGCAGCACGGCCGGCACAATGCCGGCGGCACCGTTGGTGGGCGCGGTGACGATCCGGCCCCCCGCGGCGTTTTCCTCGTTGACGGCCAGCGCGAAGAGGTTCACCCATTCCATGGCGAGCAGCGGGTCGGCCGGGACCTGGACCGGCGATGGGTTCCGGGCGTCCGCCTCGGCGCTGACGGCGGATGCTGCCAGCGTCCGAAACAACGACGGGGCGCGCCGTTTGACGTTCAACCCGCCGGGCAGGATGCCCTCGGCAGCGCAGCCGTTGTCCACGCACTGGCGCATGACCGCCCACAGGGCCAAGAGCTTCTCCCGGAGGTCGGCTTCGGTGCGCCAGACGAGTTCGTTGGCCAGCATCACGTCGGAGACGGACATATTCTCTCGGTGGCATATTTCAAGGAGTTCGTCAGCTGTTGTGAACGGGTAGGGCAGCACCGTGTCGTCGGCCACCACGTGGTCGGCGCCTAGTGCATTGCCATCGACGACGAAGCCGCCCCCAACCGAATAGAAGCTCCGTTCGCTGAGGACGTCGCCGGCGTGGTCGAGGGCCCGGAAGGTCATGCCGTTCGGATGGGCGGGCAGCGACTTGCGGCGGTGCAGGACCACGTCCTCATCCCAGTTGAAATCCACCCGGTGATGGCCGGCGAGCTGCAGCTCCGCATCCAGCGCAGCGGCAGCCACCTGGTCATCGGCAGTGCCCGTGTCCACTGTCTCGGGGTCCTGGCCCTGGAGGCCCAGGACGACGGCCTTGTCCGAACCGTGGCCCCGGCCGGTAGCGCCGAGGGAACCGAACAGCTCGGCCTGCACCCTCGCCGTGGAACTCAGCTGCCCGTCGCTCTTGAGCCCGTCTGCGAACCGCTTGGCCGCCCGCATCGGGCCGACCGTGTGGGAGGAGGACGGCCCGATGCCAACAGAAAACAGGTCGAGGACGCTGAGCGCCATCAGGGGACCTCGGTGGAGGCATATTCGCGCATGGCGTCGAGGAGCCAGCGGCCGAGGAACTCCGCGAAGGATGCCCGCGGGAAGATCCAGTAGGTCTCGTCCCCGGTCTTCCACAGAACGACGGGGATGCCGCCGATTTCCGTGGACAGGGCCGTTCCGGGCTGGAAGACGCGGGGGTGCAGGTCCAGGGCGCAGCCCTTCTCCAGCACGGCACTGGCCCGGGGTCCGGAGAGCTCGAGCGTGGTGCGGTTGGCGGACAGATCCACCACCTGGCCCTGGCCGTCGCCCAGTGCTGCGATGAGCGCCCGGGGGAGCTCACCGCCCAGGCTTTCGTGGGATTCGGCGGGGGCCACGAGCAGGAATTCTGCCGGGCCCAGCCACAGCACTGCGGTGTCGCCGCTGCCGCGGACTTCCCCGGAAGCGGAGGGCAGGCCACCCGTGAGGGCGCCCAGCCGCTGCCCTGCGTCGCCGGCAGGATCGACCCGGAGCCCTGCCATGGTCAGAAACGGCACCTCGCGCAGCTCCACGGTGCCCGCAACGGATCCCGCTTCAAAAGCCGTTCTCAGGAGTGATGCCGGACTCTTCCTGAGGGTCTGGATCTTCTTGGAATTTTCGAGTGCTGCGGTGTCAGCCATCTTTGCGGGCCCCTTCAGAGTCAAATAGTACGGTTTCTGCGACGATTACGTCCACGAGTTGGTCGCCGGCGGCGGCCACCAGGGTCTCGCCAATGCGGTTGCGGCCGTTCTTGATCAGGGCCAGGGCAAACGACCTGCCCAGCGCCGCACTGTGGTAGCTCGAGGTCACGAATCCCTGCATGGGCACGGGGCCGTAGGCGGGGTTGACGGTGATGCCCTGTTCCACCAGTTGGGTGCCTTCGGGGAGCCGGATGGTGCCGTCCACGGGGAGGACGCTGACCAGGTGTTTCCGGTCGGTGCGGCCGGCGTCCTCGCGGGTGTAGGAGCGTTTGCCGATGAAGTCCTTGACCTTGGACACGACCCATTCCATGCCGGCGTCCTGCGGTGTCACGGTCCCGTCAGTGTCCTGGCCGACGATCGGATACCCCTTCTCCGCACGCAGCACGTGCATGGTCTCGGTACCGTACGGGGTGATGTTGAACTCCGCGCCGGCCGCCGCCACGGCTTCCCAGGTGCTCAGCCCGTACCAGGACGGGATGTTGATTTCGTAGGCCAGTTCGCCGGAGAACGAGATCCGGCAGACCCGGGCCTGGACACCGGATGCCAGGGTGGTTTCCTTGAACGTCATGAACGGGAAGGCCTCGGCGTGCAGGCCGCCGTCGGCTGCCAGTTCCGGAGCCACTTTGGCGAGAACGGCGCGGGATTTCGGACCGACGACGGCGATGGTGGACCACTGCTCCGTGACGGAGGTGCAGTGCACATCCAGTTCCGGCCATTCGGTCTGCAGCCATTCCTCCAGCCAGTCCAGCACCTTGGCCGCGCCGCCGGTGGTGGTGGTCATGAAGAACCGGTCCTCGTCCAGGCGCAGGGTGACGCCGTCGTCGAAGATCATTCCGTCCGGGGTGCACATGACTCCGTAGCGGGCCGAACCCGGAGCGAGTTTCTTGAACGCGTTGGTGTAGATGCGGTTCAGGAACTCGCCGGCGTCCTTGCCGCGGATCTCGATCTTGCCCAGGGTGGTGGCGTCCATGAAGCCCACGGATTCCCGGACGGCGGCGCATTCACGGAGCACCGCAGTGTCCATGTCCTCGCCGTCCTGCGGATAGTACCAGGGGCGCTTCCACTGGCCGACGTCTTCGAAGAGGGCTCCCTGGACGACATGCCAGGGGTGGATGGAAGTGAGGCGTGCGGGGTCGAAGAGTTCGCCGCGCTGGCGTCCGGCCAGGGCGGCAAACGCCACGGGCGTGAAGGGGGCGCGGTAGGTGGTGGTGCCAATGTCGCCGATCCCGCGGGACGCTTCGCCGGCTGTCCGGAGCGCGGCGGCGATGACGCCGATCGCATTCACCCCGGAGGTCTTGCCCTGGTCGTTGGCGGTGCTGATCGAGGTGTAGCGCTTGATGTGCTCCACGGACCGCATGCCGGCACCGGTGGAGCGGAGGACATCGGCCACGGACTGGTCGCGCTGGAAATCCACGAAGTGGTGGTGCCAGTCATCCGGGCCGCCGTCCTGCCCGGGTACCAGCCAGAGCTGGCGGGTGGGGGCGGCGGCGCGCGGCGGCGTCGGCGCAGACGGTTCAGCATCGGACTCAAAGCCCGCGGCGATGACCGCCGCGGCCCCGGCGGAGATGCCTTCGGCCACGCAGTCGTCGAGGTCGAAGCTGCCGCGTCCGGAGCCGGCCACCTGCTGGTTGGGGACCACGCTGTTGGGGACGAAGGCGGCGAGGTCTTCGTCCCAGCGGAGCCTGCCCTGGCGCTGGGAGTGCAGGTGCACCACCGGTGACCAGCCGCCGGAGACGGCCAGCAGGTCGCAGGCGAGGTGTTCGATGCCCGAGGTGAGTTCGCCGGCGTCGTTGATGCTCCGGACGGTAACGCCGAGGAGCCGGCCGTCGCCGGACACAGCGGCGGTGGTGTTGGCGACGGCGCTGCCGATCAGCACCCGCGTTCCCGCGGCCGCAGCTGCCGCGGCGGTTTCGCTCAGCTGTGGGCGGGCGTCCACGACGGCCTCGACCTTGATGCCGGCGGCGCGGAGGTCGGCGGCCAGGGCGTAGGCGCTGTCGTTGGTGGTGCTGATGACCACCCGGGAACCGGCGGCGACGGCGTAGCGGTTGAGGTAGCTGCGCACCGCGGAGGCCAGCATGATGCCGGGGCGGTCGTTGTTTTCGAAAACGAGCGGGCGTTCGTGGGCGCCCGGGGCCAGGATGACCTGGGCGGCGCGGATGTGCCAGATCCGCTGGCGGGACACGCCGGGCGCGGCCGGGGTGAGGAGGTGGTCCGTCCGGTTCTGGGCCGCGATGATGTAGTTGGAGTCGTAGGAGCCGAAGGCCGTGGTGCGGTTCAGTACCGTGCACTCGGCCGCGGAGATCAGTTCGGCTTCAACATTGGCCACCCATTCCAGGGCGGGCTGCCCTTCGATGCTCTCGACGAGGGCCGGATCCGTGGAGCCGGACAACAGCGAGCCGCCCAGTTCGGGCTGGTCGTCGATAAGGATGACCCGGGCGCCGGAGCGGACGGCCTCGCGGGCCGCGGCCAGGCCTGCCGGGCCGCCACCGACCACCAGGACGTCGGTGTGGACATACTTCTTGTCGTATTCGGCGTGGTCCTCGGCCGGGTCCAGCTTGCCCAGTCCGCTGAGCAGTTCAGCGCTGAGGCCGTCCACGAGGGACACCGTGGTGGCCGGGAGCATGGATTCGGCCACGTGGCCCGGGAACCGGGCCGCGACCTTGACCAGGGCGTTGGATTCCTCGACGCCGGCGGACATGATGCCGCGGGGCCGGCCCTCATACAGGGAGTCACCCGCGCGGAGCCGGCCGTTGGCCAGCAGGGCGGAGGCGAGGGTGTCGCCGGGGTGGCCAGTGTACTCACGGCCGTCCAGGGTGAAGCGCCACGTGACGCTGCGGTCGATGCGTCCGCCGGTGCTAAGACGCGCGGGCTGCGGCTGAGCGGTCATTTGACTGCTCCTTCCGGGGAGACGGGGCTGGTGACGGTGAGGGCTGTGGGGCCCGTGGCTGCGTTTTCCTTGTCAGGGCGCGGCTGGCCCATCGGATATACGGCCTGGATGTCGTAGGTGACGGTGTCGCGGAGCATGTTGAACCATTGCCGGCAGCCGGTGCTGTGCAGCCAGCGTTCGGCGAAGGCGCCCTTAGTGTTGTCGCGGTAGAACAGGTACTCGGCCCATTCGCGGTCCGTGAGCTCTGCCGGGTTTTCGGGGTAGGCCACGTGGGCCTGTCCGCCGTAGTGGAATTCGGTCTCGTCGCGGGGACCGCAGTTGGGGCAGGGAATCAGGAGCATGTCCTTACCTCTTTCTAATGGGCCACGGCGGCGGCGCCGTGTTCGTCGATCAGGGCGCCGGTTTCGAAGCGCTCGAGTGCAAAGGGCTTATTGAGTTTGTGCGGTTCTCCGGTGGCGATCGTGTGGGCGAACGTCAGCCCGGCCGCCGGTGTGCCCTTGAATCCGCCGGTGCCCCAGCCGCAGTTGACGAACATGTTTTCCACCGGGGTGGTGCCTACGATCGGGGAGGCGTCCAGGGTRGTGTCCACGATCCCGCCCCACGTCCGGAGCACGTGGGCCCTGGCGAAGATCGGGAAGAGTTCGACGGCGGCTGCCATCTGGTGCTCGATCACGTGGAAGGATCCGCGCTGGCCGTAGCCGTTGTAGGAGTCCACGCCGGCGCCCATGACCAGTTCGCCCTTGTGCGCCTGGGAGACGTAGACGTGGACGTGGTTGGACATGACGACGGTGGGGTGGACGGGTTCGTGCAGTTCGGACACGAGTGCCTGGAGCGGGTGGGACTGGATGGGGAGCCGGAATCCGGCCATTTCGGCAAGCACCGAGCTGTGCCCGGCGGCGCAGAGTCCGACCTTTTCGGTGTTGATGGTGCCGCGGGTGGTCTTGACCCCGGTGACGCGGTTGCCGTCCTTGATGAAGCCGGTGACCTCGCAGTTCTGGATGATGTCCACGCCGAGCTCGTCGCATTTGCGGGCGAACGCCCAGGCGACGTGGTCGTGCTTGGCAATGCCTGCGCGCGGCTGGTAGGTGGCGCCCATGACCGGGTAGCGGATGTTGTCGTTGATGTTCAGGATGGGGCAGAGTTCCTTGACCTGCTGCGGGTCCAGCCACTCGGCGTCGACGCCGTTGAGTTTATTGGCTCCGACGCGGCGGACGCTTTCGCGGACGTCGCCCAGGGTGTGGGCCAGGTTCATAACCCCGCGCTGGCTGAACAGGAAGTCGTATTCGAGTTCCTCCGGCAGGATCTCCCAGAGTTTCAGGGCGTGCTCGTAGATCGCCGCACTCTCGTCCCAGAGGTAGTTGGAGCGGATGATGGTGGTGTTCCGGGCCATGTTGCCGCCGGCGAGCCAGCCTTTTTCCAGGATGGCGATGTTGGTCATCCCGTGGTTCTTGGCCAGGTAATACGCCGTCGCCAGTCCATGTCCGCCGCCGCCCACAATCACGGCGTCGTAGGAGGACTTGGGGTCCGGGTTGCGCCAGAGGAAGTCCGGGTGCTCCGGCAGGTGTTCGGTGGTCATTGTGCTGCTCCAATCAGTTCTGCCTCAAGCCCGGTCGCCGTCGTACCGGTGCCGAGATGCGGGTAAAGGGGGAACCGGTCCGCGAGGGCGCTGACGCGTCCACGCAGTTCAGCGGCGGTTTGGTCGCTGAGTTCGTCCCCGGGCGCCTGCGAGATGAGGGCGGAGGCGATGATGTCCGCCACCTCGGTGAACTCCGCGGCACCGAAGCCGCGGGTGGCCAGGGCGGGGGTGCCGATCCGCAGCCCGGAGGACACCATGGGCGGGCGGGGATCGAAGGGGACGGCGTTGCGGTTGACGGTGATGCCGATCCGGTGGAGCCGGTCTTCGGCCTGCTGCCCGTCCAGTTCCGAGTCCCGCAGGTCCACCAGGACCAGGTGCACATCGGTGCCGCCGTTGACCACGGAGATCCCGGCCGCCGCGACGTCGTCCTTCAGGAGCCGGGACGCGAGGATCCCGGCGCCTTCGAGCGTGCGCTCCTGGCGTTCCTTGAACTCCGGTGACGCCGCGATCTTGAAGGCCACGGCCTTGGCCGCGATCACGTGTTCCAGCGGGCCGCCCTGCTGGCCGGGGAACACGGCGCTGTTGATCTTGCGTGCGTACTCCTCCTTGGCCAGGATCACGCCGCCGCGCGGTCCGCCGAGGGTCTTGTGCGTGGTGGTGGTGACGACGTCGGCGTAGGGGACCGGGTTCGGGTGAAGCCCGGCGGCCACGAGGCCGGCGAAGTGTGCCATGTCCACCATGAGGTAGGCGCCCACGAGGTCGGCGATGCGCCGGAACTCGACGAAGTCCAGCTGCCGGGAGTAGGCGGACCAGCCGGCCACGATCATCTTGGGCCGGTGCTCAAGGGCCAGGGCCTCCACTTCGGCCATATCCACCAGGTGGTTGTGCTCGCTCACGTGGTACGGGACCACGTTGTAGAGCTTGCCGGAGAAATTGATCTTCATCCCGTGGGTGAGGTGGCCGCCGTGGGCCAGGGCCAGTCCCATGATGGTGTCGCCCGGTTCCAGGAGGGCGAACATGGCGGCGGCGTTGGCCTGCGCGCCGGAGTGCGGCTGGACGTTGGCGTACTCGGCGCCGAACAGGGCCTTGACCCGGTCGATCGCGAGCTGTTCGATCACGTCAACGTGCTCGCAGCCGCCGTAGTAGCGCTTGCCCGGGTAGCCCTCGGCGTACTTGTTGGTCAGCACCGAACCCTGTGCCTCCATGACCCCGGCGGGGGCGAAGTTCTCGGACGCAATCATTTCCAGGGTGGACTGCTGGCGCTTCAGTTCGCGCGCCACGGCCTCTTCGACCTCGGGATCGACTACGGAAAGTCGCTCGTTCAACTGCTCAACCACGGTTGCTCCTTTGAAATACCACTATTGCTATGACTGATATATCAGTGTGAGAACAATGGTATGATTGAGATCACACCAGAGTCAATAGCCGGAAGCCAAGTGGAACCAGGCTTCCGGTTGAAATCCAGAAACGGGGCCGAGCTGTGAATGCACTCACCGTCCTGCCGCCCGCAGAGGACGAAGCCATCTCCCAGGCGGAGGCCGCGTACAGGCAGTTGCGCGACAAGCTGATCATGCTCGAAATCCGGCCGGGCGAACCCATCAATGACGGGCAGCTCGCCGCCGAGCTCGGGTTCGGCCGTACTCCCGTGCGCGAGGCGATCAAGCGGCTGGAAGTGGACCACCTGGTGGTTTCCTACCCGCGAAGGGGGACCTTTGCCACCACCGTGGACTTCACGGAACTGGCCGACGTCTCGGAAATCCGGGAACTGCTGGAACCTCTGGCGGCGCGGCGGGCGGCAACGCGGGCCAACGCCGCCATGCGCCGCGAGCTGCTGGATGTCGCCAAGACCATTGCGGAACTGGCCCCGAGCCCAGCAGAGTCCCGGGAGCTGATGCGCTACGACCTGACGGTGCACCGCCTGATCTACCGGGCCGCGGCCAACCCTCATCTGGAAGACACGCTGATCCGCTACGACAACCTGGCCACGCGCATCTGGTGCCTGGTCCTGGACAAGGTCCCCTCGGTCAGCGGCCACATCACCGAGCACGTGGAGCTGCTCAAGGCGGTGGCCGACGGCGACGCGGACAGGGCCGGCGAGCTCGCCCTGCACCACGTCACCAGCTTCGAGGAGACCATCCGCAAGGTCCTCTAGCCGCGGCGACCCTCCCGCCGAGGTCGCGGGAAGCGTGCGGGCTCGCCTTAAGCTTCCGGCGAGCCCGCACGTGACCGGCGACTTCGACCACGACGGGCGCCCGAGTCACCGCCGCAGTGGATTAGAGTTCCGGAACTTCAGCCGTTTCTCTTCCAGCGCTTCGGCCACTTCACGTTCATCAGAAGCAGCCCCAGCAGGAGCGAGTCGACGGTCATGATTCCGGCCATGAGATAGGCCCACCCGGCCATCATGGCTCGTCCGCCGTCCGGCGGCCGGAAGTGCGCGTGCGTACCAGAATGCCCAAGACGATCTCCTGACCTGGCCCCCCAGTCGCTCGATAGTTCACCAAGTCTCGCACCGCGGCGCCCCGGAGGGAACCGCGCCGCCGCCCGGCCCAAGCTTTTCACAAGGCAGCAGGTCAGAGGCGCATCTGTCGCAACCCCGTCTCGTTGAACGCAACCTTGAGTTCCAAGGTGGGCCGCTCCCAGGGCTGGCGCGCCCGGGCATCTTCATTGACTTAATCCACAAGCCTGAAACAAAAAGGCATTGACCGTGTCATGCGTCACGCCTATTCTGGTGCAACAGCGTTGCACTGATTGCAACTCCAAAACACTTTGGTGGACACATGAGTAACGAAACTTCCTCCCCCGCCACTCTTGCGGGGCAGACCAGCCCGGAGTCGAATAGCGGGCATGGCAGTACGTCCTCGGGACAGACCACGTTGAGCGGCCATGCGGCCCCTGGCGGCCACGATCCCGCAGTCAGTAAGGAAACCCGACGGCGGGTCGTCGCCGCCAGCTTCATCGGAAACTTCGTCGAATGGTTCGACTACGCCGTCTACGGCTACCTGGCCGCAACAATCGCCGCGGTCTTCTTCCCCGAGTCCAATCCCCAGACGGCGCTTCTACTGACTTTCGCCCTCTTCGCCATCTCGTTCCTGGTGCGGCCGCTTGGCGGCTTCGTCTGGGGCCACATCGGTGACCGGGTGGGGCGCCGGACTGCCCTTTCCCTGTCTATCCTGATCATGTCCGGAGCGACCTTCTGCATCGCACTGATCCCGGGGTACAACTCCATCGGCATCTGGGCCCCGATCCTGCTCCTGGTGGTGCGCGTCGTCCAGGGCTTCTCCGCCTCCGGCGAATACGCCGGCGCGTCCGCCTTCCTGGTCGAGTACGCCCCGGCCAACAAACGCGGCCTGTACGCGGCGGTGGTTCCGGCCAGCACGGCCGCGGGCCTGCTGCTCGGCTCCCTGCTCGCGGGCCTGCTGACCGTCCTGCTCAGCGCCGAGGCGATGCAGAGTTGGGGATGGCGCCTGCCGTTCCTGCTCGCAGCACCGATGGGCCTGATCGGACGCTACATCCGCACCAAGCTCGAAGACACGCCGGTGTTCCGCGAACTGGCAGAGGAGGACCAGGCCATCAAGGCCCCGGTATCCAGCCTCTTCCGGAAGCACTGGCGGTTGCTGCTGAAGGCCGTCGGAGCCGTGCTGCTCAACGCCGTCGGGTTCTACGTGATCCTGAGCTACATGCCCACATATCTGTCCTCGGAGCTCGGTCTCGGCGCGGCCGAATCCTTCCTGGCCACCACCATCGCCCTGGTGACGTACATCGGGTTCATCTTCCTGACCGGTATGCTCTCGGACCGCTACGGCCGCAAAAAGGTGCTGATCGCCGCATCCTTGAGCTTCATCCTGCTGACCGTACCGGCCTTCGCCCTGCTGGGCACCGGGAACTTCCTGGTGATCGTCCTGGTCCAGATCCTGCTGGGCGGCATGCTGACGCTCAACGACGGTACGCTCCCGAGCTTCCTGGCGGAGATGTTCCCCACCCGCGTCCGCTACAGCGGCTTCGCCGTCAGTTTCAATCTCTCCAACGCGCTCTTCGGCGGCACCGCGCCGTTCATGGCGACCCTCCTGATCGCCGCGACGGCCAATGCCCTGGCTCCTGCCTGGTACCTCGCCGGCGCCGCGGCTATCTCCCTGATCGCCGTAGCGCTTTCCCGGGAAACCAGCAAAGAACCGCTGCGCCACGAGTAGCCCGCGCCGGCGCCCCCAAATTTTCCCCTCCAAAGAACAGCAATGCAGAAAGGCACCACCACCATGACCATCGCAACGTCCAACAATGCTTCGTCCATCGCCGAACTGGAGCGACTGAAAGTCCTGCACAACGGGCAGAAGGAAAAGCTGACCTTTTCCAACGCCGAATTTGAGCGCCGGCTCGGCGGACTGCGCCGCATCATGGCCGAAAAGGACCTGGACGCCGTCGTCCTGACCAGCTACCACTCCATCAAGTACTACTCGGACTTCCTCTTTACCTACTTCGGCCGGTCCTACGCCATGGTGGTCACCAAGGACGACACCGTGACCGTCACGGCCAACATCGACGCCGGCATGCCGTGGCGGCGCAGCTATGGCGACAACGTGGTGTACACGGACTGGCGCCGGGACAACTACATCTTCGCCATCCAGGAGGCGCTGCGCACCCGCGGCATCAACCCCCGCCGGCTCGGCGTCGAAGACGATTCGCTCCCGCTGGACAACCGCAACAAGATCCAGGCGGCCTTTGCGGGGGCCACCCTGGTGGACGTGGCCCAGGCCGCGATGCGCCAGCGGATGATCAAATCGGCGGAAGAGATCGAGGTGATCAAGCACGGGGCCCGCATCGGTGACCTGGGCGGCGAAGCCATCCGCAACGCCATCACCGCCGGCATCACCGAATATGAGGTCGCCCTGATCGGCACCGAAGCCATGGTCCACGAAATCGCGCGGACGTTCCCGGACTCGGAAATCCGTGACACCTGGGTCTGGTTCCAGTCCGGCATCAACACCGACGGCGCCCACAACTGGGCCACCACGCGCAAGATCCAGGAACACGACATCCTGTCCCTGAACTGCTTCCCCATGACCTCCGGCTACTACACGGCACTGGAGCGCACCCTGTTCTACGGCGAACCCGACGCCCGCTCCCTCGAACTGTGGAACATCAACGTCGAGGTCCACAAGCGCGGCCTCGAGCTCATCAAGCCCGGAGCTGTCTGCAAGGACATCGCCGCCGAGCTGAACGAGATCTACGTGGGCCACGGGCTTCTCGCCAACCGGACGTTCGGCTACGGACACTCCTTCGGCGTCCTGAGCCACTACTACGGCCGCGAAGCCGGACTGGAACTCCGCGAGGACATCGACACGGTGCTCGAGCCCGGCATGGTGGTCTCCATGGAACCCATGATCACCGTCCTGGACGGCCAGCCCGGCGCAGGCGGCTACCGCGAGCACGACATCCTGGTGGTCGGCGAAGACGGAGCCGAGAACATCACGAAGTTCCCGTTCGGCCCCGAATACAACATCATCGGAGCCTGAGGCGCCCAGACCCCCTGAAGGCAAGACCCAGAAGCGGCGCCACGTCCACCGTGGCGCCGCTTTTGGGCCCTCATGCGGAATGATGGTAGACACCATGACCCCAGCAGAATCTCCCGGGACCACCGGAAACGGCGACACCAAGGGCACCTCCGTCATCGTCAACGCCATCGCCGTGCTGCGAACCTTCACGGCGGACGAACCGTTGCTCGGAGTCACCGAGATCGCCAACCGGGTGGGCCTGCACAAGAGCACGGTTTCCCGGATCCTGGCCACGTTCGAACAGGAACACCTGGTGGAACGCGATCCGGAAACCCGCCGCTTCCGGCTGGGGCTGGGACTGATCGCCGTCGCCGGGCCGTTGCTGGCCGAACTGGAAGAACGGCGGGTGGCGTATCCCGTCCTGCGTGAACTCACCGAACAGACCGGCGAAACCAGCGCCCTCATGGTGTGGAACGGCGCAGAGTCAATGTGCGTGGAGCAGATCGCCAGCCACCACCAGATCAAGCACACCACCCCGCTGGGAGCCCGGTACACCGACGCCATGAGCGCCTCCGTGCAGGTCTTCCTGGCCGCAGCGCCCGTCGAACGCGTCCGTGTGCTCCTGCGCAGCGGGGCGATCAGCTACCCGGGACTCGATGATGCGGGCCTGGATGGCTACCAGATCAAGCTCAAGGACGTGACGGCCCGGGGCTGGGCCATCAACTACGGCGAATCCTCCATCGATGAAGTGGGCGTCGCCGCTCCCGTCCACGACCACCGCGGCGACATCGTGGCGGCCGTCCTGATCTCGGCGCCCCGGTTCCGCGTCTCACGCGAGGCTCTGCAGAGCCTGGGCGAAGCGTGCGCCGCTGCGGCCGATAAAATCACCAGCCGGCTGGGCGGGCGCGCGTCCAGCAACGGCTAGCGCGGCCCGCGCCCGGACTAAGGCGCCGAGCGCACGTCAGCTGAGCCGGGCCAGCCGCGCGGCCAAATGCAACGCTGCGAGCCGGCCCGTCCGCCGGGGGTCGCCGCCGCACAGCTCGAAGATCCGCTGCAGCCGTTGATGCATCGATTGCCGCTCCACGTGCAGTTCCCTCGCCGCCTGGGCCGTGTTGCAGCCGGAATCCAGCCACATGGCCAGGGTGCCAAGCAGCCGGGAATTGCGTTGCGCATCATAATCCAAGAGAGCCCCCAGCTGCTGGCGCACGAAGTTCCGCCGTTGGCCAGGGTCCAGGCTTCCCACGGCAAGGCGTTCGACGGCGAATGCCTCGCAATCGATCACGGGACTGTGCGGACCTTGGGTTCCCGTATGTGGTTGCCCCAGCGCGCCCGCCAATTCCAGGGTCAGCCTGGCCTCCGACAAGGACCATGGGGCTTCCGAAATCCCGACGGCCACCGGGCCGACGGCAACCAGCGTGTCTGATGGGGCCGGTAGCGCCCGCAGGCCAGCCAGAAGTGCGTCCCTGCTGTCCAGCGGACTATCGCCCGGGAGGACCACCACCGCCAGCAGCTCGGCATTATCGACATAGGTTGCGCTGGGCTGCGCCCGCCGGGCCAAGAGCTGCTCCACAGAAGCGCGGAGGTGTTGGAGCATGCCGGAGCGGACCATGATGGCCACGATTGTGGCACCCGGCGGAATCCCGGCCGCGGAAGCCAATTGCTGGAGCCGCCAGGCCTGGCTGCCGGAATCAATCGCGCGAAGCAGGGCCGCCCCGGCGACTTCCTTGAGCCCGGGGGACATTCGCTGCAGCAATGCCAGGGCCAGGATGTCGACAGAACGATTTCCGGCCGTCCGGGCCAGGTTCTGGTCCTCGTCCGCCGGGACCCGCAGCAGCAGCTGAGCCGCAAGGATGCCGCGGATAGGCACGTCGATGTGAATCAGGCGTGCCTGCTCCTGCGGCCCAACGGTGGAGGCATCGACGTCGGCCGCCTCGGCCCGCCCCGGGCTTGCGCTGGCCAGGGTCGCGCCGGCTATGGACGTCAGCGTCACCTCGGCATTGATGATGCCGGCCAGCACGGCGAGGATCCGGTCCAGGCCACCGCCGTGCGCCAGTTCGACGGCCATCGCGTGACTGGCCTCATCGGCCCGCCGCAACTGCGATACCGAGTCGCTGACCAGCATCGAATTGATGGCCTGCGTGATTCCGACGAACGGCACCACCCCGCGAAGTTCGATCAGCGGAAGGCCGGCTGCTTCGGCGGCCGCCACCATTGAGGACGGCAGGGACGGCAGGGCGGACCCGGTTTCGATAGCTACGGCGGCAACGCCCCGCTCCGCCAGTTGGCGGATGTAGTTGACCTGCCGCTCCTCCGAGGCGAGGGCCAGGGCTTCTCCGCCCGTCAGCAGAAGTTCCCCGCCAGCCAGCAGGGGCGCGATATCAATGATTTCACTGGAGTGGATCCACCGCAGCTGCGCCCGGGCGGCGGCCCTGGCCGCGGCGCGGACAATGGGGTCGGCGGCCGCCATGGTCGGATGGTTCAGGACGTCTTGAAGAAGGATGGACATTACACTCCGTCGCGTTGCTCTGGGTATATTTAGACACATTGTATATAGTGGTATGTGGCCCACGACACATAATCTTGAGGAATCCCACACATCCTCGGAGGCTCCACATGCGTCAAAAATCCCCAGCGGCCCCTGCCGGCACCGCGCCGGAAGCGAGCGTAGACCACGAAGCGTGGCTCCAGCCCATCCCCGAATCACAACGGACCCGCAAGGTCTCCGGCCAGTTCTGGATCTGGGCCGGCGCCAATCTCGCCCCGATCAACTGGGTGCTCGGAGCGCTCGGCATCCAGCTTGGCCTGGGATTCGCGGACACCGTCACGGTTCTTGTCCTCGGAAACCTGATCGGGATGCTGCTCTTCGGCTGCTTCGTCCTGCTGGGCCAAAAGACCGGAGCGACCGGCATGGTGCTGGCCCGCGCCGCCTTCGGCCGGCGCGGCAACTACCTGCCCGCCGGCATCCAGGCTCTCCTGGTGATCGGCTGGTGTGCGGTCAACACCTGGATCATCCTGGATCTGGTCATGGCCTTGTTCGGAACGCTCGGCTGGGTTGACCCGGAGGCCAAGAACTACGCCTGGAAGATTGGCATCGCCACCTTCATCATGGCTGTACAGGTAGCCATCGCCTGGTTCGGCTATAAAGCCATCGCCGCCTTCGAGAAGTGGACCGTGCCGCCCACCATCATCATCTTGACCGTGATGTCGGCAGTGGCCTGGTTCGGCATGAAGATCAACTGGACCTACGCCGGCCCGGCGGGGCACATCCTGGAAGGCTCGGAACGCATCGCCGCGATGAGCGCAGTCATGACGGCCATCGGCATCGGCTGGGGCATCACCTGGTTCACCTACGCCGCGGATTACTCCCGCTTTGTCAGCACCTCGGTGCCCAAGCGCAAGGTCTACCTCGCCTCGGTGCTGGGCCAGTTCATCCCGGTCGTCTGGCTGGGCATCCTGGGGGCCAGCCTGGCGACCAACACGGGTGAAATTGATCCCGGCAAACTCATCGTCCAGAACTTCGGCGCGCTGGCCCTCCCGGTGCTGCTCATGGTCCTGCACGGCCCGATCGCGACCAACATCTTGAACATTTACACCTTTTCCGTCGCCACGCAGGCCCTGGACATCTCCATCAGCCGGCGCAAGTTGAACCTGTTCGTCGGCGTCTTCTCCCTCGCGGCTGTGATCTTCTTCATCTTCCAGGAGGATTTCGCCTCCGTGCTGGATGCCTGGCTGATTGGGCTGGTCGCCTGGGTGGCTGCCTGGGGCGGAGTCATGCTGGTCCATTACTTCTGGATCGAGAAGCGCTGGCCCGGCGACCCAACCCGGCTCTTTGACGCCGTCGGCACCAAACGCCTGCCGGGCGTGAATCCGGCCGGTGTCGCTTCCCTGCTCATCGGCATCTTCGCCACCTGGCTGTTCATGTACGGACTGGTGCCGGCCATGCAGGGGCCCATCGCCGTCGCCCTGGGCGGATGGGACCTGTCCTGGCTCGCCGGGGGACTGGCCAGTGCCGCGGCTTACGCCGTCCTCGGTCCGCGGTTCCACAGGAAGTTCCTGGATGTCCCCACCCCCAGCGAACAGGCCGCAGATTCACCTGACGCTACCGGCCTTGCGGTCACATCAACCACGCCCGCCGCCCTCTAGCAGGAGATCAACCCCGTGAACTTACCCGCTTTCGCCGATACCGCCCATCCCATTACCTGGCCCGAAGGTCATCGTGCCGCGGCGTCCTTCACCTTCGACGTCGACGCCGAATCCTGCACCATCGCCCATGACCCGCAGAGCACCAGGCGCATGTCCCTCATGACGCACCAGTCCTACGGGCCCAAGGTCGCCGTCCCGCGGATTCTGCAGATCCTCGAGCGCCAGCAGATCCAGGCGACGTTCTTCGTCCCGGGTTTCACCGCCGAATGCTACCCGGACGTGGTCCGCCGGATAGCCGACGGCGGCCACGAGATTGCACACCACGGGTACCTGCACGAACCCATGCAAGGCATCGACGCCGCCACGGAGGCGCGGTACCTGGACCGGGGCCTGGATGCCCTGGCCAAGGCCGCCGGCGTCCGGCCGACGGGCTACAGGGCACCGTGGTGGGAGCTCAACTGGCATTCCCCGGCCCTCCTTGCCGACCGCGGGTTCCTGTATGACTCAAGCCTGCTCGACGGCGACGCGCCGTACCGCTTCAGCGTTGCCGAGGCAGACCCCCGCGATCTCGTGGAAATCCCTGTCGACTGGGCTTTGGACGACTGGGAGCAGTATGCCTTCTACCCGGGCGTCACCGGAAGCGGCGTCATCGAAAGCCCGGCCAAGGTCCTCGAAATGTGGACGCTGGAGGCCGAGGCCCACCACGCTGCCGGGAGCTGCTTCGTCCTGACCAACCACCCCTTCATTTCCGGCCGGCCGTCCAAGGCCGTGGCCCTGGAACAGCTGATGGACCGGGTCAAGTCGATGGACGGCATGTGGGTCACCACCATGGAGAAGATCGCGCAGCACACGCGCGACTCCGTCGAGGAGATCCACACCCACGCGCGCATTGCCGTGCCCGGATTCCCGGACACCGGCGCACAGTTCACACCGGCCGGCGTGCGGCAGCCCCAAGGAGCCACGGCGCGGCGCGGGGCCGGAATCTAGGGCACAAATTTCGGCCCTGGCAAGCACAGGTCCCCGGCACGGCCCCTCGTCAGAAGGTGGCTGGGCCGGGGACCTTCCTGCGGGGCGGCCCGGAGCCGGCGGCGAAGCTGGTGTTTAGCCGGTCTTGGCCATCGCGTAGGCCACGGTGCCGTAGGCCAGGGCGCCGGACATTTCGGTGAGCAGTTCCGGGTTTGTGTTGGCGATCGTGTCGCAGGCCTCGTGGTAGCAGGGATCGAGGTCCTTGCCCGCCACCCCGCCATAGGCCTGCGCCTGGGCCTGGGTCTTCCTCTTCTCATCCCCGGTGAACAGCCCGCCGCCGGGAATGCCGGCCGAGAGGAAGGCGTCGTAGTCCGAGCCCCCGTCAAAGGGCGTGGTCTCGGCCGGCAGCGCGTTCTCCTGGAAGTACCGGAAGAAGACGTCCTCGATCGCCTTGGACCCGGCCGGGCCGGCGTCGCCGAAATCCGATCCGTCCCCGTCATGCACGGACCGCACACCGTTGGGCGAGGCCGCCATGTCCACGTTCAGGTTCGCCGCGGTCTGGCCGATCTCGGCCGCACTGAGTTCGTCGACGTAGTGCTGGGACCCGTACAGGCCGTCCTCCTCGCCGCCCCAGAACGCGAACCGGACCCGGTTGGCCGGGGCGATCCCGGCCTCCTTCATCCACCGCGCGGTCTCCAGGACGGCCGCGACCCCGCTGCCGTTGTCATCAATGCCCGGGCCCTCCTGCACGGAGTCCAGGTGCGCGCCCACCACCACGGTGTGCCCGGCACTGCCCCCGGTGTCGGCGAGGATGTTGAAGGACTCCACCGTCTTGCCGCGGCGGCCGTCCTCTTTGAACGTGAAGCTCTGCCGCACCGGTTCATACCCGGCGGCGCGCAGCTGTTCCTCGACGTAGCGGGCCGACTCCTCATACCCCGAGGTGCCCGAGGCCCGGTTCCCGCCGTTGGCATCGGCCACGCGCTGCAGCGCCTGCAGGTGCCCCACCATGTCCCGGGACTTGAACGCCGCCAGCACCGTGCGCGCATCCACCGTGCTCGCCGGGGTCAGCTGCGGGACCGCAGCACTCGGGCTGGCGGACTCGGCGGGTGCGGCGGATTGGCTCGTCCCGCCGCCGGATTTGCCCGGTGTGCCACCTGAGGGTGTGCCAGATGGTGTGCCACCGGACGGAACGCCGGCCGACGGGATGCCAGCCGCGACACCGGAGGTACAGGCCGACGTCGAGAGCAGGACCAGGGCGAGGAGCGAGGGAAGTACGTGCTTGCGGAGAGTGATCATGCCGGGAGCCCATCACTAGTCGGTACAAGTTCGCTTGCTCCGGCTCGATTGGTCAGGACGCTCGCCACTGACGCTCCAGTAAGTCGCGGCCACCATCGCCCGGCAAATACTCCTATCAGGTCGAACCATTGTCGGCCCCGCGGCTGTAACTTCAATAGCGCCTCGCTGTGAATCTGCTGTGCAATTGGGTTGCATCAACCAAGGACCACCAGACCGGTCCGGCGCTTAACCGGGAGGGGGCGCCGCAGACAGGCTCTGCGGCGCCCCCTCCCGTGGCGGCCCTAACTGGCGGGGGTGGCCGTTAAGCGAGCAGTCCCTCCACATCCGCCGCTTTCGGGTACGCCGTTTGCGTCCCCTTCCTGGTCGCTGCCAAGGCCGCGGCAACGGACGCGAAGGCGGCAGCGGCCGGAAGTGAATCGCCGGCGGCAAGGCGCGCAGCCACGGCCCCGGTGAATGCATCGCCTGCACCGGTGGTGTCCTTGGCGTCGACCCTGGTGGGTTCAATGCGGGTGATGCGGCCCTCGGCGCCGGCTCCGGAGTCCAGGACGACGGAGCCGTTCGCCCCCAAAGTGACCACAACGCGGTGCAGTCCGCGATCGGCGAACTTGTCCCGGACCGGCGCCCACGCCGCGGTGTCAGCCCCGGCGTCGGGCACGGCGGCGCCGCCCAGGAACAGCGACGCCTCATGCGCGTTCACCAGCAGGATGTCGCAGAGTGCGGCCAAGCTCGCCGGGATCTCGGCGTAGGGCGACAGGTTGAGCAGAACTGTCGCCCCGGCGTCGTGGCCCAAGCGGGCCGCGGCCTCAACGGTGTCCAGACCGACCTCGAGGCACAGGCACATCACGGACGCGCCCTCGAACAATTCGGCGGAAGCGGCAACATCCCCGGGCGCCAGTGTGCCGTTGGCTCCGGCCGAGATGATGATGTTGTTCTCACCGTGGGCGTCGACGGAAATGACGGCGACGCCGGTCGCAGCATCAGGCGTGCGGCGGACGCGGGAAATGTCCACCCCGGCCCCGGCGGTGGAGGCCAGAAGCATGGTCCCGTTGGTGTCGTCGCCCACCGCACCGATCAGCGCGACCCGGCTTCCGAGTTTGGCCGCCGCGACCGCCTGGTTGGCGCTCTTGCCGCCGGGATTGACCGCAAAGCCATTCCCGTGCACCGTTTCGCCGGGGAGGGGGAGCCTGTCGCAGTAGATGGTCAGGTCCGCATTCAGTGAACCGACGACGACGATCCGGCCAGAGTCCGGGCGGGTCATTTCGCCTCAGCTTCCAAGGGCTTGGGAATCAGGAGTGAGGCGGCGAAAGCCGCCACGGTGATGATCAGGCCCACCGTGATCGCGGTCAAGTAGGATGCCTGGGCATCGCCCAGTGCAGAAGAGGCCACCAGCGCTGCCGGCAGGACCAGGAAGCTCAGGCCGGCGCCCAGGTTGAACGCGCCGGCGTTCATGCCGGGGAGAAAGCCGGGGTTGCCAGCTGGGGAGAGGACAACGCCAAGGCCGTTCAGCATGATGTTGACCGTACCCGCGTACATGATGCCCAGCAACGCTGTTCCGGCAATCATCATGGGCAGGCTGCTGAGGCCGAAGAAGGCGATGATCGCCAGGGCCACGACGCTGCCGGCCATGCCGATCCGCAAAACTTTGGTGTAGCCGAAAACCGGGGCCAAACGGCCGCTGATGGGTCCGACAACCCAGCCCAGGAGGGCGTAGGGAGTCAGGATGATGAGTGACATTTCGGTCGGTCCCACGCCGAAGCCGGGAGCCGTGGCCTGCACGTAGGCGGGAACGATCCCGTTGATGACCGCGAAGACGCCGGTCATGGTCAGGATTGTGGTCAGCAACGGCGCCCAAGTGGAGCGCTGGCGCAGGTGGGCGGTCTCCACCATGGGCTGCCGGGAGCGCTTTTCCACCGTCCAGAACCCGAAGAAGGCGATCACTGCAACGGCGATGAGGGCAGTCGCCAGTGCGAGGGTGCCGGGGGAGAATCCGCTGACCAGGTTGGAGGCCTCGTTGAGGGCTGTGAGCAGGGCGCCGACCGCGATCACGATGAAGAAGACGCCGGGCCAGTCCATCTTGGTGCCCACCGCCGGCTTGCTCTCACCGGCCAGAACGGCGACCAGGCCCGCCGCCACGACGGCCAGCACCACCATGAGCCAGAAGATGCTGCGGAATCCGTAATGCTCGGCGAAGTAACCGCCGACAAAGGAGTCGACGCCGGCAACCCCGCCGTTGACGGCGGTGATGAGGCCCATGAGGGCACCGTACTTCCGCGGGTCACTGACGGCGGAGCGCAGCATGATCAGGCACAGCGGGACCGTGGGGCCGCTGACGCCCTGGATGATGCGTCCGACGAAGAGCCAGGTGATATCGGGAGCCATGGCCGCGATCACCGAGCCGACAGCCATCATCAACATCATGCCCAGCAGGATCTTCTTGCGCCCCACAATGTCGCTCAGGCGCGGCAGGAAGAGGGAAAACAGTGCTGCCGCGGTGAAGAACCAGGTCTGGGACAGGCCGATCACGGCCTGATCGGTGTGGAGTTCGTTGCCCATCGTGACCAGGGCGGGGCTGAGCATCGATGCGTTGAGCTGGAAGGCAATGCAGGCCGTCAACAGGGCCGCCGTGAGTGCAGCGACGCTTCGTCCCGTTGTCTTGGATTCGTAAGTCAGAGTGCTCATGAGTTGGCTCCGTTTCCTGCGCCGATGCTGACGGCGGCGGACGGGTCCACGTCGCCGATGCGCACCAGGGCGTCTGTGACGAGGTTCCAGAACTTCGCGTGATCGAGGTCCACAGCAACAGACGTGTGGCAGTCCTCCGGTGCCGGGGCGCGGAAATCGGCGACGGTCATGCCGAGCGTCAGTTGGCCCTGCAGTTCGATGTTCACGGGGACTTTGCGGGTGGTCATCACCGTGGGATCGATGACGTAGGCCACCGCGCAGGGGTCGTGGACGGGCGGGTAATCGAAGCCCTGGGCGTCCTTGTACGTCTTGGTGAAGAACTCCATCAGCTCCAGCACGAACTGGGCGGGCTTGGTACCCACGGCGGCGATTTTTTCCACGACTTCGGGGGTCGCGAGGGCCTGGTGCGTGAGGTCCAAGCCCACCATGACCACCGGCCACGGCTCGTTGAACACAATATGTGCGGCCTCGGGGTCGATGATGATGTTGAATTCGGAAACGGCGCTCCAGTTGCCTACGTGGTACCCGCCGCCCATGAGCACAACTTCTTTCACGCGCTCCACGATGCGCGGCTCCTTGCGGGCCGCCATGGCAATGTTGGTCAGTCCTGCCGTGGGCACCAGCGTCACAGTGCCAGGCTCGTGCGCCATAACAGTGTCGATGATGAGGTCGACGGCGTGGCGCGGGTCCAGTTCGATGCTGGATTCGGGCTGGGCGGGGCCGTCCATGCCGCTCTCACCGTGGATGTCGGGGGCGGTTTCGATGCTGCGGACCAAGGGCCGATCGCAGCCGGCGGCGAAGGGGACGCCGGTGATGCCGGCAATCGTGCCCACCGACAGGGCGTTGCGGGTGACCCTTTCGAGGGTCTGGTTGCCGACGACCGTTGTGACCGCGAGCAGCTCAATGTACGGATTGCCGTGAGCCAGCAGCATGGCCACGGCGTCGTCATGGCCTGGGTCGCAGTCCAGGATGATCTTCCTGCGTTCCGGTTTCAGGGTGATGGGATCCACGTAAATATCTCCACGTCGTTGGGGGTCCGCCGGGGCGGTGCGATAAAGCGTTCAGAGTGAGTTTGGCACTGTCAAGCGTCAAGCGTCAAGCGCTTAACGTAAGTGACGTCAAGCGCTTGATGTCTTGCGGCAGGTGCGATGCGTCACTCCCGGCTACGATCGAGGTATGGAATCCGGCGAACAAGTACACGAGCTTCGGGGGCGCACCCCGCGCGTCACTGCGGCGATGGTGGCTGCGCGGGCCGGGGTCTCCACCGCAACGGTCTCCCTTGTGGCCAACGGAAAGACCCAGGGGCGGGTCTCGGAGGACAACATTTCGCGGGTCCGGGAAGCCATTGCGGAACTCGGCTATGTGGTGGACAGTATTGGCAGTTCGCTAGCCAAGGGCATCAGTTCGATCGTCATTCTCGTGGCGCCGGACATCTCCAACCCTTTCTTCGCCAACGTCATTGCAGGTGTCCGCGGCGCGCTCGGCGCCGAATACCAGCTGCTGCTCTCCGTCACGGACGCCGGGGAGTTCCCGCGCGTCGACGACGTCCGCAGGCTCCTGGCTTTGCGGCCGGCCGGGCTGCTCGTAGATGCGCCCAGCGCGGAGTTCCTGGAGGATCTTTCCGTCGCTGGGCCTCTCGTTCTGCTGGACGCCCCCGGCTTGGAGTCCTTCGCCCCCTCGGTGAATCTCGACGTCGGACACGGCGCCCGCCTGCTGGCCCGGCACCTGGCGGACGCCGGACACAAACAAGCGGCGTACATGGACAGTGTGACCGGCACGGCGACCTTCGATATCCGGCGGGCGGCATTCCTAGAGGAGTCCGCGGCGCTGGGCATCACCGTGGCCACGGACCATGTCATCGGCACCACCATTGACGTCGGCGCCGCCGCCGGCGCGTTCGCCGCGGCGTGGCCGGATTGGCAGCGGGACGGTGTCACCGCCGTCGTCTGCGCCACCGATACCCATGCCTACGGCGTGCTGCAGGAAGCCAGGGTGGCCGGCGTCCGCATTCCGCAGGAACTGGCCGTGGCAGGCTTCGATGACCTGCCCTATTCGGCCACGTCCAACCCGGGCCTGACCAGCGTCCACCTTCCGGGCGACGCCCTCGGGGCCAGGGCCGGCGAACAGCTCCGCAGGGTCATGGAGGGCAAGGGCTTGGAACAGCACCAGCTGATCCTCCAGGGTTCACTGATGGTCCGCGGTTCCACGGAACCGGCCAACACCTAGAAAACCGGACCGAGCCCACCCACGAACATCTCACCCGAGGAGTTGTCAGCATGACCAACGCAGACGCCCTGACCATCCACAATGCCCGGATCTTTGACGGACATTCGCCCGAGCTGGCGAGCGGATCCATCCTGTTCCGGGACGGGATCATCCAGGAAACCGGCGACGTCATCCCCGAAGGTGAGGTGATCGACGCCGGCGGCCGCGTCGTGGTGCCAGGGCTCATCGATGCCCACTTTCACGCGTACGCCGTGGGCTTGGGCGGCCTTGAGGTTGAGCGCTCGCTCCTGAGCTACACCGCACTGGTGGGGGCGCGCCGCTTGGGCGCCGCCGTGCGGCGGGGATTCACGACCGTCCGCGATGTGGCCGGCGGGGACAGCGGGCTGGCCCGCGCCATCCGCAGCGGCCTGGTCACGGCTCCGAGATACTACTACACGGGTCCGGCCCTCAGCCAAACCGGTGGCCATGGCGATCCCCGGTCCGCGGATCTGGATGTCTGCTTCGATCACGGTCACATGTGCGCCGTGGTGGACGGGGTGGACAACCTGCGCCGGGCAGTTCGTGATCGGTTCCGCACGGGAAGCCACGCCATCAAGATCATGACTTCCGGAGGCGTGGTCTCCCTGACAGATCCCATCCGGCTGCCGCAGTATTCAGCGGAAGAAGTCCGGGCGGTGGTGGACGAGGCCACCCGGCGCAAGAGTTACGTGGCGGCCCACGCGTATTCACCCGAGGCAATCAGGCATTCCGTGGAAAACGGGGTACGTTCCATAGAACACGGGAACCTCTTGGACCGGGACACGGCGCAGATGATGGCCGAGCACGGGAGCTTCCTCGTGCCGACGCTTGCCGCCTACGACGCCATGAGCCTAAGGGGAGCTGCAATGGGCCTGAACCCCGTTTCCCAGGCCAAGAACGCCGAGGTGCTTGAGGCCGGCAAAATTGCTGTGGAACTGGCCCTGCAGGCCGGAGTCAAGGTGGGCTTCGGATCCGACCTGATGGGGGACCTTGAGGATGATCAGCTTGTCGGCATTCGGCTGCAGATCGAGGCGGCAGGCGTCTTGGAGACGCTGAGATCCCTTACCTCAGTAAACGCAGAGCTCCTTCAGGACCCAAGCATCGGGAGCATCGGCGCTGGAATGGCGGGCGATGCCGTGATTCTGGACGGCGACCCCTTTGTGGACCCGGCAGTTCTCTGGGACCACAACAGGTCGAGGACTGTTATCCACGACGGGCGCATCATTCGGTGACCTTGGAGATGCCCGGGCGGGCTCAGGAGGGCCGGCGTTAGGGGAGCTCGCGGGGCAGAAATCTCGTTGTTTCTTAAAGCAATACAACTGTTGACTAGTGAGCAACTTCACAGTTACAGTTGCGAAACCGAAAAGCCGCCGGAAGGCGGACTCGAGATCTCCAGCTGGAATGGATGGCGCGCGCGAACCGCAGCTGTCACTTCTCCTTCTCTCTTCACTTCTTCTCGCTTCACTGCGTCACACGCAATCACACGCACCGCACCCCGCCACGCCCGCAATCCTGCACGCCCTCTTTTGGCGTGCCCGCGTCCATGAGAGGCACTTCCCCCATGACAGCATTCCGTTCCACTCCCTTTGACCGCAGGCAGCTCCTCAAGGCGGCAGCGCTGACGCCATTTGCGGGTCTGGCGCTCTCCGGCTGCGCGGCGAAGCCCGCCGAAAGTGCCGCTGCCAACAAGACGGTGACCGTCACGTCCTATGGTGGCTCGTACAACGACCAGCTGACCCAGACAATCCTGGACCCGTTCTCCAAGCAGTCGGGGATCCAGACGACGCTGCTGGCCAACACCTCCCTGGCCGCGCTCAAGGCCCAGGTCCAGTCCGGCGACGTGCAGTGGGACCTCGTGGAAATCACGGCGCCGGAGTATGAGGTGGCCGTGGCCGAGGGGCTGTTAGAGAAGTTCGACTACGACATCATCAGCGACAAGGGCCTGCCCGGATACGCGAAGGCTGAATACGGCATCAAGTACCTGAGCTTCCTGTTTGTCATGGCCTGGGACCAGAAGGTCATTTCCGACGCGCAGGCCCCGAAAGACTGGGCCCAATTCTTCGACCAGGGCAAGTACAACACCAAGCGCTCGGTGTACAACCAGCTCTCCGACAGCTCCGTCCTGGAAGCCGCGCTGCTGGCCGACGGTGTCCCCTTCGACAAGATCTACCCGCTCGACGTCGACCGGGCCCTTAGGGTCCTGGGCCAGCACCCGGGCAAGGACCGGCTTCTGTACCACGCCGCCAACCAGGAGCCCATCCAGCAGCTCACCTCCGGCGAGGTCTCGCTCTCCACCAGCTTCAACAACCGCATTAACGCAGCCCGCAACGACGGCGCGAAACTGAACTTCTCCGCCGAAAACGCCGTCCTCGCCGGCGACTACTTCGTGGTTCCGAAGGGCGCCAAGAACAAGGAAGCGGCCTTCAAACTGATGAACTTCATGTCCAACGACGCCGAGGCCGGCGCGGCGTTCGACAAGGTCACCAACCTGACCCTGGCCAACACCCCAGCGCTGTCCAAGCTGCCGAAGGAAATCGCCGACACGCTTCCCACCAGCCCCCGGCTCGCGGACAAGATCCTGGTCCGCGACGACAAGTGGTGGTCGCAGAACCTGAAGAAGACCGAGCAGCAGTTCAAGCTCTGGCAGGCCAGCTGACATGAGCAACGCAACCCTCGAACGGCCCCGGCCGCGGGGCCGCGGCGCGCCTGCCTCCGCCGAGGCAGCACCCCGACGGCGGCGCAGCGGCTGGTGGCTGCTGCTGGCTCCGATCCTTGCCTTCGACGTCGTGCTGTTCCTGACGCCGCTGGGCAAACTGGTCGGCGCAAGCTTCGCCGACAACGCCTACCAGCGGGTCCTCGAGGACCCGCTGGTGATGCGCGCCCTGGTCAACACCCTGACCATCAGCCTGGCCAGCACCATTGTCACCGTGGTGCTGGGCTACATCATCGCCATGGTCCTGTGGCGGGCCGGCAACGTCACCCGGGTGATCCTGTTCGCCGTCGTACTCCTGCCGTTCTGGACCGGCATCCTGGTGAAGAACTTCGCCTGGGCGGTCCTGCTCCAGGACAACGGCATTGTGAACGCATTCCTGCAGGGAATCGGGCTGACCGGTGCGCCGATCCCGTTGCTGCACAACCGGTTCGCCGTGATCGTCGGCATGGTGCACTGTCTCCTGCCGTACGCGGTGTTCCCGATCTTCTCCTCGCTGACATCGATCGATGACCGGCTGGGGCTCGCGGCCCGCTCCCTTGGCGCGCGGGAAGGATCCGTCTTCCGCAGGATCACGCTGCCGCTGAGCATGCCCGGCATTTCCGCGGCCGGGCTGCTGGTCTTCATCATCAGCACAGGCTTCTTCATCACCCCGGTGGTGATGGGCGGGCCCGGCGACATGATGATCGCCAACCAGATCGACTACTACGCCCGACAGCTCACGGACTTCTCCGGGGCCGCTGCGCTGGCCGTCATCCTGACGGTCATGGTCAGCATCCTCGTGGCCGTCTACCAGCGCGTCCTCAAGGCAGGAGGCCAACATGAAGACAACTAATCCACAGCACCGGCTGCTGGCGCTTCTTTCCATCCCGGCCTTCCTGTTCCTCGTCATTCCGACGGCGATTGTGGTGCCGGTCGCGCTGAACGACAGCCGCTACATCACCTTCCCGCCGGAGGGAATCTCCTTCGCCGCCGTGGCCGGATTCTTCGCCGACCGGGCCTGGACCTCCGCCCTGACGGCCAGCCTGCAGTCGGCGGCGATCGCCGTCGTGATCGGCGTGCTGCTGGGCGCCACCGCGGCGATCGGCCTGCACGGGCGCAAGTTTCCCGGCCAGCCCGCCGTGGTGGGTCTGATCCTCGCGCCGATGATCGTGCCGACCGTGGTGCTGGCGCTGGCGTTCTACCAGTTCTTCATCTCGATCGGCATGGTGGGCAGCATCGTCCCCATCGGCCTTGCGCACGCCGTGATCGCGACCCCCTATGTGTACCTGACCACCCGCGCCAGCCTCGCCGGGCTCAACCCGGCCCTGGTCCGGTCGGCGCAGAGCCTCGGGGCCGGACCGCTCTCCGTCCTGCGGCACGTGTATCTGCCCATCATCCTGCCCGGCCTGATCTCCGGGGCGCTCTTCGCGTTCTCGGTCTCCATCGATGAGACGGTCATGTCCCTGTTCATGCAGTCCCCGGGGGCCACCACCTTGCCGGTGAAGATGTTCACGGATATCCAGTTCAACCTGACCCCGAAGATCGCGGTGTCCTCCGCCCTGCTGGTCAGCGTCGCCACCATCGGGCTGCTGCTCCAGGTCTTGTTTGTCCTCAAGCGCCGCTCTTCAACCCGGATGCTGCCGCTGGCCGTGTCCGCACAAACGTAAGGAAAGTCGATGACCGCATCAGTGATTTCCGCGGGGCCTATTCCCGGCACGGGCAGGGCCGCCCAGGGCGCCATTGAGCTCCGTCAGGTCAGCAAGCACTACGGCGACGTCGTTGCCGTGGACGAAGTGGACCTGACGGTCCAGCCTGGGGAGTTCGTGACCCTTCTGGGCCCCAGCGGCTCCGGCAAGACGACCACCATGATGATGGTGGCGGGGTTTGAAGAACACACCGCCGGAGCCATCCTCATTGACGGCAAACCCGTGGACACGCTGCCGCCCCGGGACCGCAATCTCGGTGTCGTGTTTCAGAACTACGCCCTGTTCCCGCACATGAGCGCGCTGGAAAACGTGGAGTTTGCGCTGCGCATGAGGAAGGTGCCGCGCGCGGAACGCCGCCAGCGCGCCGAGGAAGCTCTCGACCGTGTGGGACTGGGCAAGATGGGCGGGCGCAAGCCGCGCCAGCTCTCGGGCGGACAGCAGCAGCGGGTGGCGCTGGCCCGGGCACTGGTCTTCAACCCGGCGGCCCTGCTGCTGGATGAGCCGATGGCAGCCCTGGACAAGCGCCTTCGCGAGCAGATGCAGGAGGAGATCAAGACCCTGCAGAAGGGCCTGGGCATCTCCGTGCTGTTCGTGACACACGACCAGGACGAGGCCATGGCCATGTCGGACCGGATCGTGGTGATGCGGGACGGGCAGATCGTGCAGTCCGGCCCGCCGGAGGAGGTGTACAACCACCCCATGACCGACTGGGTGGCCAGCTTCCTGGGCGACACCAACCTCATCCCGTGCACCATCGTGGCGCGCAACGGCGAGGAAGCCGTGGTGGACCTCGGCGGACTGGGGATGGCAAAGGTCCGGGACCGCGGGGCAAGCGGTGAGAACTACGCCGTCTCCATCCGCCCGGAGCACCTCAAATTCAGGACACGGGCCGCGGCGGGCAACGGATGCGCCGCGACCCTGGTGTCCTCCACGAATCTTGGCGCCACGGTCCGCCACCGCCTCACGGCCGGGGGCCACGACCTCCAGCTCCGCGAGCTGAGCTCCGACAGTGTCGCCCGGATCCGGCCGGACGAGGAGCTGTGGGTGGGCTGGGACGCGGACAAGGCCCAGCTGCTGGTCCTGGAGTCCTGACCGCGGGATGCTGTGACGGCCGGGCAGCTTCCGGCATCCCCTCCGCGGGACATGCCCTCCTCGGGCGCCCGGGGATGGACATATGCCCACTATGTCCATCCCTGAGCCGCGCCGGGGGACGTGTCCATTCCTGAGGGGGGGGACATGTCCACTGCTGAGCGCCGGCAGGGGGCATGCCCTCGGCCGGACACGTTAACTCTGGCCGGCAGTACTCAGCCGAACTCTTTGATGAAGTCCAGGGCGGTTTGGGCGACTTCAGGCCAGCCGTGATCGATCGTGAGAGAGTGGCCGCGGTCCGGCAGCTCCTTGATTGCCGTGTGCGCCGAATTTCTTTTTTGACGCTTGTAGGACGCATTGGCGATGGCCCACGGCACTGTGTGGTCTTTCTCCCCGGAGATGATCAGCAACGGCCCCCGATCCGGATTCTTCGTGTCGACCTTGGCCTCGGTGAACGGGTTGAGGTTTGCGGTTGCAGCCTGGAACAGAGGCACACCGGAGGCCGCGACATGAAAGGTGTCAAACAATTGGCGGGCTTCGTCCTCGTCCAGGGCATTGGCCCAGCCGAAACGGAATTCGTCAAAAGTCAAAGACACTGCACGCTTGGCGTTGGCGGGATTCGCGATCACAGGCGCTGCTGACTTTAAGGCTGAGGCCGGCAGCGGCAGGACTCCCCGGAACGGTGCGGGGTCGATCGCCACCGTGACTGCGGCGGCTCCGGTTCCGGCGATCCTCTGGGCGATGAGTCCGCCGAAGGAATGCCCCACGACGGCGGGCTTGATGGTGAGCTGGCCAATCGCGTCGAGGTAGTGGTCCGTGACTTGCCTGACCATCTTCTTGGCAAAGACCTCCGGGTCGCGTCTGGCCTCATCGACGCTTTCGGGATCATCGGGCCACGTGGGGGCGAGCGTGGTGTAGCCGTTCTCCTCATACAGGGCCCGCCACCGGTCCCAACTGCTGGACAGGAGCCACAGTCCGTGGACGAAGACGACGGGTTTGAGGCCGGAAGCGTTCGCCCGGTCCACCTGCTGTTGCTCGAGGTTCGTCATATCAGCCATGGCGCTCATCCGTTCGCGTGTGCATCGCGGGTCGTCGGTGGGGGACGCGGGGACGTCCTCCCGCAGGCACGAGTATGCCTGCGGGGCATGGCGAAGGCAATGCCTTTGCTGAATACCGGCACGGGCTGCGGGCCACGTGGCACCCGGGGTACGCCTTGCCGGTCAGCGACGCGGAGTGCAGCCATGGTTTGCGGTCCGCCACGCGCACCGGGCCCCAAACCCGTGGCTTGTCAGGACCGGCCCTACAATGGTCTCGATGATGCCAGGACATATAGCAGCTGCTGACGGAAAGAACGTGCTGAGCATCAGTGCGGGCATCATCACATCCGTCTGGCAGCCGGGCACGTTTGTTGATGTCGACGATGCCAGGGACGCGATGCTGGCCGTAGCGCAGATCAGCGGCGGAATACCGATGCCGATGCTCTCCGAAATGACGGACGTGGAGATCAGCGCGGCCGCCAGGTACGAGTTCGCGCAGACAACAGGGGTTCTGGCGATTGCCGTGCTTGGATCGAGCACAGTGGATCGTGTGATCGCGGCGGCCATGAGCCGGCACACCCGCTACCCCCACGAATTCTTCACGTCCCGGGACGAGGCCATGGCCTGGCTGAACAACTTCACCTCCAGCGGCCAGTCCGGTGGATACACGGACGGCATATCCGCCCTGGCGTGACAGTGCCGGCCTGCCCCGGTTAGGCCTTGTCCACCGTAAAAGCCGCCCCGGCCTCCTTGACTTGCTGGTTGGTCGCGGCCCAGCTGGCCAGCAGCCGCAGCGCATCTTCCGACGCGGAGCCGGGCTCGGCGTTGTAGACCAGCAGGGACAGCCCGGCGTCGGCGGAGACGTCCATTGCCTCGTACATCAGGTGGAGATCCCCGACCACCGGGTGGTGCAAGTGCTTGAGCCCGGTGTAGTGCTGGCGCACGTTATGCGCCGCCCACAAGGTGCGGAATTCCTCGCTCCGCGTCGATAGTTCCCCGACCAGGTCGGTCAGCCCGCGGTCGTAGGGGTCCCGGCCGGCCTCGGTGCGCAGGATCGCGACGGTGTCGCTCGCCGCACGGCCCCAGTCCGGGTAGAAGCTGCGCGATCGTGCGTCCAGGAAGATGAACCGGGCATGGTTGGCCGGGCGGGCCGGACCCGCGTACATGTCCGAATACAGGGCATGGCCCAGCGGGTTGGCCGCAAGGATGTCCATGCGTCCGTTCCGCACAAAGGCGGGCGCGTTGGCGATGGCGTTCAGCGTCAGCTGAACGCTGCGCCGGACGGACTCCGCGGGACGGGGACGACGGCGGGTCCGGCTGCCCGGGGCCGCTGCCCGGGCCAGATCGAAGAGGTGGGCCCGTTCGGCGTCGTCGAGTTGCAGGGCCCTGGCCACAGCGTCCAGCACCCCCTCCGAAACGCCGGACAGGTTTCCCCGCTCCAGCCTCGTGTAGTACTCGACGCTGACGCCGGCCAGCATGGCGACTTCCCCGCGGCGGAGTCCGGGGACCCGGCGTTTCGCGCCGTAGATCGGCAATCCCGACTCTTCGGGGGTGATCTTGGCCCGGCGCGAGGCAAGGAACTCGCGGGTCGCCTCTCGATTATCCATGCCATCAACGTTAGGCCTTTGGGCTCTCTGAGGGAGGCCCTGCCAGTACCCCTATCAGCAGGGACTCCCTCACGGCCGCGTTACCGGGTTTGATGGATGGTGTTCCGTTGAACAACCCCCAACGATCAACAAGCAGGAGATTCATTGCCTACCGTCAACGCCTACGCATCACCGTCCGCGACCGAGCCGCTCGCCCTCACCACCATCGAGCGCCGCGACGTTGGACCGCACGATGTCCTGATCGAGATCAAGTACGCCGGGATCTGCCATTCCGATATCCACACTGTCCGCGGCGACTGGGGCCCGCAGACCTATCCGCTGGTTCCAGGCCATGAAATTGCCGGCATTGTCACCGAGGTGGGCACGGCCGTGACCAAGCACGCCGTCGGTGACCGGGTCGGCGTCGGCTGCATGGTCAACTCCTGCGGCGAGTGCGTCAACTGCCAGGCCGGCGAGGAGCAGTACTGCCTCGCCGGGAACACCGGCACCTATGGCGCCGTCGACCGTGACGGCACCATCACCCAGGGCGGCTACTCCACCCACGTCGTTGTGACCGAAGATTTCGTGGTCACCATTCCCGAGGGCATCGAGCTCGACGTCGCCGCGCCGCTGCTGTGCGCCGGCATCACCACCTACTCGCCGCTGAACCACTGGGGCGCGGGTCCCGGCAAGAAGGTCGCGATCGTCGGCCTCGGCGGACTCGGCCACATGGCCGTCAAGATCGCCCACGCCATGGGCGCCGAGGTCACGGTCCTCTCGCAGTCGCTGAAGAAGCAGGAAGACGGGCTGAAGCTGGGCGCGGACCATTACTACGCCACGAGCGACGAGAACACTTTCACGGACCTTGCCGGCACTTTTGACCTGATCATCAACACGGTCAGTGCCGCGATCGACATCAGCTCCTACCTGCAGCTGCTGACCCTCGACGGCGCACTGGTCAACGTCGGCGCCCCCGCGGAACCGCTCCCGGTGAACGCGTTCGCCCTGATCATGGGCCGCCGTTCCTTCGCCGGCTCGATGATCGGCGGCATCCGCGAAACCCAGGAAATGCTCAACTTCTGCGCCGAGCACGGCCTGGGCGCCGAAATCGAGGTCATCCCGGCCGCGAAGATCAACGACGCCTACGAGCGCGTCCTGGCCTCCGACGTTCGCTACCGCTTCGTGATCGACACCGCGACCCTGAACTAGGACGCAGCAGCGCACGAAGAACCCCGGGAGTGGGCGGACGCGGCCTCCGGTCGCGCCCGCCACCCGACAAAAACACCCTGTGAGGAAATGACAGTGGAAATCCAAGCCAGGAAGCCAAGCGTCAAGGGACCGGCGCAGATGTTCACCGGCGACGTCTGGTTTGACGTCGTCGCGGCCCCGCAGCCCGAACCGTCCCGCATGCGCGTCAACGCGGTGCACTTTGCCCCGTGCGCCCGCACGGCCTGGCACTCGCACGCCGTCGGACAGACCCTGCACGTCACCGAAGGTGTCGGCCTGGTCCAGGCCCGCGGCGGCGAAGTGACCGAAATCCGCCCCGGCGACACGATCTACACGCCGCCGGGCGAATGGCACTGGCACGGGGCCGCGCCGGACCATTTCATGACCCACCTCGCGATGTGGGAAGCGCCCGCGGAGGGCGCGGAGTCTGAGTGGGGTGACCTCGTGACCGACGAGGAATACAACGGCGCCAAGTAGCACGACCGCCAGGCAGTTAGCGCGGCTGCGCTAAAACATCCGGCGCTGCCGGTGCGGGGCCAGCCCGGGGGACTGGCCCCGCACCGGCACGCCGGGCACCGTGTGGGCTATTGCCCGGGGGCCCGGTACGACGGCGTCTTCTTGGCTGCCGCGTCGAGATCCTCTGCTGACATGAGCGGTTTCATGTGCAGGTTCACGGCGCCGGTGGAATTGATCATCAGTGACAGGGCGACGGCGTTGGCCTGGTCGGGGATATCGAAGACTCCGACGACGTCGGTCTCCCCGAAGGCGTAGTAGAAGCTTTCCAGTGAGCCGTCCACCGATTTGAGGGCTTCGACAACGGCATCACGCCGTTTGGTGCCGCCCTCGCGCATGAGTCCCTTGATTCCGTCGCCGACGTAGTTCGCTTCGAACAGATATTTGCTCATCGTTTTTCCTATCCTGTGTTCGCCCAGGACATCGGCATCCGAACGTGTGCCCGCTCCCAACGATGGAAGGTCCGAGGCTGGCCCCAGAGTGGGGGTCTGCCCACATGCTAGGCCTTCCACTTCACCCTTACAACGGTTCATTTGCGGCCACAACCGGGCTCCGGGCGGTCCGGCACTACCGCCGGCCGGAGGACAGGAACATAATCGGCGTATCAACCCGTACGGACAATGGAGGCGATCGACGTGTCTGTTTATACGCTCGGAATCTGGCTGGTGCATCCCGGCCGCGAGAACGATTTTGTGCAGGCCTGGCGGGATCTGGCCAGGAAGACGAAGGAAGACTTTCCCAACGCCAAAGCCGTGCTGATGCACGATCGCGACGTCAAGAACAGGTTCATCAGCACCGGCCCGTGGGAGTCCCTGGAACAGATTGAACAGTGGCGGGATTCTGCCCTGTTCAAGCAGGGCCTCGAGGCAATGAAGGACATGCTGGAGCATTTCGAGGCGCGAACCCTGGACGAGGCCGCGAGCATCGGGTGGGATGCGACCGATATGTGAATTTACCGGGAACCGGGTCGCCGCCGGCAGCGCGGCGCGCGTTCCCGCCGGCTAAGCGGCCTGCAGCGCCTCGAGTACGGCGGCCAACAGGACATCGTTCCGGCCCCAGACGGGATCGAAGATTTCCACGTACCAGGCATCCGCCAGGACCAGGGCCAAGGTCTCGTTGGTCTCGGCTGCCCAGTCCCTGAGCTGGTCCTCCCCAACGGGCCCCTCGCTGCTGCCGAGCAATGTCGCGACGTCGTCGTCCTGTACGGTCACCGGGATGGAGACGCTGCTCGCCTCGCCGGGGTCGTGGACGACCGTCACCAGGCCGGTCCGTGCGGACAGGGCCAGGAGTGCCGTCGCCGCCTCCGGGCCGCAGAAGGCCGTGACGTAGGCGCGCTGCGCGAGGCCCCCGGCCTGAACGCCCGGCTGCGATTCCTTGGTGAAGAGCCCGTTGCGGTTCAGCCGGGCGAGCTCTCCGGCGATGGTCGCGGTCTCCTCGTCGAACCCGGGCGCGAAGACGCCCGGCTGGTATTGGCTGTTGCCCTCCAGCCAACGGGCGGTCAGTTCGCCGGCCGCCGGGATGGTGGAGGCCTGCCGCCAGACTTCGCGGTCCGCGAGAAGCCGGCCGAAGCTGTCCCGTTCCGTCGTGAACCTGGCCTCTGACATTTAGGCCTCCTGTGCTGTGGGGTGCGGGGTGGACTGCGCCGTGAGATGTGGGGTGGGGTGCGCCTGCGGGGCGTGGTGCTGCAGGAGTACGGACAACCGTTCGCAGCTGATCCGCAGCGCCTGCAGTTCACGCCGGCTGTAGTCCTCGATGATCGCACGGATCCGCTCGGTGAGGTGCTCGTCGTCGACCTCGAACTCGTGGTTCAGCGTGACCACGGAGAGCCCGTCCGCCGGCCGGATCTGCCAGTCGCCGCCGAGCTCCCGGAACGGGGGCTCGAGGTCCAGCTGGTGGAACTGGGCGCGGTGGCTGGCGGTGTCAAAGACGCGCCAGCAGTGGCTTGAACTGAGTGAGCCGTTGGACACCACGGACGTGCGCAGCTCGTGGCCGGCGTCGTCGCCGCTGACGCGCTCCGAGTACACCGTCAGGCCCTCGAGATAGGGCCAATGTGAGGCGTCGCGCAGCATGCTGAAGACAAGGTCCGCCGGGGCGTTGATGCCGAGCCGGTGCGTGGTCCGGTGCGTTTGCTGGTGCGTGCTCACTGACAAGTTCACCCCTCCTGTGTCGTGCTGTCACCTTGCAGGTCTTCTATGCAGGCTAGGGCAGTTGCGGCCTGCCGTGAACAATTCCGTCCCGTCGCGTCACGCAGGGCAATCTTCGGTAACACAGGGCGTCCGCAGGCAGCGTCCGCGGACGCCGGATGAACGGGTATTACCGCCTGTATCCCTTGGTTTCACCCGGTTTCACGGCGCTTTGACCGGCTCTCCCGGGCCCCGGATAGTTGCTGGCACCAGCACCATTTCAGTCCACTCTCAAGGGGAGAACATGTCCAGTCTTTCGTTTAAATCAGGCGCCGCGGTCGCGTTGGCGGCCACCACTGTCCTGGGTCTGGCGGCCTGCTCTGATCCCGGCGCCGCCGCTGCCGGCGGCCCGTCGGCAGCGGCGTCGTCGTCCACCGGGGTGAAGCAGTTCAACCTCTCGCCGCAGCAGGACCGCGTCAAGGCCACGGTGGATGCCGCGGCCGCCGCGCTCGTCCCGGAAGCCATTAAGAAGGACGGGAAGCTGACCGTGGCGGTGAGCCCGTTTGCGGCGCCGCTGGCCGTTTACGCCACGGACAACAAGACCCCGGTGGGCAACGAGGTGGATATCGCCGTCGCTCTGGCCGAGTCCCTGGGCCTGGAGGCAGACATTGTCCCGACGGCCTGGGCCGACTGGCCGCTCGGCGTCGATTCCGGCAAGTATGAGGCTGTGCTCTCCAATGTCACCGTCACGGAGGAGCGCAAGCTCAAGTTCGACTTCGCCAGCTACCGTGAGGACAAGCTCGGCTTCTACGCCAAGGCGGACAGCAGTGTCACCAAGGTCGAATCGGCCCCGGACGTCGCCGGCAAGCGCGTGATCGTCGGTTCCGGCACCAACCAGGAGGCAATCCTGCTGCGCTGGGATGAGGAGAACAAGAAAAACGGCCTCAAGCCCGTGGAGTTCCAGTATTACGACGACGACTCCGCCTCCCAGCTCGCCATCCAGTCCGGACGGGCGGACCTCACGTTCGGCCCCAACGCCACGGCGGCCTACAAGGCGGCCTCCGACGCCAAGACAAAGCTCGTCGGCCTGGTCGACGGCGGCTGGCCGCTGAAGGCCAGCATCGCCGTCACCACCAAGAAGGACAACGGGTTTGCCGCAGCGGCCCAGGCCGGACTGAACCACCTGATCCAGGACGGAAGCTACGCCAAGATCCTGGACCGCTGGGGGTTGTCCGCGGAAGCCGTCGCGAAGTCGGAG
This sequence comes from Arthrobacter sp. 10N44_2, assembly GCF_056394385.1. NCBI lineage: Bacteria > Bacillati > Actinomycetota > Actinomycetes > Micrococcales > Micrococcaceae > Arthrobacter > Arthrobacter sp. 10N44_2. The sequence goes on along the minus strand of NZ_JBFTHT010000020.1, from coordinate 226 downwards.
CTGAATCCGGCGGGCTTGCCGAAGAAGTAGCCCGCCCTTAAATCCAACGCGGGGTCACATCGCGCCCATCCCGGAGACTCAAAGTCAATTGGTCGTTGCAACAACGGGGTTTAGGCCGCGGCGGCGATGAGGTGGCGCATGCGTTGTTTGGGGGTTTCGAGGTTCAGCGTGGGGCGGGGCCGGTTGTTGAGCTTGTCGGCGATTGCCTCGAGGTCCTCGGCGGTGA